>CAMNFR010000024.1 GCA_946537305.1 uncultured Lachnospiraceae bacterium | reverse complement strand
AGAAAAAGGTTGACAATCGGACGGCTCGAATGTATACTCTTGTGAGAAAATGCGGTTGACAATTGATATCCGCATCGGATCAGGAGGAAGAATCATGCGGGAGCTTGCAGAGGAGATTATACAGGGACGGCGGCTGCAGAGAGGAGAGGATCTCTCTTTTTTTGTGACTGCGGATCTGAAGGAGCTGTGTGAGGGGGCGGATCTGATCCGCCGAGAGCTGTGCGGGAACAGAGCCGATCTGTGCAGCATCATCAACGGGCGCGGCGGCCGGTGCAGTGAAAACTGTAAGTTCTGCGCGCAGTCCGCGCATAATCATACGAACTGCGAGGTGTATGATTTCCTGTCGGCGGAGACTTTTGTGGAGGATTGCCGGAAGATCCGTGCCAAGGGCGTGGACCGGTATTCTATTGTGACGGCGGGCAAAACGCTGGTGGGGAAGGATCTGGAAATCGCCGTGGAGAGCTACCGGGCCATGCACGAGGCCTGCCCGGACATGATCCTCTGCGCATCCCATGGCCTGATGGAGGAAGCAGACCTGAAGCGGCTGGCCGATGTGGGCGTCACCATGTATCACGCGAATATTGAAACATCAGAAAGATTTTTCCCGGAAATCTGTACCACGCACACCTTCGAGGATAAGATCGAGGAGGTGCGCCGGGCACGGGCCGCGGGAATGACCATCTGCTGCGGCGGTATCCTGGGCATGGGAGAGACCTGGGAGGACAGGATCAGCATGGCGCTGACACTGGCGGAGCTTGCGGTGGAGTCCATTCCGCTGAACTTCCTGATTCCGGTGAAGGGCACTCCGCTGGGGAACCGGGAGAAGCTGGCACCGGAAGAGATCACCCGCATTGTCGCGATGTTCCGGTATATCAATCCGACCGCGGATATTCGCATCGCAGCGGGGCGCAGCTATTTTGAGGATGGCGGCGAGGTGCTGTTTACCTCTGGCGCGAACGCCACGCTGACCGGCGATATGCTGACCACGGTCGGCAATAATACCGCGCAGGACCGCGAGATGCTTACGCGGCTGGGATACGAGATCAAGCCGGTACCGTAAAACGGAAGGGAGAAGAGCAAAATGAGTTCAGCAAATAAAACAAAATCGATGGTGATCACAGCGCTGATGGCAGCGGTCATCTGCGTACTGGGGCCGCTGTCCCTGACCATTCCGATCAGCCCGGTGCCGATCAGCCTGGTGAATCTGGCCATCTATTTTTCCTGTTACATTCTGGGCATGAAGCTTGGGACCGTCAGCGTGATCCTGTATCTGCTGATCGGGTTCGCGGGGATGCCTGTATTCGCGGGCTTCACCGCCGGCGCCGGAAAGCTGCTGGGGCCGACGGGCGGATACCTGGTGGGATATGTTTTCATCGCGTTGATCTGCGGCTTTGCCTTTGAACACAGCAAGGGACGGGCGACGGAACTGCTGGGGATGCTCCTGGGAACATGCGCCTGCTATCTGTTCGGGACGGCCTGGCTGGCGTATCAGGCGGGCCTTGGATTTAGCGCGGCATTAGCTGCGGGCGTGATCCCGTTCATTCCGGGCGACCTGGTAAAGATCGTCATCGCTCTGGTGGCTGCTCCCATGCTGGTGCGGCGCCTGCACGCTGCGGAAGTCCTCGGCTGAGGAGCGCGCAGCATCCTGCTTACAGCATAATAAAGACTCATAATAAAGACTCTCCTTTGAAACTGCTTATACGGGGGTATAGCGTTCCAAAGGAGAGCCTTTTTGTGTTTCAGCTGTTTGCCGCCTGACGAGTCATCGATTGCCTTCATATAATTTAGGAAAGACCTTTTTATCACGAATACCTAGCAGGATAGTGAGTGCTATCAGGACTGCCCCGATGGCATAGACCGAGGCCCAGGCCATGAGCGGGGAATGCCGCTCGTACAGCTGTCCGATCAGCAGCTGGCAGCCGGCGGTCAGAATGGCCTGGGCCACTGCATTTAAGCCGTTGATCCGCCCTCTGTGGCTGGCCGGTATCCTGGCAGAGGTATAGGGGCTGTCGGCCAGCATCATAAAGATCTCGCCCCAGGTAAAAATAGTCATTGATACATAATAAGGCGGGATATGCCCCAGGAACACAAGAAATACGGCAAATCCGATCAGTATCAGACCGTCACCGACAAGCATTTTCTGCGGCTCCGTGAACCGGTGGAACCACCGCGTGATCAGCGGCGTGAAAATCACCACAATAATACAGTTCACGCTGAAGACCGAGCCGTAGATCAGCGCCCCGGCTTCTCCGTGTATGCGGCCGAGCTCCAACGGCATCAGAACATTAGCCTGTTGATAGATTCCACTGTAAAGCCCGTAGATCAGCACAAAGAGCAGAAGAATGGGCCGCTCAAAGAGGATCTGCCGCAGGCTGTCTGTTTCTCTGCCGGCCTGGTAGATGGCCGTCTCCGAATCCTCCTTTTCCACCCGAATATCTCTCACCATCAGAAAGATCAATACCGTAGAGCACGCGATGGATATTCCGCTGATCAGAAAGCTCAGCCACAAATAATGGGCAAAAAGCATTCCTGCAATGGTAGGTGAAAGGATCAGTCCCAGGTTGCCGCCCAGATACATCAGGGAATAAGCCCTCTCTCTGTCGGCGGTCCTGGTAATATCCGCAATCAAAGCATTGTAGGAGGGCCATTCCATGGTCTGGCAGAGCGCGGCAATCAGAATCATCCCCAGCGAAGCAGACGAAAGAGGAAGGAAGGCGCAGACCAGGTAGCTGATGATGGAGATCAGATCACAGATCACAATGACATTCTTCTTATTATAATGGTCCGCAAGGCGGCCGCCCAGAACGTTCACGGGCAGCATGATCCCGCTGACCAGCGCCATCACCAGGGAAATGGTTCCGGCGCCCATGCCCATTTTCTGATTCAGGATCATGGTAAGCATGGGCCAGACCATGGCGCCCAGGTTGGTCACGATCCGCCCAAAGCAAAGCACATATATTTCTTTTCGCAGGCCGCGGTATTGTGAAAACATCGTTCCTGTATCTCCTGTGAGTCAGATTCAGTGTGTTATAAGTCAGATTCGATGTGTCATTGGAGACATAGTTCTTCCTGATTTTACACTTCATTGGGGATGCTGTAAAGAGCAGATGTAGTCCGGTGTACCTTTCCTTGACAACCTTTCCAGGGTCTTCTACAATAAAAGCAGGAACACATAAGCGGAAGAAAAAGTTCAGGAACAGAAAGTTCGGGAACAACGAATCTAAGAAGGGGGAGCCATGGAACGAGCAGAGTTGTATCAGAAAATTGCCGGCTGTCTGATGGCCGGTGCTCTGGGAGATGCGCTGGGATACGAAGTGGAGTTTATTTCCTGGGATGCTATCCGCCGCAGATTTGGTGAGGGTGGCATACAGAATCTGGTGCCGGAAGACGGAAAAGCCCGCTTTTCGGATGATACGCAGATGACGCTTTTTACCAATGAGGGATTGGTGCTGGGATATCGGCACAAAAAGCAGACCGGAGATACCGCCCGCGCGGAGTATTATATTTATCAGGCCTATCTGTGCTGGCTGAAAACACAGGATTACTACGCGCGGAAGAAGAAAACGATGTGGGATAAGGAAAGCACGCTGCTGCCGGTCCCGGAACTGAATGTAAACCGCGCGCCTGGCAACACTTGTCTTTCTGCCCTGCGAAGCGGTGAGATGGGCACCATGGAGGAACCGCTGAATCATTCCAAGGGCTGCGGCGGCGTGATGCGCTCCGCCCCGGCCGGGTTTACGGCTTTCTGGGGCGAACCGCTGCTGGTAGGCGCTGCCTCCGGTGCCATCACGCATGGGCACCCGGACGGCTGGATTCCGGCCGGTATGCTTTCGGATATCGTTTACCGCATTATTTATATGGAAGAAAAACAGTTGAAGGAGATCGTGGAGGATTCCCTGCAGGCGGTGCAGGCAGCCTGGGGACAGACCCTGCCTCAGACAGAGGCCTTTGTAAAACTGGTGCACCGCGCCATGGAACTCGCCGCCGGAGATATTCCGGATGTGGATGCCATTCACTCCCTGGGCGGCGGCTGGGTAGGAGATGAGGCACTGGCCATCGCCATCTTCAGCTGTCTGCGGCACCCGGACGATCTTACCGCCGCACTGATCAGCGCAGTCAACCACAGCGGAGACAGCGACTCCACCGGCGCCATCGCCGGCAACATTTTGGGAGCCCGGCTGGGACTGGACGCCATTCCGAAGGACTGGATCCGGCAGCTGGAACTGACGGACATCATCCTCCAGCAGGCAGACAACATGACAAAAGTGGGTTAACTCATTTTCGTTCGGATATCCGACAGCCGGTCCAGGGCCTGCTGCAGGGTATCCTCTTTTTTTGCGAAGTGGAAGCGGATCAGGTGATTTACCGGCTCCCGGAAGAAGGAGGAGCCGGGCACCGCGCCCACACCTACCTTTTCGGCCAGGTCTTCACAGAATTTCAGATCATCATCATATCCGAATTCCGAAATATCCATCATTATATAATAGGCGCCCTGAGGAACGTTATGAATCAGGCCGATGTCATCCATGCCTTTCATGAACAGATCCCGCTTTCGGGAGTAAAGTTCCCGGAGAGACTGATAGTAGTCGTCGCCCATCTTCAGCCCGGGGATCACGGCCTCCTGGAGGGGCGCGGCGGCACCGACCGTAAGGAAATCATGTACCTTGCGGATGCGGTCCGTGATCTCCGGCGGCGCAATGGTGTAGCCTAGCCGCCATCCGGTTATGGAATAGGTCTTGGAGAGGGAACTGCAGGAAATCGTCCTCTCAAACATACCGGGAAGCGAGGCCATGTACACGTGCCGGTAAGGCTCATAGATGATATGCTCGTACACCTCGTCCGTGATCACATAGGCGTCATACCGCTTGATAATATCCGCGATCACCAACAGCTCTTCCTTTGTGAAGACCTTGCCGCAGGGATTGGAGGGATTGCAGAGCACCAGGGCCTTGGCGCCCTTTCGGAAGGCATCCTCCAGGACCTCCGGATCAAAATCGTAGGTAGGCGGGACCAGGGGGATGTACACAGGCACGGCGCCGGAGAGAATGGTGTCCGCTCCATAATTTTCATAGAACGGAGAGAAGATGGCAACCGTGTCGCCGGGATTTACAACGGTCATCATGGCGGCCATCATGGCCTCCGTGCTGCCGCAGGTGATCACGATCTCCTGCTCCGGGTCGATCGGGAGCCCCATAAAACGGGACTGCTTTTCGGCCAGCGCCTCCCGCAGGTTTTTGGCGCCCCAGGTGATGGAATACTGATGGAAATCTTCCGCGGAAACTTCCGCCAGCCGCTGCAGCAGGGCCTGGGGCGGATCAAAGTCCGGAAAGCCCTGGGACAGGTTGATGGCTCCGTACTGATTGGAAATTCTGGTCATCCGGCGGATCACGGAATCGGTAAACTGCGATGTACGCTGTGATAATTCTCTCATACTGCACCTTCTTTGTTTCTCTTTTGGTTTCTCTATTGTAGAACAGAAATTCCCTTTTTGCAACTCCGGGTAAAGAATGATGACTGCCGCAGGTCTGCTGCAGAGAACTGCAGATATTCTACAGAAATCATTACTGGTTTATTTCAAGAAAAGCACATTCCAATAAAAAGTTCTTGACATATGCGTAATAACCTGTTATATTTGATTCATCGTATGTAACATTTACGTAATAAATGCGAGATAAACCCTGGTTTTTCCGTAATATTTGATGAAAACAGGGGTTATCCACCATCAGAGAAAGCAAAAACAGACCCTGGAGGTGTATGATTGTGTTAAAATCTTGGAATCGTTTTTGGATGAAAGCTGTTAGTATCGGCGTCGCCGGCAGTATGTGTCTGGCCACCCCGGTCATGGCAGCAACCGGAAATACAGCCCATGCGGGAATTTCCAGCGTACTGGCGGGAGAGACCCAGGAAGCAGCAGCCCAGACCGTGGAGACCGCGGCTGCGGAAACAGCAGAGAGTGCGGCAGCTGCAGCGGATGGCCTGCTTGTCAGCGGTATCGCTCAGGTCAAGAAGACCAGCGAAGGCATGCTGAATGCCAGAAAGGTCGTCTCCACCACAAAGTATGAAAAGACCGAGGAGGACAAAGCCGAATCCAGAGAGTTGGCTGAAGAAATCGATCAGCAGGCGGAGGAAGAGGAAAGAGTTTCTCCTTATGAAAATATCGCTATTGCGCAGACCATCAGCAACGTCAACATTCGTGACGAAGCCAGCGAGAACGGCGATGTAGTCGGTAAGATCTACAACAATGCCGCGGCTACCATCGTGGATGTTGTTGAAAAGGAAGACGGCCGCTGGTACAAGATCAAGTCCGGTGCCGTAGAGGGTTACACCAAGTCGGATTACTTTGTGACCGGCGAGGAAGCTGAAGCAATTGCCTACGAGGTGGGCGATGTCAAGGCGACGGTCTATCCCGAGACCCTGCGTCTGCGGTCTGAGGCTGACACGGACAGCTCCGTTATCACCCTGCTCTCCGCGGAAGAGAAATACGATGTTATCTCTCAGGAAGAGGGCTTTGCCAAGATCCGCATCGATGACGATGTGACCGGCTATGTAGCCAGCAATTACGTGACCTTCTCCGTTGACTTTGAGAAGGCCGTCACCATCGAAGAGGTTCGAGAAGCCATCGAAGCACAGGAACGTGCCGAGAGAGAAGCCCGCGAGGCCGAGGAAGCGGAAGCCAGAGCAGCAGCCGAGGCGGAAGAAGAGGAAGAGCCTGAGGAATCCTACGAAGAAGAGGATGAAGAGGACGAAGAGCCCGCTCCCGAGTACGATGAAGATGACGAGGATGAGGATGAGGATGAGGATGAAGAGGAATCTTCCGACGATTCTGACGATGAGGAAGAAGAAGAGGAAGAGGACGATGAAGATGAAGAAGTGATCGAAGACGACGACGAGGAAGAAGAAGTCGAGCAGGTCGCGGAAGAAGAGGAAGAAGAAGACGAGGACGATGAGGATGACGACGATGATTCCTACAGCGGAACCCGCGATGCCATCGTTGACTACGCTCTCTCCTTCGTAGGAAATGTCCCCTACGTATACGGCGGCACAAGCCTTTCCAGTGGTGTTGACTGCTCCGGTTTTGTCCAGGCTGTATTTGGCCACTTCGGCATCAGCCTTCCCAGAACCTCCGATTCCCAGGGCGGCTGCGGAAGAAGCGTAAGCTCCTCCAACAAACAGCCCGGCGACATCATCTACTACGGCGGCCACGTAGGCATCTACATCGGCGGCGGCGAAGTAGTACACGCCTCCAACGAACGCTCCGGCATCAAGGTATCCTCCTGGAACTACCGCGGTGTCGCAAGTATCAGAAACGTGATCGATTAACAACGAGGAAAGGGGCTGTCGCACTAAGGTGCGACAGCCCCGATTTGCTTTATATATTGTGGCTCTTTGGAGCCAATCTGTTTTATTATTCCGGTTCGATCAGTCCGAACGCACCGTCTTTTCTTCTGTAGACTACACACACCTGCTCGGTCTGGGCATCACGGAACACAAAGAAATTGTGGCCCAGCATCTCCATCTGCAGGCAGGCTTCTTCAGGATCCATAGGCTTTAAGGCAAAGTGCTTGGTCCGGACGATGCGGATACCATCATCATCATCCTCTTCCGTCGCTTCCTCCAGATAACGGGGGGTAAAACCGGTCTGATAGCGATCCGTCAGACGGGTCTTATACCGGCGCAGCTGGCGCTCGATGGTCTCCTGCACCAGATCGATGGAAGCATACATATCCGGGCTGGATTCTTCGGCCCGAATGGTCGTTCCCTTCATGGGAATGGTGACTTCTATTTTCTGACGCTCCTTTTCCACGCTCAAGGTGACCTGTACCTCCGTATCCTCACGGAAGTAACGCTCCAGCTTAGACAGCTTTTCAATAACCTGCTCCTGAAGCCTCTCTGTCAGGTCCATGTTTTTTCCGGAAATCGTAAAACGCATAGCATCAGCTCCTTACTATATAGATTAAAAGAAGAGCGGGAGCCCGGCCCTGCGTGCGGGCTATCTGTGATTTCGGCGCCCACGGAACTTCTTTGAGTCAAGTTTAACATAAAATCAGAAAAATTCAACCAAAAAAAGACTATTTTTTGCAATTTGGGCTGAGATTGGTGAAGAATGCTGGTGGGATGTGAGAGGACAATAGACTGGCACAATCTCTATGCGGGCATGAAAACTTCCGATTCTCGGTCCTATACCGGTCGCGGCCGGGGGAACGGCCGCGCCGGCTATAGGGCCTCGACTCTTCGGGTTATGCGGCTTGTGGGGATGGGTGCAGTCAGAAAAATCTTGTGTTAACATGTACGCCATATTTGTTCACATAAATGTAGTCTTTTCGCTATATTATCATGTGCAGTTTATGCCATACTATAGCTGTTCTTGGTTTTACAATTAAACGGCTGCAGTCCCCACCGGCGGCAATATCCGAAGAGCTGAGGCCATTTAGCCGGCGCGGCCATTTTCCTGGCCGCGACCGGGAAATGACCGAAGATCGGAAGTTTTCATGCCCTCGTAACGCCTGCACCAGCCCCGGCCCTCGTTGCAGCCCATCGAAAGTCTGCACCAGCCCCGGGATTTGCAAGAATCCTCACTTGCAATAGCCCCTGAAAAATGATACAATGTGCAATAATGCGCACACCCCACGTGCGCCTTACATCGATCTGCTAAGCACAAGATGGAGATAAATTATGGATTTAGCAAAATTACTTTTTGGAACGAAGAGTTCCCGGATCTGCAAGAACCTGGAACCTACGGTCCGTAAAATCGAAAGCTATCGCGATGGCCTGATGGCCAAGAGCGATGATGAACTTCGGGAGTTGACACAGGAGTACAAGCGCCGCCATATGGAGGGCGAATCTCTGGATGATCTGCTTCCGGAGGTGTTTGCGCTGGTGCGCGAGGGCGCCCGCCGTACCCTGCACATGGAGCATTATCCGGTGCAGCTGATCGGCGGCATTATCCTGCATCAGGGCCGCATTGCCGAAATGAAGACCGGTGAAGGTAAGACCCTGGTGGCTACCCTTCCGGCTTTCCTGAATGCACTGGACGGCAAGGGCGTGCATATCGTTACGGTCAATGATTACCTGGCCAAGCGTGACGCGGAGTGGATGGGTGCCATCCATCGTTTCCTGGGCCTGACCGTTGGCGTGGTGTTGAATTCCATGACGCCGGAGGAGCGCCGGGAGGCCTATAACTGCGATATCACCTATGTGACCAATAATGAACTTGGATTTGATTATCTGAGAGATAACATGGTCATTTACAAAGAGCAGCTGGTGCTGCGGGATCTGCATTATGCCATCGTGGACGAGGTCGACTCGGTCCTGATCGATGAGGCCCGTACCCCGCTGATCATTTCCGGGCAGAGCGGCAAGTCTACCAAGCTGTATGAGATCTGCGATTATCTGGCCAAGCGCATGACCCGCGGTGAGGCCACCGAGCTCACCAAGATGGATGCTATGATGGGCACCCAGGTGGAGGAGACCGGGGATTTCGTGGTGAATGAAAAGGATAAGCAGCTGAACCTGACCGCGCAGGGCGTGGAAAAGGTGGAGCAGTTCTTTAAGATTGAAAACCTGGCCGATCCGGAGAACCTGGAGATCCAGCACAATATTATCCTGGCGCTGCGGGCTAATAACCTGATGTTCCGGGATAAGGATTATGTGGTCAAGGATGATGAGGTCCTGATCGTAGATGAGTTCACGGGCCGCATTATGCCGGGACGGCGCTATAGCGATGGTCTGCATCAGGCCATCGAGGCGAAGGAGCACGTGAAGGTTAAAAGAGAGAGCCGCACCCTGGCTACCATCACCTTCCAGAACTTCTTCAATAAGTTTGAGAAAAAGGCCGGTATGACCGGTACCGCCATGACGGAAGAAAAGGAATTCCGCGATATTTACGGCATGGATGTGGTGGAAATTCCCACCAACGTGCCGGTGAAGCGCGTGGACCTGAATGACGCCGTCTACAAGACCCGCCGCGGCAAACTGCACGCCATCGTGGAGGAAATTGCGGAGGCGCATGCCAAGGGACAGCCGGTGCTGGTAGGTACCATCACCATCGAGGCTTCCGAAGAGCTCTCCTGTCTGCTGAAGAAGCGCGGCATCCCGCACAACGTGCTGAACGCTAAGTTCCATGAGATGGAAGCGGAGATCATTGCGGATGCCGGACAGCACGGGGCCGTGACCATTGCCACCAACATGGCCGGCCGTGGTACGGATATTAAGCTGGACGATGCGGCCAGGGCCGTGGGCGGCCTGAAGGTCATCGGCACGGAGCGCCACGAGGCCAGACGTATCGATAACCAGCTGCGAGGCCGTTCCGGTCGTCAGGGCGACCCGGGCGAATCCCGGTTCTTCATCTCCCTGGAGGATGATCTGATGCGTCTGTTCGGCGGCGAGCGTGTGCTGAACATGTTCAACTCCCTGAATGTGCCGGAGGATGAGCAGATCGAGCACAAGATGCTTTCCGATGCCATTGAGCGTGCCCAGAAGAAGATCGAGGGCAACAACTTTGCTATCCGTAAGAACGTGCTGGAATATGACCAGGTCATGAATGAACAGCGTGAGATCATTTACGCGGAGCGCCGCCGGGTATTGAACGGCGACAACATGCGCGATGTGGTCATCAAGTTCATCGGCGATATTGCGGAGAACCTGGTGAATGTTTGTATCCCGGAGGATGCCCCTGCGTCCCAGTGGGATATGAATGAGTTCAATCAGCTGGTACAGCCGATCTTCCCGCTGGGGACGATCACCCTCACGGAGGAGCAGCAGAAGAAGTTCCGCAAGAACGATATGAAGCAGTTCCTGAAGGAGCGCGCCATCCGTCTGTATGAAAAGAAAGAGGCGGAGTTCCCGGATCCGGAGCAGATCCGTGAGATCGAGCGCGTGGTGCTGCTGCGTGTGATCGACCAGAAGTGGATGGCCCATATTGATGATATGGACCAGCTGCGGGAGGGCATCGGCTTGGCTGCGTACGGCCAGCGTGACCCGGTGATCGAATATAAGATGGTCGGCTTCGAGATGTTCGAGGAGATGGAAAATTCCATCATGGAGGATACGGTCAAGCTTCTGACGCACGTGCGTGTGGAGCAGAAGGTGGAAAGAGAAGAGGTGGCGCAGCCCACCGCGACCAACCGGGATGATACCTCCGTGCGTGCTCCGAAGCGCCGCGAATCCAAGAAGATTTATCCCAATGATCCCTGCCCCTGCGGGTCCGGGAAGAAATATAAGAATTGCCACGGCAGAAAGTAGGTGAAGTTAATGGTAGAACTGGATCAGTATAAGGCAGATCTGGCGGCCACTGTGCAGCCATTAATGGAAGTGAGGGATTCACTTTGACCTGGCCGGCAAGGAAAATCGCATAGCCGAGCTGGAAAAGAGCATGGAGGAACCTACCTTCTGGGAGGATGCCGATAAGGCGGCCCGCACCATGCAGGAATTAAAGGGCCTGAAGGATACCGTGCAGAAAGTGCGGGATCTGATCGGCAGAAAAGATGATATTGAAGCGCTTATCGAGATGGCGGAGGAGGAAGAGGATGCTTCCCTGCTGCCGGAGATCGAAGAGGAATTTACAGGCTACCGGGACGCGCTGGAAACGCTGCGGATCGCGACGCTGCTTTCCGGGCCGTATGACCGGGAAAATGCCATCGTGACCCTGCACGCCGGAGCGGGTGGAACCGAAGCCTGCGACTGGGCCAGCATCATGTACCGCATGTACTCGCGCTGGGCGGACAAGAAGGGCTATTCGGTGGAGCTCCTGGATTACCTGGACGGTGATGAGGCGGGCATTAAGTCCGTGACCATGCAGGTGAACGGGGAGAATGCCTACGGATACCTGAAATCGGAGCACGGGGTGCACCGGCTGGTGCGTATTTCGCCTTTTAACGCGGCGGGCAAGCGCCAGACATCCTTTGTGTCCTGCGATGTGATGCCGGATATCGAGGAGGACCTGGATGTGGAGATCAATGAGGATGATATCCGCATCGATACCTATCGCTCCAGCGGCGCCGGCGGACAGCATATCAATAAGACGTCCTCGGCCATCCGCATTACGCACTTCCCCACGGGAATCGTGGTGCAGTGCCAGAATGAACGGTCCCAGCACCAGAATAAAGATAAAGCCATGCAGATGCTGAAGGCCAAGCTGTTCATCCTGAAGCAGCAGGAGAACGCGGCCAAGGAATCGGACATCCGGGGCGAGCAGACAGAGATCGGATGGGGAAGACAGATCCGCTCCTATGTGCTGCAGCCCTATACCATGGTCAAGGACCTGCGGACGGATGTGGAGACCAGCAATGTCAACAGTGTGCTGGATGGGGATATTGACCTGTTCATCAATGGATATCTGAAGTGGATGAGCTTGGGAAAACGGCCGTCAGAGGCCTGAAATAAGGGGAAAAACGATGATTAAAATGGCGATAATGGGATTTGGCACCATCGGTTCCGGCGTTTTTGACGTGGTAAAGAAGAACGCTGATATCCTGGAAAAGAATATCGGGGAGCCGTTGGAGATCAAATATGTGCTGGATATCCGGGAATTTCCCGGACAGCCGGTGCAGGAGGTCCTGGTGCATGACGTAAATACCATCCTGGAAGACCCGGAGGTCTCTGTGGTGGTGGAGACCATGGGGGGCGTGGAGCCTGCCTTCACGTTTGTCAGCGGCGCGCTGGCGGCCGGCAAGAGCGTAGCGACCTCCAATAAAGAACTGGTGGCCCAGAAGGGCGTGGAACTGCAGCAGATCGCAAGAGAGCATAACGTCAGCTTCCTCTTTGAGGCCAGCGTAGGCGGCGGGATCCCGATCCTTCGGCCGCTCCTGACCTGCCTGACGGCGGATCGGATCGAATCCATCACCGGTATCCTGAATGGGACCACGAACTATATCCTGACCAAGATGGACCGGGAGGGTTGGGAATTCGCAGATGCACTTGCCCAGGCTCAGGCCAAGGGATACGCGGAGCGCAAGCCGGAGGCGGATATCGAAGGATATGATGCCTGCCGCAAGATCGCGATCCTGGCATCCATCGTTCTGGGACAGAAGGTCGATTATCACGATGTGTATACGGAAGGGATCAGTAAGATCTCTGTGACGGACTTTACCTATGCGCACTCCCTGGGCTGTGAGATCAAGCTGCTGGGGGATTTCCGCATGGTGGACGGACGCGCCTTTGTGTGCGTGGCACCGTTCCTGGTAAAGGCGGAAAATCCGCTGTATGCGGTATCCGGCGTTTTCAACGGCATTCTGGTGCACGGGAACATGGTGGATGATGTCATGTTCTACGGAAGAGGCGCCGGAAAGGATGCGACCGCATCGGCCGTAATGGGCGACGTGGTGGAGGCCCTGCAGAATCCCGGAAAGACGGTCTATCCGGGCTGGAAGGGCGAAAGCTGCCCGCTGGCGCCGCAGGGTGAGGCGGAGCGCGCCTTCCTGATCCGCGTGCCGGAGCAGGAGTCGCAGAAAGCGCAGGAGGTATTTGCCGGTGCCAGACCGGTGAAGGCAAAGATCCCCGGAGAGGCAGGCTTCCTGACGGAGGTCATGAGTGAGGCGGCCTTTGAAGAGGCAGCCGCCCAGGTGACGGTGCTCTCCCGGATCCGGGTCTTTGAGGCGTAACGGAACAAATAGAAAGGAAGACCGGGCCGCCATCTGATATTCCAGATGGCGGCCTTTTGAGCTTACATATGGATATTATACAAAAACTGGCGCAGGAACTTTCCATACGGCCCGGGCAGGCAGAGGCTGCCGTCCGGCTGATCGATGAGGGCAATACGATCCCCTTCATCGCCCGCTACCGCAAGGAAGTCACGGGGTCTCTGAACGACGAAGTACTCCGGAGCCTGGACGAGAGACTGCGCTATCTGCGCGGGCTGGAAGAGCGCAAGGAGGCGGTGATCGCCGCCATTCGGGAGCAGGAAAAGCTGACGCCGGAACTGGAACAGAAGATCCGCCAGGCAGAGACCCTGGTGGCGGTGGAGGATCTGTATCTTCCGTATAAGCAGAAGCGCCGCACCCGCGCCTCCATGGCCAAAGAAAAGGGCCTGGGGCCGCTGGCGGAGATGCTGCTTTCGGGAAGTCCCCGGGAGCTCCCGGAAAAGCTGGCCGAAGCCTTTGTGGATCCGGAAAAGGGCGTGGAGGATACGGCCGCGGCCCTGGCAGGGGCTTCCGACATATTGGCGGAGCAGCTGGCGGAGCGCGCGGAGGTGCGCGCCTTCCTGCGGGATGCCACCCGCAACTGCGGCAGTGTGATCTCGGAGGCGAAGGAGCCGGGAAAGACCTCCGTGTATGAAATGTATTACCACTACGAGGACAGCATCCGGAAGACCGGCGGCCACAAGGTGCTTGCCATCAACCGGGGCGAAAAGGAAAAATTCCTGAATGTCCGCATTGATATGGAGGAAGAGACCGCCCTGCGTTATCTGCGTTCCCAGGTGATCCGCGGTCAGGTCCCTGCGGCACAGGAATTTTTAGAGCAGATGCTGACGGACAGCTACCGCCGTCTGCTGAAGCCTGCCATCGAGCGGGATCTGCGATCCGAGATGACGGAAAAAGCAGAGGACGGCGCCATCGTGGTATTCGGCCGCAACCTGGAGCAGCTGCTGCTGCAGCCCCCTATCACGGGGCAGGTGGTCCTGGGGTGGGACCCGGCCTTCCGTACCGGCTGTAAACTGGCCGTGGTGGATGCCACCGGCAAGGTACTGGATACGGTCGTCATCTATCCCACTGCACCGCAGAATAAGGTGGCAGAAGCCGAGCGTGTGCTGAAGCAGCTGATCGAAAAATACCATATCACGCTGATTTCCGTGGGCAACGGCACAGCCTCCCGCGAGTCTGAAAAGGTCATCGCGGATTTCCTGAAGAAGACCCATGCGCGCGTGCAGTATGTGATCGTGAACGAGGCGGGTGCTTCCGTGTATTCCGCCAGCAAGCTGGCTACCGAGGAGTTCCCGAACTTTGATGTGGGACAGCGAAGTGCCGCATCTATTGCCAGAAGACTGCAGGACCCGCTGGCGGAGCTGGTAAAGATCGATCCCAAGAGCATTGGTGTGGGACAGTATCAGCATGATATGAACCAGAAAAAGCTGGGAGAGGCCCTGACGGGCGTGGTGGAAAACTGCGTGAACCGTGTGGGCGTGGACGTGAATACCGCATCCGCCTCTCTGCTGGAATATGTGGCCGGCATCAATAAGACGCTGGCAAAGAACATTGTTATCTACCGGGAAGAAAACGGAGGGTTCTCCTCCCGTGCGGAACTGAAAAAGGTACCCAAGCTGGGGCCGAAGGCGTTCCAGCAGTGCGCGGGCTTCCTGCGAATCCGAGGCGGAAAAGAGGTCCTGGATCAGACGGCGGTGCATCCGGAGTCCTACGGGGCGGCCCGGGCGCTGTTAAAGAAACTGGGCTATACGGAAAAGGATGTGGCCGCCGGAAGCCTGAAGGGACTGGAGCGGAAGATCCGTGACATGGCAGCGACGGCAGCGGAGCTGGGCGTAGGCGCAGAAACACTGAAGGATATCGTGAGCGAGCTGGAAAAGCCCGGCCGAGACCCCAGAGAGGAAATGCCGCGACCCGTGCTGCGAAGCGACGTGCTGGAGATGTCTGATCTGAAGCCCGGTATGATCTTAAACGGTACGGTGCGGAACGTGATCGATTTCGGCGCCTTCGTGGATATCGGCGTGCATCAGGACGGTCTGGTACATATCTCCCAGATCAGCAATCGTTTTATCAAGCATCCGCTGGAGGCTGTCAGCGTGGGCGATGTGGTGAAGGTGCAGGTCCTTTCCGTGGATATGGCCAAGAAGCGGATCTCACTGACCATGAAGATCCGCGAATAGGGGGCTTAAAGAGCATGAGCCAAAGCAGATTGATAGAATCGCACTCCCCGGAGGAGACCTTCCGCCTGGGAGAGCAGCTGGCGCGGGCAGCACGTCCCGGCAGTGTCTACTGCCTGGATGGAGATCTTGGTACCGGTAAAACGGTCTTTACCCAGGGCTTTGCGGCCGGACTGGGCATTGAGGGGCCGGTATCCAGCCCTACTTTTACCATTATGCAGCGCTATGAGAGCGGCCGTCTGCCGCTCTGCCACTTTGATGTATACCGGATCGGAGATCCGGAAGAGCTCTATGAGATCGGCATTGAGGAATATTTCTACGGTGAAGGCGTCTGCCTGGTTGAGTGGGCGCAGCTGTTCCCGGAGGTGATCCCGGCGGATGCCATTCACATCCGAATCGAAAAGGAACTGGAAAAGGGATGGGATTACCGGAAGATCACGTTGACCGGTCCGGATGAAGCGGAGCATTGATATTATGAAGATACTGGGGATCGAAAGCTCCTCTCTGGTGGCCTCGGCCGCCGTGTGGGAGGATGATAATCTGATCGCAGAATATACGGTCAATCACAAAAAAACACACTCGCAGACCCTGCTGCCCATGATCGATGAGATCCTGCGGATGACAGAACAGGATAAGGCTTCCTTCGACGGCATTGCCGTGGCGGAAGGGCCGGGGTCCTTTACGGGGCTGCGCATCGGAAGCGCCACTGCGAAGGGGCTGGCCTTTGCCTGGGACGTGCCGATTTTGGCGGTACCCACGGTAGATGCCATGGCGTATCAGCTTCCGTTCTGCGCGCACCGCATCTGCCCGATCATGGACGCAAGAAGACAGCAGGTGTATACGGGCATCTATACCTTCCGGCAGGAATTTTCGGTGGAGATGCCGGCGGCAGCCATGGGCATTAAAGAACTCGCGGAGATCCTGATGAAGGAACCCGGTCCGGTGGTCTTCCTGGGAGACGGCGTGCCGGTGTTCCGGGAGACGCTGCAGGCAATGATGGGGGAGAACGCCCTCTTTGCGCCTGCACCCGCCGCCAGACAGCGCGCCGCCTGCGTGGCCGCACTGGGCGCCGTGTATCTGCAGCAGGGAAAGACACAGAGCGCCGGAGAGCACGCGCCCAACTACCTGCGCGTGTCTCAGGCAGAACGTGTGAGAGCCGAAAAAGAAAGAGGCGTCACCGGATGAATGAAACAGTAACGATCCGGCCGATGCGCAAGGCAGAGGCTGCCTGTGCGGCCCGGCTGGAGATGGCCTGCTTTTCGGACCCTTGGTCGGAAAAGGCCCTTCTTTCACAGATGGAAGATTCACACAGCCTGTATCTGGCTGCGGAGTGCAGCGGCCGCCTGGTGGGATACCTTGGCACCCAGATGGTGCTGGATGAAGGAGATATCCTGCGGATCGCGGTGGAAAAAGAGATGCGGGGGCAGCAGATCGGCACCCGCCTGTTCCAATATCTTCTGCAGGAAACGCCGAACATCGTCATGTGGAATCTGGATGTACGGGAAAGCAATGTACCCGCCATCGGTCTGTATAAAAAGATCGGCTTCCGGACCATCGGAAGAAGAAAACGCTATTACCGGCATCCGGAGGAGGATGCCATCCTGATGCAGAGAAAGGAGGGAAAGCTGACCGATGCTTGATATTTGTTTGCTGGGGACCGGCGGTATGATGCCCCTCCCCTATCGATGGCTGACGGCCCTGATGCTCCGATTTGAAGGACATCAGCTTCTGATCGACTGCGGCGAAGGCACGCAGATCACGGCCCGGAAGCAGGGGATCAGCTTTAAACCCATCGATGTTATCTGCTTTACCCATTATCACGCAGACCATATCAGCGGGCTGCCGGGCCTTCTGCTTTCTATGGGGAACGCAGAGCGCGCGGAGCCGCTGCTGTTCATCGGCCCCAAGGGGCTTCAGCGGACCGTGAATGCTTTAAAGAGCATCGCGCCGGAGCTTCCTTTTCCACTGGAATTTCACGAGCTTACAGAGCGGGAAGAGGACATTACGGTGAAGGGCATGCAGATCCACGCCTTTCGCGTAAATCACAATGTGGTCTGCTACGGCTACAGCGTCTCCATTCCGCGCGCGGGCAAGTTCCAGGTGGAGCAGGCAAAGGCGCTGGGCCTTCCGGTACAGCTGTGGAATCCCCTGCAGAAGGGAAAGACGGTGGAGTGGGAGGGAAATACCTACACGCCGGATATGGTCATGGGCAGTGCCAGAAAGGGCCTGAAGGTGACCTACTGTACGGATACCCGGCCGGTGCCCGCCATCGCCCACGCGGCGGCGGATGCGGATCTTTTCATCTGCGAGGGCATGTACGGGGAAGAGGATAAGCAAAGCAAGGCGCTGGAGCACAAACATATGACCTTTCGGGAAGCGGCGTCGCTGGCCCGGGAGGCCGCGCCGAAGGAGATGTGGCTGACGCATTTCAGCCCGTCCATGAACCGTCCGGAGGATTATCTGGAGGAGGCGCGGCGCATTTTCCCCCGCACAAAGCTGGGGCGGGACGGCAAAAAGAAGACACTGCGG
Source organism: uncultured Lachnospiraceae bacterium (assembly GCA_946537305.1). GTDB lineage: Bacteria > Bacillota > Clostridia > Lachnospirales > Lachnospiraceae > UBA3305. Next base: position 16,030 of record CAMNFR010000024.1, on the reverse strand, counting down.
TTCCCGGAGGATGAGGAAGCATGATAGAAGAAAAGAAAGATCTGCTGGTGCTGGGGATCGAAAGTTCCTGCGATGAGACCGCCGCATCCGTGGTGCGGGGCGGCCGGGAGGTGCTGAGCAATGTGATCTCCTCCCAGATCGCGCTGCATACCCTGTACGGGGGCGTGGTGCCGGAGCTGGCATCCCGAAAGCATATTGAAAATATAGACACCGTACTTCGCCAAGCCCTGCGGGAGGCAGATGTCACGCTGGACCAGATCGATGCGATCGCCGTGACCTACGGACCGGGGCTGGTGGGCGCGCTGCTGGTCGGCGTGGCGGAGGCAAAGGCCATCGCGTTCGCCGCGGATAAGCCCCTGGTGGGGGTCAATCACATCGAAGGGCATGTGTGCGCCAACCTGATCGCCCATCCGGAGCTGGAGCCTCCTTTTCTGTGCCTGATCGTTTCCGGCGGGCACACACACCTGGCCTATATGAAGGATTACGGTCAGTTCGAGATCCTGGGGCGCACGCGGGACGATGCTGCGGGCGAGGCCTTCGATAAGGTGGCCCGGGCCATCGGGCTGGGATACCCCGGTGGGCCAAAAATCGAAAAGGCAGCCCGGGAAGGAAATCCCCACGCCTATGAGTTTCCGCGCGGCAAGGTGGACGGCTCCGCGTATGATTTCAGCTTCAGTGGCATGAAATCGGCCGTGCTCAATGAACTTAACCGGGCGGAGATGAAGGGGGAGACCGTGGTGCAGGCAGATGTGGCCGCATCCTTCCAGAAGGCGGTGACGGATGTGCTGGTGACCCACGCCATGTCAGCGGTCAAGGATCTGGGCGAAAAAAGACTGGTGCTGGCCGGAGGCGTAGCCAGCAACGGCGCACTTCGTGCGGCGCTGGATGATGCCTGCAGAAAATCAGGCGTTACACTCTATTGTCCGCCGCCCATTCTATGCACGGATAATGCAGCCATGATCGCCGCAGCCGGGTACTATCGGTACCTTGGCGGACAGCGTGACGGCTGGGACCTGAATGCCATCCCCAACCTGGCGCTGGGGTAAGAAGGAGGACCATGCAGGATTTTCTTCCGATCAACAGAGGCGAAATGGAAGCGCGCGGCTGGGACAGCGTGGATTTCGTTTATGTCAGTGGTGACGCATATGTGGATCATCCTTCCTTTGGGCCGGCCATTCTGACACGGCTGCTGGAGTCTCTGGGCTATCGCATAGGCTTTCTGGCCCAGCCGGACTGGCGTAAGGAGGAGGCCATCCGGGAATTCGGGCGTCCCAGGCTGGGGTTTCTGATCTCTGCCGGAAACATGGATTCCATGGTAAACCATTATTCCGTGGCGCGGAAGCACCGGAAAACGGATGCCTATTCGCCGGGCGGGAAGATGGGACTGCGGCCTGACCGCGCAGTCATCGTGTACGGCAACTGGATCCGCCGGGCCTACCCCGACGTGCCGATCATTGCAGGAGGCATTGAGGCCAGCCTGCGGCGGCTGGCGCACTATGACTACTGGTCTGACAGCCTGCGGCCCTCCGTGCTGCTGGATTCCCAGGCGGATATCATTTCCTACGGCATGGGAGAGCATTCCATACCGGAAATTGCGGAAGCGCTGGCGGCAGGGATCCCCGTCCGGGATATTACCTGGATCGCGGGGACGGCCTATCGCGCGGTGCGTCTTCCGGAGGACGGGGAGATCATAGAGCTGCCCACCTGGCAGCAACTGCAGGAATCCCGGCGTGCCTATGCGGAAAGCTTTGGAATACAGTATGCCAATACAGATCCCTTTTCCGGGAAACGTCTGGCAGAGGCCTACGGAAAGAAGCTGTTCGTGATCCAGAATCCGCCGGCCAAACCGCTGACGCAGGCTGAAATGGACGCTGTTTATGATCTGCCCTATACCCGCAGAGCGCATCCCTCCTACGATGCGGCGGGTGGTATCCCCGCACTTTCAGAGGTGAAGTTTTCCCTTACAAGCAACCGAGGATGCTTCGGCGGCTGCAGCTTTTGTGCGCTTACCTTTCACCAGGGGCGCATCATACAGACCCGCAGCCATGAATCGATTTTAAAAGAAGCACGGGAGATCATCAAGGATCCGGATTTTAAGGGATATATCCACGATGTGGGCGGCCCCACGGCGGATCTGCGCCATCCCGCCTGCGAGAAGCAGCTCCGCATCGGGGCCTGCACGAACAAGCAGTGTCTTTTCCCGGAACCTTGCCGGAATCTGAAGGTCGATCATTCTGACTATCTGGCGCTTTTGCGCGCGCTGCGCGCCCTGCCGGGGGTCAAAAAGGTGTTCGTGCGCTCAGGGATCCGTTTTGACTACGTGCTGGCCGATCCCTCCGACGAGTTCCTGCGGGAGCTGTGCCAGTATCATGTGAGCGGTCAGCTGAAGGTGGCGCCGGAACATGTTTCCGAGCGGGTGCTGCGGCTGATGGGAAAGCCGTCCAACCGCGTTTATAAGGCCTTTGCGCAGAAGTACCGCCGCATGAATGAAAAACTGGGGATGAAGCAGTACCTGGTCCCGTATCTGATTTCCTCTCATCCGGGTAGCACGCTCTCGGATGCCGTGGCACTGGCGGAAGCCGTGCGGGACATGGGATATATGCCGGAGCAGGTGCAGGATTTTTATCCGACGCCGGCCACGATTTCCACCTGTATGTACTACACAGGCCTTGATCCCCGGAACATGCAGCCTGTGGATGTGGTGCGGGATCCGCACCAGAAGGCGCTGCAGCGGGCTCTGATCCAGTACCGGGACCCGGCGTTGTACGATCTGGTAAAGGAAGCGCTGACCGCGGCGCACCGGGAAGATCTGATCGGCTATGACAGGCACTGCCTGATTCCGCCCCGGCCGGGGAGACCCGGAGGACGAGACGAGCACCGCAGCACAGAGCACCGCAGCACAGAGCGCCGCAGCACGGAGCACCGCGGAGGCGGCAGCACGCGATCTGCAGGGGCGTCAAAGCCAGCCGGGATGTCCCACGGGCGTCCGGAACAGAAAAAGAAAAAGACCATACGCAATACCCATAAGAAAAAAGAGAGGTAAACTTCCATGGAACAGAAGTTTTTTGTTGAGAATCGTCAGGCGCTTTATCGCACCCTTCCCGCCGGATCGCTGGTCGTGCTGTTTTCCGGGCATGCGCCACGGAAAACAGCAGATGAGATGTATCCCTTCTTTGCGGATCGCAGCTTTGTGTATTTTACCGGCATCACCCAGGAGCGGACGGTTTTTCTGGCGAAAGTAGCTGAAGAGTCCGTGGAAGAATGCCTTTATCTGCTGCCGCCGGACCAGCACGCGGAAAGATGGACGGGAGAACGGCTGAAGCCCGCGCAGGCGGAGGAACTCTCAGGCATCAAGGATTTCCGAAATGTGGAGAAGTTCGCGGATGAGTTCCGCCGCATGGCGTATTCCGGGGATTACGGGTATCTTTGCCTGGATTTTGACCAGCTGGACGCCGCAGAGCCCTGGCGCGATGCCATGAAGCTTTCCAACAAGGCAAAGGAGTACTTCCCGTATCTGTCTCAGATCAACCTGCATCCGCAGATCTGCCGCATGCGCTCTGTCAAGAAGCCCTGTGAGATCGAGGCCATGAAGAAAGCGGAGACGATCACCCGGGACGGCATTCTGGCCATGATGAAGGCTTCCCGCCCGGGTTTGTATGAATATCAGTACAAGGCAGAGTGGGATCATGCGCTGGCCCAGCACGGGGTGCTTTCCCCGGCGTTTCCTTCCATCATTTCCGCAGGGCAGAACAATTTCTGCATTCACTACTATGCATACCGCGGGCAGGCGCAGGACGGCGATATGGTGCTGAATGATGTAGGTGCTATCTGGGATTTTATGTGCACGGATGTGTCCCGAGGATGGCCGGTGAACGGCCGCTTCAGCGATCGTCAGAAGGCCCTGTATGAGTGCGCCTATCAGACTTCCAACCATATGTTTGAGATCCTGCGGCCAGGCTATACCACGCGGGAGGTGGACCAGATGGTGCATGAATACTGCGGAAATCTGCTGCGGGAGATCGGCGCACTGAAGGCAGGCGAACCGGTGGGCAAGCTGATGTGGCATGGCGGCGCACATCAGGTGGGCTTTGATGTGCACGACGTGTGCGACTACAGCCAGCCTGTGAAGCCCGGCTATGTGTTCTGTGTGGATGTGGGTATCTATCACGAAGAGTGGGGCATCGGATTCCGTCTGGAGGACAATTGCCTGATCACGGAGAACGGATGTGAAAACCTTTCGGCGGTCACGCCCCGTTCTGTGGAAGATATTGAAGCCTTTATGGGAAGCAGGTAGAGAGGAATATGGCAGAGACAATTATACATTGGTTTATGAATACGATGGCGGGGCTGCCGGAAGAACTGATCGTTTTTGTGGTGTCCATGATCCCCATCGTGGAGCTGAGGGGCGGCATTATCTGCTCCTCGCTGCTGCATCTGCCGCTCTGGCGGGGCGTACTTTTCTGCCTGCTGGGGAATGCGATCCCGGTACCGTTTATTCTGCTTTTTATTACTCCTATTTTTACATGGCTGAAGAAGACCCGGTTGTTCCGCCCGCTGGTGGAACGGCTGGAGGAACGTTCGCTGGGCAAGAGCGAGCAGATCCGCCGGGTCGAATTCTTGGGGCTGGCGCTGTTCGTGGGGATTCCTCTGCCAGGGACCGGAGCCTGGACAGGATCGCTGATCGCGGCGCTCTTAGACATTCGTTTCCGCAAGGCATTGCCGGCCGTTTACCTGGGGCTGCTGATCGCCACGGTGATCATGTGCGTAGTTTCCTATTTTATTCCCTGGCTCATCACATCGGTTATTTAGACAGAAGGCACGGTTGAATAGATGGATTCTATGAGCATAGGAAATATGGTATAAAAAATCAGACTGCCTGCATAGTACGTCATAAAAAAGTTTCAAAATTGATAAGATAATTTAACATTTGGACTAGATAATGTTATGCTTTTGTGGTAAAATAGACAACGTATAAGTTGATTCCGAAGCGCCAAGAAAGAGTGGAGGGCTAAAGAAATGCAGCAGAATCCCACGCCGGAAGTAAAAGAAACGGAAGTCAAAGCCAAAAGAGTACATCGGGAGATCACACAGACCAGAGATGAGATCCGCTCCACCGGAAAGTATGCCCAGGAAAAGATGTTAAAGGGCATGATCATGGAAGGCGATCTGAAACGTGTGACCAAGTATCTGGAAAGTGAGGGGCACCAGCGGGTAGAAAAAATGTCCGCGGATCCGGTGCGCCGGCAGCGTTACACGGTGATTGTCGGAGTGGCATTAGCCGCCCGCGCCGCGTTGGACGGCGGCCTGGGCGAGGAAGAAGCCTTCATGCTCAGCAACAATTACATCATGGAAGCGGATGACTGCGAGGATTCCGTACGTCTGTGGGAAATCTACCGCACAGCGGTGCTGGATTTCACCACACGCGTAAACGAGAATAAGTCAGACGTCCTGATGAGTGAGAAGGTGAAACTGTCCATCGATTATATCCTGAGGCATCTGCACTATGATATCTCTCTGAAACAGATCGCAGACAATGCAGGTCTTTCGGAGACGTACTTCAGCGCCCTGTTCAAGAAGGAAACAGGAGAAACTGTCAGCGAATTCATTCAGAAGAGCCGCGTGCGCGAAGCACAGAGCATGATCCAGTACTCGGAGTACAGCCTGCTGGAGATCGGACAGTATCTGGGCTTCTGTTCACAGAGCCATTTCTCGAAGACCTTCCGCAAGTATACCGGGATGACGCCCGGACAGTACCGGAAAAAGAATTTCAAGAGAACCTGGTAAACAGCAACAAAAAAGGAGCCGGCAGGCTCCTTTTTTTGTTGCTGTTCTGTCCCCTGTTTATTATTGCTGCGGGGCATAACCGCGATCGCTGCAAAGGGTGTCATAATCGGGGTAGAAGAGGTCGGAGACATCTTCCCCGGCTAAATATTTTTGCACAATATTTGCGAACTGCTCGGTAAAAATGGGAGCCAGTTCATCGCCCATGTGGGTGGCGTCGTGGTACTTAAGATCCGAAAGATGAGCGGTCTTTTCTTTCCAAAGATTGAAGTCCAGAAAACCGATGCTGTTTTCGGAGGCAACCTGCGCGAAATAGTCATGTACTTCCTGCAGATTAGCATACCGGGCGATGGAAACTTCGGACATCGGAACCTCAATCAGGATGAGCTCGATGTCGTTCTTGCTGCACAGCTCAATGATCTTGTTCAGGTATTTTACGTTCTTGGCATAACGGTACTGTTCCCGGATCTGCGTGTGATACTCGTGCTGAGGAGAAAGCTTGGCTTTATAGTGTTTTTTTTCGTTAAAGGGCGCATAGCCGCGATTATGAGAAACACTATCGGAGATATAATCTCCCTGGGTCCAGTATTTCAGATCCGTGAAGCCGCGGCTGATAAGCTGATAATAGAGCCAGCCGTAATTGATAGGCGCGAAGGCCGTAAAAGCATATTTCTGGCGCTCAATGGGGCTTTCCAGCCGGGCGAGCGTGTACAGGTCGCCCTCCCGGGTGGTGTCATAGGGTTTCAGGTTCAGGCTGTCCATGGAGACTTCCACAAAGGCAAGCTTTACCGGATTCCGGGCGATCTCTATCTTCAGCATTTCGTAACGCGCCTGCATGGTCATATCGGCATGAGCCAGGTTATAGGTGCTGGTGCCCAATACCTTGTCGATCTCAGCGGGAACGATGCCGCGCTTGGCGTAGGATGCGCCTACGACCAGTGTGTCCAGCGTGCCCGCCAGGGCGGCGCGGTCGTTCTTGTCCTGATAGTCACGCCGTTCGGAGTTAAAGTAGATCTCCATGATGGCGGCGTTCAGCAGGCTGAAAACAATAAGGAAGCAAATTACCGTGCGAAGGGTCTGTTTAAAATTCTGCATACATAAACCCTCCTGTCAGTCCGGTGTAGGCACCGCCGATATAGACGGCCAGTATGATCAGCATCGCAAAGAATACCAGCCGCAGCGGGTAGGGAATGTGCTTTTGCATCCACGCGCGGGCGGGCTGGCGGCGCTGGATCAGGCTGCAGCACAGCAGCAGTACGGTGGCCAGAATGATGACCACTGTGTCAATATAGCTGCGGTTGTACAGCGGAACCAGCATGTGCATGTTGGTAGGAATGGTGTGGTTGGTGAAAATCTGTTTCCACAGGCCCAGGCCTTTCCTTAGTCCGCCTACTTCCGGCAGGACCTTGATCAGGGTGACCAGCACGAAGGTGCGCACCACCTGGAACAGGCGCCACCAGAAGGCGGATTCGTTGATGTGCAGTTTCTGTTTCCAACCTTCATAGATGGGCTCCATCCACAGCGAGAAGATGATGAACAGACCGTTCACGCCACCCCAGGCAATGTATCCCCAGGAGGCGCCGTGCCACAGGCCGGTGGTGAGCCATACGGCCACCAGGGCTACAGAGGCGGGCAGGGCGCGCCCGAAGGCTTTTCCAAAATGGTCGCGCATATACCGTCCCAGCTTCTGGTTCCACTTGGCCATCGCAATGGGATAATAAATATATGTCTTGAACCAACGGCCCAGACTGCTGTGCCATCTGCGCCAGTATTCCGCAATGGACTTGGAGAAATAGGGCCGCTCAAAGTTCTCGGTCAGGCGAATGCCGAGTACCTCACAGAAGCCGCAGACAATATCCATGTAGCCGGAAAAATCCGCGTAGATCTGGATACTGTATAAAAAGGCACCAATGAGGGCCGCGATGCCGGTATATTCGGAATAATGCGCGAACAGGTGGCGCACAAAGACTCCCAGCGCGTTCGCCAGGGCCATCTTTTTGAAATATCCCCAGAACATGCGCTGCAGGCCCCAGGAAAAATTATGATAGGTAAAATCGTGCTCGGTGAAGAGCTCCCCGGTCAGTTCGCTCCAGTCACTGATGGGACCCTGTGTCACCTGCGGGAAGAAGCACACGAACAAAAGCATCTTTCCGAAATGCTTTTCCGCTGGGACTTTCTTCCAGTATACATCTACCAGATAACCCATCGTCTGGAAGGTGTAAAAGGAGATACCCATGGGCACGATGAGCTGCCAGGTATCCTGAATGGCAGCTCCGCCGAACGTGGTGATCAGATGGTTGATCTGGGCTACTACAAAATGCAGATACTTGAAATAGCTCAGCAGGCCGAAATTCAATACCAACGTGAGGATCAGCAGACGCCGGGTGCGCCGGGCGTAGCGCTCCTTCAGGGCGGCTTTTCCTGCGCGGTCCAGCTCTTTTTTCCGGGCGGCCAGTTCCGCCTTCTGTGCCAGCTGCAGAGATTCAATGCGGCGGGCCGCCAGATAGGTGGAGAGAGCGGTGATGCCAATAAAGATCAGGTTGCGGGGACCGGAGCACCCATAGAAGTAAAGGCTTCCGGCCAGCAGTACCCACCACTGGAAGCGCTTCGGCACCAGGAAGTAGAGTATGGTCAGTATCAGCAGAAAGATGAAAAAGGGGAAGGATAGCAGATTCATGTTATTCCTCGTCCTGAATTTCCTGGATCATTTTCCACATGGCAGCGGCGCTGTTAAAGTTGGCGGGTATCAGGTACTGGGGGCCGATCTCAATATCAAAGGTCTCAGAAATCTGAGAGACCAGGGACACGATCGAGAAGGAGTCCAGTACTTTGCCGTCAATCAGCCGGGTTTCTTTTTCATAGTCGATATCGGGATCGATCTCTTCCAGGATTTCCATTAATTCGTCCATATTATCCTCGTTTCTGAAGGCTGTTAAAAACGCCTTCTTCTATTATAATAGTAACTATTCAGAATTGCTGCTATAAGGTTGATTTCAACTGCTGCCGGTCGATCTTTCCGTTGGCGTTCAGGGGCAGGTGCTCCATCATGACTACCTTGGAAGGAATCATGTATTCCGAGAGATGCTGCTTCAGGGCGCTGCGGATCTCCTTGCCGGTGCGGGTGACGCCGGGCATCAGCTCGGCAAAAAGCACGATCTTCTTTTTGTTATTGTCGTACAGGCAGCAACAACGCACGATTTCGGATAGCTTTTCTGCGCCGGCTTCAATTTCGCCCAGCTCTATGCGGCGTCCCATGTGCTTGATCTGTGAATCGGCCCGGGCCAGAAAGTGCAGCTGCCCGGCTTCATCGAAGGCAGCCATATCGCCGGTCATCAGGCGGCGTACAGGCTGGCCGTCCGGTCCGTCACAGGTAAGGAAGCACTTGTTCGTGCGCTCCGGGTCGTGGTAATATTCCAGCGCCAGCGCCGGACTTTCAATGGCGATTTCGCCGACCTGTCCGGCTTCGCGGATCTCCTGCCCCTCGGAGATCAGCAGCATCCGGGTGCCGGGGAGCGCCTCTCCCAGCGGGAGCGTATCATCGGAGAGGGTGTCCGCCGTGATCACATGGGCGCTGGAGATGCCGGCGACCTCGGTGGATCCGTACAGGTTGACATACTCAATGTCCGGCAGCGTCTCGAACCACTTGCGAAGCTGCTTTAAGGGGAAGACTTCTCCCACAAAGAAGACCTTGCGCAGGGTGGCAGGTTTTACGACTTCAAAGGTGCGCAGCTGGGTTACCAGGGCCAGAGCGGTGGGCACCCAGCAAACGTAGGTGATCTTTCGCTCGTTCAGATACTCGATCAGTGTCACGGGCATCACAAACTTCTCCGGCGGGATGATTTCCAGCGTGGCGCCTGCGGCGGCCATCAAATAGATGTCCTTGGCAGATGCATCAAAGAAGAAGGGGGTCTGATTGCCGATCACTTCTTCGGAGCCAAGAGAGAACCGCTCTTTGAAGGCCTGTATAAAGTAGAGCATGGCGCCGTGGCTTTTCAGCACGCCCTTGGGACGGCCGGTGGAGCCGGAGGTATAGATCATATAGGCCGGCGTTTCGGGGGATGTCTGAAGGCCCGGAAGGGAACTGTCCTCCGGGAGCGCTTTCCCTTCCGGATCGCTTTCGGCAATGAGCGGAAGGAGCACGCCGTCATAACCCGCAGCTGCCAGTTTTTCCCGGTGCTTTTCTTCGCCCAGCGCCAGCGGCGGGGCACAGTCAGAGACAATATGAGAAAGTTTCTCTGACGTCATCTCCGGGTCATAGGGAACATAAAAATGTCCTGCCATCAACACGGCAAGGCATCGAAGGACAGAGGAAACATCCCGTTCTGCCGCCACCAGTACGGGACGGGGCGCGCCGCCCTCTTCCCCGGCGGGCAGAGCCTGTAAAATGTCCGCGGCCCAACATCGGGCAATCGCATTCGCCTGCCGGAAGCTCAGGGTCACGGATCCATCAGAAAGGGCTGTTTTCTCCGGATATTTGATCGCAGTGCTCAGCCAGAGCGCTGTCAGGTTGTTCATGGTAACCTCCCTGTAAGACGGCCCGTTTTACGGCCGCCGGGGCCGGGCCAGTCTTAAGGTACTATTGTACTTGATTTCATGTAAGAAATCAACCGATCTTTTCTGGGTTCCAATCTTGAAATTCCAACTTTCGGATGCTATGATATGTTGAAGTATACCTGCGAGCGATTCCTGAACTGAAAGCGTGAAGCAGAGTGTATTGAAGTTGGGAAAAATAGGTTGTAAATAAAGGAGCTGTCATGGCGTGTATTATTCCCTTAACCTGCATACGTCCCAGACCGGATCTGGCATCTAGGATGGCTACGGGGCCGCACAGTGCTCTCAGCCGGGAAGAGATCGCGGCCAAGATCCGCCGCAATCCGCTGACCTATTCCCGCATTGTTCATCCCAAAGAACTCTGGGGGGATGACAGGAATGTATATCAGAAAGCAGCGGCGCAGCTGCAGGAGTGGCTTTCTGAGGGAATTATGTGTACGGATACCGAGCCCAGTTATTATCTGTACCGTCTGAAGGGAGGAACGCACCAGCAGACGGGGCTGGTCTGTCGGACGCCCATCGATGAAATCATAAAAGGGCGTATTCATGCGCACGAGACCATACGGGAGAACAAACTAAGAGACCTGGCGTCTCATATAGAAATCTGTGGCGCGCAGATCGGCGGACCGATTCTGATGGCATACCGTGCAAGAAAATCTCTTTCGGAGAGGATTGCCAGGCTGTGTATGGCAGAACCGCTGTACTCCTTTACGTCAGAAAACGGGATTTTCAATCAGATCTGGAAGGTGACGGATGCGGAGGAAATTGCGGCGCTTACGCAGGAGATGACGCAGATCGGAGATCTGTATATTGCGGACGGACATCACCGTGTAATGGCGGCGGTGGAGATCTGCCGGAAAAGAAGAAGCATGGGCCATTATACCGGTCAGGAACCATGGAACTATCTGGCCTGTGTCTGTTTTGCGGATGAAGAACTGCAGATTCTTCCTTACGCACGAATGGTGAAGGACAGAAAGGGGCTTTCCTTCCGCGAATTTACCAGGATGCTGGAAGATTCTTTTGAAGTTGCGCCTGCAGGAGAGCAGGCCTATCCTTCCGCACGGGGAGAGTTTCTTCTATATACAGAGGGAACCTGGCTGCGCCTGAATGTGAAGAAGGGCGTTCGCCCGGAAACAGCCCCTGATTTTCTGGATGTGGCGGTGCTTCAGCGGGAAATCCTGGAGAAAATTCTGGGAATCGGTGATCCGCGGAGTGACAGACGTCTGGACTTTTTGGGGGGGACCAACCAGCGGGAGGCGATTCTTGGCAGCTGTCGCCGGCGGGAACAGGTAGGCGTTCTCCTGTATCCGACTTCCATGGAGGAAGTGTTTGCCGTGGCAGACGCGGATGCGACCATGCCTCCGAAATCCACCTGGTTTGAACCCAAACTATGCAACGGACTGTTCCTATATGGAATCGATACAGTGAAATAATGCCTGTGAAAGGCTTTTGAATAGATATGAATAATAAGAAGAATGACAGTTTTATACTGCAGGCCGGTATTCTGGCGGCCTCAGGAATTATCGTGAGGATTATCGGTATCCTGTACCGCAGCCCTCTGACCAGTATTATCGGGGATGAGGGCAACGGCTATTACGGCGCCGCTTACAATATATATACCATCATATTGCTGCTGGCTTCCTACAGTATTCCCTCGGCTATTTCCAAGGTAATCGCGCAGAAGCTGGCATTGAAAGAGTATCGGAATGCACATCGTATTTTTCGGTGTGCGTTTATCTATGTATTTGTTGTGGGAGGCCTTGCCAGTGTGCTGACCTTCTGCTTTGCCGGGGTACTGGTGGATGAAAATGCGGTCCCTGTGCTGCGTGTCTTTACGCCGACCATCTTCCTGTCCGGCATCCTGGGGGTGTACCGGGGATATTTTCAGGCGCACCGCACCATGGTACAGACATCCCTGTCCCAGATTTTAGAGCAGATCCTGAATGCTGTTATCAGTATTCTGGCTGCCTGGCTTCTGATGCGCGCAGCCGCAGCGGCCGGCGCGGATTCCGCAACGCTTGCCGTGCGCGGTGCCATGGGCTCTGCCCTGGGAACAGGTGCCGGCGTGCTGACAGCGCTGCTGTTCATGATGCTTCTGTATCATGCGAATTCCGGATATTTTCGCCGCCGGGTGGAACGGGATCCTACGGAGGAGGTGCTCTCTAACCGGGCCATTTTTTCCATGATCTTCCTGGTAGTGACACCGTTCATTTTAAGTACCTTCGTGTATAATCTGAGCACCTCACTGAATCAGACCATCTATATCCGTATTATGAAGGATATCAAGGGGCTCAATTCTTCGGAGGCTGCTACGCTCTACGGCATTTATTCAGGGAAGCCCATGGTCATCATTAATATACCGATCGCGATTTCCGCGGCGGTATCCTCCGCCATGATCCCTACCATTTCCGGCACCTTTGCCACCGGAGATCGGGAAGGGACCCGGAACAAGGTGGCGTTGGCTATTCAGGCTACCATGCTGGTGGCTATTCCCGCCGCGGTGGGACTGGGCGTACTGGCCCGACCGGTGACGCAGCTTCTGTTCCCGCAGCCTGAATCCCTGGATATGGCGGCATCATTGCTGCGTCTCCTGAGCGTATCGGTTATATTTTATTCGCTCTCCACGCTGACCAATGCGGTGCTGCAGGGAATTGGAGAGGTGAACCGGCCGGTCATTCACGCGGCTATCGCGCTGGTCATTCAGACCGTAGTGCTGGTGCCTATGCTGATGTTTACAGAATTTAATCTGTACAGCATGGTAACAGCCACGCTGGTCTATTCCGCCTGTATGTGTGTGCTGAATCAATGGTCGGTGAGAAAACACCTGGATTATCAACAGGAAATCATGCGCAGCTTTGTACTTCCCGGGCTCTCTGCAGCCGTGATGGGAGGCATTACCTGGGCACTGTATCGGCTTCTGTTTGCTGCATTGGGCAGCAATGTAATCGCGCTGGCAGTCAGTATCGTTGCAGCCGTGGTTGCCTATTTTGCATTGGTGCTGAAGACCGGAGCCCTGGGGAGAGAGGCGCTGCAGAGCATTCCCGGCGGCCGAAAGCTGGGCGAACTGGCGGAACGCCTGCACCTGCTGAGTGAATAGGCCGGGCAAAGGAGAAAGGCCTGTGAACAAAAAGGCAGAAGTTTCCGAAAGACTTATATGCTGGTACCGGGAAAATGCCAGGGACCTTCCCTGGCGGGAGAATCCTTCCCCCTACCGGGTGTGGATATCAGAAATTATGCTGCAGCAGACCCGTATAGAAACGGTCCGCGGTTATTTTGATCGTTTTATGGAGGCGTTTCCGGATATCGCTGCGCTTGCAGCAGCAGAGGAAGACCGTGTGCTCAAGCTATGGCAGGGACTGGGATATTACAGTCGTGCCAGAAATTTGCACCGGGCTGCGCAGAAAGTGATGGACGAATATGGCGGAAAAATGCCGTCCTCTTACCGGGAGCTGCGGAAGCTTCCGGGCATCGGTCCCTATACGGCCGGTGCTATAGCGTCCATTGCCTGCGGCGAATGCGTTCCGGCGGTAGATGGAAATGTACTGCGTGTGATGGCGCGTCTGCTGGCGGAAATGGGAGATGTCACCTCTGAACCGGTCAAAAAAAGACTGACAGAGGCTGTGGCGGAACTGCTTCCCGCGGGTGGCGCGGGGGATTTTAACCAGGCATTGATGGAACTGGGGGAGTGCATCTGCATTCCGGGAGGCTCACCTGGCTGTGAGGCATGCCCGCTCTTTGAAATCTGTGAGGCAAGAAAGCAGGGGCTGCAGGATCAGCTTCCGGTCCGGGCGGTCAAAAAGGAACGGCCGACGGAGGAACTGACCGTTCTGATTCTGCGCTTTGAGAATACCTTCGCCATTAGAAAACGTCCGGCAAAAGGACTACTGGCGAGTCTGTACGAGTATCCCCATCTGCCGGGACATTGGACCAGAGAACAGCTGGCTGCCTGGCTTCCATGGCAGCCAGATCCGGAGCAGATCCGGCCGCTTCCGGATTCGCACCATATCTTCACTCACAAAGAATGGAAAATGAAAGCCTATGAGATCCGGCCGCCCTACCGATGGGAGGACGGCTGGTCTTACGTATCGGCATCGGAACTTCAGGACCGTTATTCGGTGCCTGCGGCATTTCGGACCTATACAGAATGGATCACGCGGAAGGTGTAGAGCACCGCGGAGCTGAGCTCTCACGCACCGCGCACGAGATGGAGAATGATTTATGAGAAGAGTACTCGTTATTATAAATCCTAATGCGGGGAAGGAACAGATCAAGGGGAAGCTTACAGATATATTAGATGTTTTTACCAAGGCGGGATATTGGACAGAAGTGTATGTTACGCAGCGCCCGGGGGATGCGACCACGATCGCAAGGACAGAGGGGGCTCGCTTTGACCGTGTGGTCTGCTGCGGCGGAGACGGCACACTGGATGAGACGCTCAACGGGCTTATGCAGCTTCCGACGGAGAAAAGGCCGGAACTGGGGTATATTTCTGCCGGAACAACAAATGATTTCGCGCATAGCCTGGCATTGCCGGCGGATATGAGGGAGGCTGCGGCGGTCGCCGCTCATGGAAAACCGTTTGCCATCGATGTCGGAAAAATGAATGACACCTACTTTTCTTATACGGTTGGTTTCGGTGCCTTTACGGATGTTTCTTATGCAACACGTCAGGACCTGAAAAAGGTACTGGGACATCAGGCGTATATTATGGAAGGTGCCAGAGAGATCACGAACCTGAGAGCACATCACATGGTGGTGGAAGCGAACGGTAAGACCTACGAAGGAGATTATCTGCTGGGCATGATCAGCAATTCCCTGCGTGTGGCCGGCATCACAGGTGTTTGGGGAGACGACATCGATATGGACGACGGCCTGTTCGAGGTGAATCTGCTTCGTCAGCCGGGTGATCTGGTGGGCTGGGGCGATCTGATCACTGCCTTTTTTGTGACACACGAGGAGTCGGAGCATATTACACGGCTGAAGACAGATCATATCACCTTTCACTCGGAAGAACCCATCAACTGGGTCCAGGACGGAGAGTTCGGAGGGAGCATGACCGATGTGTCTATAGAAGTGCTGCCGCATGCACTGCGGATCATTCGGGCAGAAAAATGACATAAAATGACCTTGAAAAATTAGCAAAAAAAAGATGCATTTTTTGCTTGACAGCAGGTCCAAATTGATGTAATATTACACGCGTGCCTGAAAGCACGCTGCGCGCGAGTGGCTCAGTGGTGGAGTATCGCCTTGCCAAGGCGAGGGTCGCGGGTTCGAATCCCGTCTCGCGCTTCCGAAGGATTTGCGGTAGGGTTTCCTGCCGCGGATTTTTTTGAAAAAACAGCTCTCAAAAGTCCTTGACAATGACGGGGGATTGTGATAGCATAAACAATGCGTCTCACATAAGGATTGATGGAGAGGTGTCCGAGTGGTTTAAGGAGCCGGTCTTGAAAACCGGTGACTCCGAAAGGGGCCGTGGGTTCGAATCCCACCTTCTCCGCTCACTACAATTTCATCTGATTTTCGGATCGGACATTTTGGAGAAGTACCCAAGCTGGCCGAAGGGGCTCCCCTGGAAAGGGAGTAGGTCGTTAACAGCGGCGCAAGGGTTCAAATCCCTTCTTCTCCGCGCAGCCTTCGGGCTGAACAGAACCTTGACAAATAAACAGTGTATTCCAACCCTGAAAATTCTTTAAAACAA
>CAMNFR010000023.1 GCA_946537305.1 uncultured Lachnospiraceae bacterium | reverse complement strand
CCATTACGGTACCGGAAGCTACGCAGTCCTTGGTGCCGCCTTCGCCGTTCATGGTGCCGTTTGCCCACATGTACTGCAGACCGTCTTCGGTGCAGTTCAGGGTGATCCACTCGATGATCTGGCCAACAGCTTCCTTCTTGGTGGAGTTGTTGTTCGCCAGCAGCCAGGTGCCGCCCCAGAAGAAACCGATCGGAGGTTCGCAGATAGCCCAGTCACCATAGGTGCCTTCGCCGACAGCTTCGCCGCCGCAGTTAGGAGCCAGGGTGTAGTTGATCAGCCATGCAGGACCAAAGAAACCGAAGATGCCCTTCTCGCCTTCGCCCTTCATATCGGCGAACCATGCATCCTGCCAATCCTGCGTATCATTCTCATAACCGTTGTCATACAGCTGCTTGGACAGATCCAGGAAAGCTTCTCTCTTGGGATCGATATTCAGCTTGCCGTCTACGACCCAGCCGGTATCGGAGCTGTTCTCTACAGCGTGCCACAGGTCGCCATCACCGGAAACAATGCCGTAGCCCTTCGCCTTCAGCTCTTCTGCTGCTGCAAAGAAGGCATCCCAGTTGCCGGAGCCGGCACCGATCTTCTTGCTGATCTCAGCGGGATCATCGGTACCAAAGACTTCCTTCGCGATGGAACGACGATAGATGAAAGCGCCACCGGTAGCCTGATAGCCAAGGCCAACGACCTTGCCGTCGCCACGGGTTCCGATATCCACGGAGTACTGAGCGATGTCAGCTGCTTTGATCTCAGCGTCTACATCGATGCCCAGATCTTCATAAGGAGCTGCATAATCGGAAGCATCACCCTGTGTATACTTCAGAACGAAGGCTGCCTCTGCGCAGTACAGATCGGGAGCATCTTCACCGGGCTGAGCCAGTGCCTGGTCCAGTGCGGGCTGATAAGCGCCATCGGTGGTAGCAATGATGGTCGGATTGATCTCATACGGGAAATCCGGATGTGTCTCTTTGAATTTATTGATCATGTTCGGGACTTCATCGGTGAATGACCAGACATTGATCGTGCCGCCGGCATCCGCCGGAGCTGCCGCTTCTGTTTCAGCCGCCGCTTCGGTCTCAGCTGCAGGTTCCTCTGCAGGGGCTTCGGTCTCAGCTGCTGCCTCAGTTTCAGCCGCCGCAGTTGTTTCTGCAGGGGCGCTGCCGCTGCTGCCGCAGGCTGCCAGAGAAGCTGCCATTGCAAGCGCGAGCATCATAGCAAGAATCTTCTTCATTTTCTTCATCAAAGTATCCTCCTGAATTTTCAGTGTTCATGAATTCTTTGTGGCAATAGTCTACGGGTTCTTTTCGAAATGGTTTTCGAGAACGTTTTCGTAAATGAGTGGGCCCAACTCATTGATATGCCCATATAATATCACGATATTCTTCTAATTGCTTTTCATTTTTTGCTCTTGCTTTTGCATTTTTTGCTCTCCTGTCACCTTTATACGACAAAAATTGCATACTTATGCTTTTTCTGTCACGAAATCGTTTTCGTAATTTATCAGCCAATTCGGCCGTCATTCATTTTTATTTGGACGATTGACCGTTCCCGGATTTGTGGTACAATGATAAATCATAGTTTCATTGAACACGGAGGATTCTTCCATGCATTTTTTTGATCCCGACAGCACGGCCACTCTTTTTCTTACGCGGGTCTTCGACCTGATCCTTTTGAATATTCTGTTCGTGGCGACCTGTCTTCCGGTCTTTACCGCCGGTGCCGCGCTCGCGGCGCTCTATTCCATGACCCTGGCCATGCAGGAAGGAACGGAGGGCGCCATCTTCCGCGGATATCTTCGTGCCTTCCGCGAAAACTTCCGCCAGGCCACGCTGCTGTGGATCCCGCTCCTGCTGTTGGCTGCATTCTTTGGCTTTGATCTCTACATTATATTTACGCAGCTGGACGTCTCCCTGCGATGGATGCAGATCCCGGTGTGGATCCTGCTCTTCCTCCTGCTCTCCGTGCTGATCTACGGATTCCCGCTGATCTCGCGCTACCAGAATACCACAAAGCAGACCGTCATCAACAGCCTGCTCCTGAGTATCTCCAATATTCCCACCACCGTCTTCATTCTGGTGGTCCACATTGCGCTGGTCACGGCGGCGCTGGCGCTGCCCACCTTCCGCATCGTTCTCTTCAGTCTACTGATCTTTATTGGATGCAGCACGCTGGCGTGGTTCTTTTCCATCTTCCTATATCGGATATTTCAAAAAGCGGCCTCTTGATGAGACCGCTTTTCGCATTTCTATTTGATTTCTATTTGCTTCGTACTTTATCAGCAGCTTTTGATGAACCGGGCTGTCCGCAGGGAGGCTTCCTTCCACTCCTGACGGAAGTGCGGCATAAAGCCATGTCCGGAGAAGGTGAACCGGCAGGACGTGGTCTCAATTCCGATTTCGGAAAGCGTCTTCGCAAATGCTTCATCCTGCTCCCTGAACTCACACAGCTGTGCGGAGATCACCATGGTGCGGGGAAGCTTTGCCAGAAGGAGCTTGGATGCCAGCAGAGGGCTTACGATGTAGTCCTTACGTCTTTCATCATCCCCCCGGAGCACCATTTCTTCGTAGGCCGCGCCTCTCACCTGCATGGCCTTATCGCGCTCGGTCGCGGGAGCCACGCGGGGCTTCAGCCGCAGGTCCAGCGGAGAATAGGCCAGGATGACACCGGCCAGGGGGCATTTGTCCTCTTCCAGCATACGCAGCACCGTGCCCGCCGTCAGGTGGCCGCCGGCACTGAAGCCGCCCATCACGATCCTCGCCGGATCGCACCCAAGCGCTTCCGCCTGTGCTGCCGCATACTCCAGCGCATCTCTGGTCTGCGCGTACATCACGTCCAGATCCCCATAAAACGAGGTGGTGTAATCCACATCGATCACCACGCCGCCGATCTGATCTGCCATCCAGCATGAATAATAATCATCGCATGCTTCGTGTCCCACGGCCCAGCCGCCGCCGTGCATATAGATATACAGCGGAGACGCCGGCGTCTGATTGTGCGCCTTGCGGATATAAATGGTGTAGTCGTGGTCTCCCGCCGTTCTTACCACCTTTTCAGAATCCGCCAGCTCCAGATATGCCTTGATCTCATCCGGGTAATCCGGAACCGGAGGACGTGTACCGGTCAGGATCTCTTTCAGTTCATTGTAACGTTCTTCGCTCAGTGCCATCGTTCTTTCCTCCTAATTATACGTACCGGCAGACATGATCCACCGCGATGTCAGAGAAACCATAGGCTTCTGCCTTGGTCAGTTTTCCGTTGCAGATATCCCGCATGGTGTCAACGAGTTCCCGTCCCATCTCGGGGATGGTCTTTTCACCCCGCACGATGGGGCTCAGGTCGACATCCATGTTATCTTCCATATTCCGGAATGTCCGGCCGTTGGCCGTCACCTTCAGTACCGGCACGATGGCATTTCCGGTAGGCGTTCCGCGGCCCGTGGTAAAGATCACCGCCTGACAACCTGCCGCCACCATGGAGGTAACAGAGGAAATATCATAGCCTGCGGTATCCATGACCACTGCGCCATGCTTTGTGGGCCGGACGCCCTGCTCCAGGACTTCCACGATGGGCCGGGTGCCGCCCTTGCGGATGCATCCCAGGCTCTTCTCATCCAGTGTGGACAGGCCGCCTGCCTTATTGCCGGGCGTCGGCTGTCCCGCGCGGCAGTCCTGACCGGCCGCTTCCAGATGCTTTTCATAGGCACGGCAGACTTCGATGATCTCGTTGTGGATCTTTGCGTCGGCCGCACGTGAAGCCAGCACATGCTCCCCGCCGATCCACTCGATGGATTCGCTCATCATGGAGGTGGCGCCCATATCCACCAGGATATCGCTCAGTTCTCCGACAGCGGGGTTGGCCGCGATGCCGGATGTCGCATCCGATCCGCCGCACTCAATACCCATGAAAAATTCAGAGACATCAAAGAGCTCCTTCGGCTGCATGGCTGCTTCCGCTGCCATCTCCCGCGCGGCCCGCACGGCCTTTTCAATGGTCTTCAGCGTACCGCCCTCATCCTGAATTCCAAAGGATACCACCGGCTTGGTGGTCATTTTTTCGATCTTTTCTTTCAGCTTTTTGTGGGGCACTGTCTCACAGCCCAGGCCGATGATGACCACGCCGTACACATTCGGATTGCAGGCAAAGCCCGTGAGCACCTTCTGGCTCATGGCGGTGTTGGCTGCCACATCGGAACATCCGGTGTTAAAAATAATATTCACAGCCCCTCTGACCTGGGAGGCTACGATCCGGCAGGTCTCGCTGCCGCAGGCACAGGTCGGCAGGATCAGCACATGATTGCGGATGCCGGGGCGCCCCTCAGCGCGGCGGTATCCCAGGAAGGAAAATCCCTTCAGATCCGGTGCTCCGGCAGACTGTCTGGCGCTCATCACAAAGGAATCATCCGCCAGCTCGGCATCATAATCCCTGGGAACGCTGAACAGGTTATGGTCGGCGATCCATCCGCCCACCGCTACATCCTCTGACAGCTCGCCCAGGCTCTCTCCGTACTTGATGACGGCGTCCCTTTTGGAAAGATCCTTGATCGCCGCCTTGTGGCAATAGGGAATGTCATCCCGGGCGATCACGCTGCATTGCTCATCGCCTTTCTTAAAAACGATCTCTTCTCCCGCTTTTACCTCTGTTACGCAGGTCACAACATTATCCGTCACATCCATCATCAGCGCATTGATCATTGGTGCTCCTCCTGATCATGTAATAATACAAAACTGTAGATAAATCGTAAAATTATAGGAATCTTCTCTGATATTTACAATACCACGATACCATGTTATAATCAATTTTATAATATTTATTCGTCTATAAATTGTGTTTATATTATGAGCGATTCTTGAATCTGACAAGGAGGACCTTATGGATGCGGAAATGAGATATATCTATACGATCTACCGGGCCGGAAGCTTTTCCGCCGCCGCCAAAGAGCTGTATTTAACACAGCCCGCGCTGAGCATTGCCGTGGCCAAAGCGGAAGAAAAGATCGGCATGCCGCTGTTCGACCGCACAAAAAGACCGCTGTCACTGACAGCGGCCGGTGAAGTCTATATTCAAAAATACCGGGAAATACAGAGTCTGGAGCAGGAACTTTCCCGTCAGCTCGGAGATATTGCCGGATGCAAGACCGGTGAGCTGCGCATCGGAGGATCGCACTATCTGATCGCGCATATCCTACCGCCCGTGCTGACAGCCTTCTCGGAGAAATATCCCGACATCCGGCTGCAGATCACGGAAGCGGACGCCGTTTCCCTGCTTCGCATGCTGGAAACAGATGACATCGATCTGACATTCAGCTGTGAAGAGACGGAGCACGATGCCTTCCGCAGATCTCCTTGCTTCCGGGATCACCTGCTGCTGGCAGTTCCCACATCGAAGGTTCTTCCGGCTGCACTCTCGTATGCTGCACTCTCTCCGGAACAGATCCGGCGCGGACGGCATCTGGAAGCAGATTGTCCGGAAGTATCTTTAACAGACTTCCGGGATCTGCCCTTTCTTCTGATGACCCCCGGCAACGATTTGCACCGCCGCAGCACGGCCATGTTCCGGGAAGCAGGCATCTCCCCGGAAATCCGGCTGATGACCGGTCAGCTGGCGACCATCTGGCATCTTACCGAGGCCGGTATGGGCGCTTCCTTTATCGCGGATCGGCTGGTGCCGCCGTACGAAGCGAAGGTTTCCTTTTTCCGCATCCGTTCCGCGCATACCACGCGTCTCTTTTATCTGATGACATCCGAGCGCCGGTATCTCTCCCATGCAGCCAGGGCCTTCGGAGAACTGCTCCCCACCATATAAGGGCTCATGCGGGCCACGCCACCGTCCCCCGGTCCACGCAAAGGCCCCAGATCCACTATTATTCTTCGGAGTTTTCGGCGAGTTCAAGGTCCGCTGCTGTTTCATCCTCCGCTGCGTCCAGGCTCCGGCTGTCGTTCTTGCCGAGGATCATTTCCACGGCGGAGCCGAAAAGTTCGCCGATGGCGGCGTCCGTGGTGGTGGTCGTCCCCCGCAGGACCTTCATGGCGGCCTGCTTGGATTTGCTGTCTGCCGCGCGGTAGAGCTCTACCAGACGGCGCTCCGTGGTGGTCACCTGCATGGCGGATTTTGCCGCCGTGGATGTCTTCCCGGAGCTGCTGGTCGAAGAGGTCTTCTTCGCCAGATCCAGAAGAGATTTCTGGGTGACGCCCGTCGCCTTGGCGATCTGCTTGATCTGCTCCTGCGTGGGCTCCTTTTCGCCCCGCTCGATCTTGCTGATATCCGACGCCGACAGAGAACGGATCTTCCGTGCCAGCTGCTCCTGTGTAAGTCCGGCGCCATTACGGGCTTCTCTGATCTTGGTTCCTAATTTCTTTGACATTATTATTCCCTCCGTACGATAAAGCTTTTATCTGTTCTCCCCACTCTTCTGTTGTGCTGTTGTTTACTTTCTACTATTATTTGCTTTCTGATCCCATTCAGTCATTCAGGACCTGGATCTGGCAGGAACGCATGGTCTCCAGCGCAGCCAGGTGCTTTTCCGGCGTAACGCCGGCGCAGCAGGACGCATCCACCGAAATCTTCACCTCCGGCATGGAGGCTTTCAGAAGAAGCGCATTCGAGACCACGCAGATATCCGTGCACAGGCCGATCAGCTCCAGCTCGATCTCTTCTTTTTCTGAGATGGCCTTCAGGTCGGATGCCAGCGCGGTACTGCCGAAGGTCGGCTTCTCGTAGATCGCCGCGCCTTCCAGAAGGGCTGCGATGTCCGGGCGGATCTGCCATCCGTCTGTGCCGCGGATGCAGTGCGGGACCGGAAGATATTTTCCCTCCTGCGTCTGCATATAATTTTCATGGTGGGTATCCATGGTGGCGATCACATCACCCGGAGGATACGCGCGGATCTTCTCCTTTACCGCTTCTACGATGGCGACTGCCTCCGGCGTCCCCAGGGCCGCATCTATAAAGTCATTCTGCATGTCAATTACGATCAGTATTTTTCTCATAACATCCGTCTCCTGTTTCCGGCCATACGAAAAGCACCTGTTCCGCGGCTGATATTTTTATAGGACCACTATAACATATCCCCTTACGCGTGTACAGATGCTTTCACTAAAGCAGTATTATTAATCTCATTTCCGAGCAAAAGTTCAGGCCAGCGGCATCACTTTTTCAGGTCGTACCGCAAAGAGTTCCGGATACCTTCTGTGGTACAGATTTTCCCATGCAGACCGCTCTGTCTTCCACCAGACCAGATTTTCATAGCGCGACGGGTCGTTGCCGTTTACGCCCATGCGCACCGATACCTCAAAGGGATCCTCCGAAATATCCGCCGGGACCGCCGTAAAAAGATTGACAGCCGGCACGTCTTCCCCGCTGACCGGAACAAAATCATGGGCGCGGATGCCCACCCAGCCGACATTTTCCGGCACCGGAATCGCTGTTGTCAGTTCTATGTTCCAGTCGGCCGCGAACAGCAGATATTCGCCGCGCCGCTCCGCGCGGGAGAAGTTTTTGCAGCCGGAAAGCCTGGCGGTCGTAAGAGTACGCGGGTTGCGGAACAGCTCCTTTGTATCGCCGCCATCCACCTGCCGGCCATCCTCCAGGATCACGACCGACCCGCAGAATCGATATACCTCATCACGGCTGTGCGTTACCATCAGCGCCTCCCCGCCGTAATCCTGCAGCACATGGGCCAGTTCAAACTGCAGCTGTTCCTTCAGAAAAGAATCCAGCGCGGAAAAGGGCTCGTCAAAAAGAAGCGCATCCGGCTCGCCGGCCAGCATACGAGCCAGCGCCACCCGCTGCTTCTGTCCGCCCGAAAGCTGGGACGGACGACGTCCCTCCAGGCTTTCCAGATGGAATTTATGCACGAACGCTTCCAGCATTGTGCTTTTTTCCGCGGCGGTCTTCTGCCGCATGCCGATCGTAATATTCTCCGCCACCGTCATCTTCGGAAAGAGCGCGTAATCCTGAAACAGATATCCCACCCGCCGCTGCTGCGGCGGCAGATTAATCCGGCGGGAAGAATCATACAGTGTACGGCCATTCAGAACGATCCGTCCGCTATCGGGCGTCAGGATGCCGGCAATGCATTTTAGTGTCATGCTTTTTCCGCAGCCGGAGGCGCCAAGAATGCCCAGGCACTCTCCTTCTGTTTCAAAGGACGTCTCCAGCGTAAAATTTCCCACGGTCTTTCGGATGTCGACCTTCAGGCTCATGCCTCCTCCCTCCCCTCTGACCGTCTGCCTCCCCGCTTCTCCCTTCTGGCGCCGCTGCCGAAATAGTTCATCAGCAGGATCACCAGGAAGGAAAGCACGATCAGTATGGCTACATATCCGTAGGCATCCTGCATATTGCCGCCTGCCACCGCAGAATAAATCGCCAGCGGCAGCGTTCGGGTCTTTCCGGAAATATTCCCCGCGATCATCGCGGTCGCGCCGAATTCTCCCAGGCCTCTCGCAAAGGCAAGCACGCCGCCCGATAGAACGCCGGGGGCTGCCTCCGGCAGGACTACCTTCCGGAATATCTCCCACTCACCCAGGCCCAGCGTCCGTGCCGCATGAACCAGATTTTCATCCACCTGTTCAAAGGCGCCTCTGGCTGAGCGGTACATCAGCGGAAAGGAAATCACAA
Source organism: uncultured Lachnospiraceae bacterium (assembly GCA_946537305.1). Classification (GTDB taxonomy): domain Bacteria; phylum Bacillota; class Clostridia; order Lachnospirales; family Lachnospiraceae; genus UBA3305. The sequence continues at coordinate 26,486 of CAMNFR010000023.1, read as the reverse complement.
ACGCTGCGATCACGGTCGCCCACCAGTTGAACACGATCCGGATTCCGATCGAACTCAGGAACATTCCGACCGGGCGTTTCTGCCCGAAAATCAGAAGCAGAAAAAAGCCGACGACCGTCGGCGGAAGGACCATGGGCAGCGTCAGGATGCCATCCAGAAGAGCTTTCCCTCGTTCCGAACGCATCCTGACTGCCAGATAGGCGACCAGGGTCCCAATAATAAATGTTATGATCACCGAGACAACGGCGGTTTTCGCCGAGACCCAGATGGGTGCCCATTCCATAGGCGCTGCCTCCTTGTTTCACTACTTTATCTATTTACTCCTCCGGCAGTGTGAAGCCGTAAGCGGTAAACTGCTCCAGTGCCTCTTCGGTACCAAGGAATTCCTCAAAGGTCTTTGCCGCATCCTGTTTCTGAGAGGATGCGATCACACCGACCGGATAGGTGGCAGGTGCCAGGCCCTCGACAATAACCACATTGTCCGCTTCCTGCATGGCATCCGTGCGATAGGTAAAGCCGCAGTCCGCGCTGCCGGCTGCCACCCAGCTTAAGACCTCTGTCACATTGGTGCCCAGGGAGATTTCTTTTTCCTGGATCTGTTCCCACAGTCCCAGTTCCTCCAGTGTCTTCTGAGTGTACTGCCCCACCGGTACGTCAGCGGGATCACCGATCGCAATCGTGTTGGCCTTCAGAATATCCTGGACCGACCCGATTCCAAGCTCTGAATCCTTAGGTACGATCAGGACCAATTCATTGGTCACCTGAACCTTGACGGTATCATCCACCATCAGACCGGCCTCCTGCAGCGCGGTCATTTGCTTCTGACCGGCAGAAAAGAACAGATCCCAGTCCGCTCCTTCTTCGATCTGTGTCTGCAGCTTGCCCGAGCTGTCATAGGTCCCTTCCACTTTAATGTTCGGATACTTCTCCTCGAACATCGGAATCAGCTGCTCGTCGAAGACATATTTCAGGCTGGCCGCCGCAGCCAGGACGATTGTAACCTCTTCGCCTTCCGCTGCCGCTTCCGCTTCCGCTTCCGTTTCCGGTGCCGCTGTCGTTTCCGCTGCTGCTGCTTCCGTTTCCGCTGCCGCTGTTGTCTCCGCTGCCGCTTCCGTTTCCGCTGCCGCTGTTGTCTCCGCCGGCTGCGCAGCGCCGGAATTGCCCGAACATGCAGCCATGGAAAGTGACATCATTGCCGCCAATACCAGACACATCCACTTTTTCATCATTCTCTTCCTCCTCGTTATTCTTTTGCGCGAATAATCGCATCTCGAATAACACTATAAACGCTAACCTCTCCCATGTCAACCGTTATTTTTTCAAAAGTATAACACATGGTCAAAGGAATCATTCGATAGCATCGAAGGGGAGACATTCATATTCAATGAAATGAAAATGGCACCTGCTTCATCCTTATATTTTTTGTATCTGCCGTTTTCTTGTGCCTGTGGATGGTGTGATATCTCCTTCCTGCGCACTGATCTCTGCACGGCCCTGCAGGCAGTCCGCAAGACGCCGCAGGATCTCTTGCCTAACAGCCTCGCTGTCCGACACGGATCCCATAAACGTTATGGACAAACATCGGTCCTTTTCATTCCAGGAGGCTGAAAAATCTGTCAGCCCCGGGATATCTCCCAGCAGCTCATCCAGCTTGGGCATGGTGATCACCACGCCATTTCCGATAAATACCGCATCACTGATACGCCCCATCACCTTGCCCAGTCTGGGTTTCAGGCAGCCGCAGGGGCAGGGCTCCGTGACCAGTTTTGCCAGATCCCCGGTGCGGTAGCGGATCAGCGGCATAGCCTGTCGGCGGATCGTGGTGAGCACCAGCTCGCCCTCTTCTCCGTCGGGCAGGACTTCACCGGTCCGCGGATCAATGATCTCCAAAATCAGTTCGTCGTCCCGGATATGATAGGCTTCCCTTGCCTTACACTGAACGCCGCCCCCGTATCCGGTCTCGGACATCCCCCAGTGGGTGAACACGGTACATTTCCACAGATCTTCTATCTGACGGATGGTCTTTTCCGGCACATAATCCGCGGAGAGGAGTACCGTTCGCGGACGCAGTTCCGGATGCGTCCGCGCGAGCGTCCGGATCTGTGCCGGCACGCCGATCAGGCTGTCCATCCCGGCCGCGGCTCCAGCCGCATCGTCCACATCTTCTATAAACCCGTACACCGTCACTTCCGCCGGCAGACGTCCCAGGCCATCCTTCAGTAGTCCTCCCACCGTATCGTGCTGCGGCCCCGGCATAAAGACCATCACCTGATCCCCGGGGCGCACCAGCGACCGAATCCCATAGGAGAAAAACCAGGCCGTCCGGGCCAGATCCGCTTCCGTAAAGGCGATCCGCTTCGGTCTGCCGGTACTGCCGGAGCTTTTCAGCGTTATGATACGGGAGATTTCCCTGGGCGGTACGCACCAGAAAGCCTCAGGCTCCCGCCGGATATCCTCCGCTGTCGTGAACGGGAGGCTGCGCAGATTTTTTAAATGCGCCGCGTAGAACCGGCTGTTTTCGGCTGCAAAGCGCACCAGCGATCCCACGCGGGAACGTTCCGCCGCGCACAGATAATACCCGCACCGCAGCCTTTTCAGTTCCTGCAGACTTTGTCCCAGGCCCTGCTCCAGTTCCCGGCATATACCGTCCATGATTGCCTGCGCTACCATATCCCCGAGTACGCGGGAAACATCCTGCATCTCCAGGACATGAAACCCGGTATTTTCCAGCCGTTCGTAGATATGCCTCGATGATTCCAGCGCTCCGATTTTCATGCGGCTGTGATCTGCAGTTTGAGGTTCCGGGGCTTTCTCCCATCTTCCGGAATCGCTGTCCGGCATCGCCGTTTCGGAACGATGCGGCCGCCGGTACAGATCACTGATCAGCAAGAGGCCTTCCGGCTTCAGGACCCGCAGGAATTCCGTTAACGCCGCTTCCGGATCCTTCAGCTTCCCAAATACACATTCCAGAAGCAGTATATCCACAGACTGATCCGGCAGCGGGATCTCTTCCGCAACTCCCCGGCACAGCCGGCCGGAGCAGACTGGCCCGCACGTCTCTCTGCCTGCCTCTGCATGCGGCTCCGTCTTCCATGAAGGTGCTTCAATCAACGGGTCGATTCCCCGCACGTCCCATGCGGGATGGTCCTTTTGCAGATGCCGCACACTATCCCCGTTTCCGCATCCCACATCCAGCAGCAATATCTTCGATTCGTTCCATTCCGGCCGGTATCTTTGTACATATAAAAAAAGCCGGTCGGTCAGGTCAAGCCCCCCGGGCCGGCAAATACCTTTACTCATCACAGGATCCCATCCAGAATATCCATGGCATCCAGCACCACCTCGGGGCAAAGATCAAACAGGAGGCCCGCCTCCATGATCTTCTGCCGCTCCTCCGGATCCGAAATGTCATGCTTCAGGATCTCTCTGCACCTGCAGGAGGGGTAACGTTCCAGGAACTCCTCCAGAAATTCCTGTCTCTTCTGCTTCATCACGGCCTTCTGCTCCGGATCATTTTCCCGGACCTGCCCGTAACGCATGCCGATCGCGATCATCGCTCCGGCCACCGCGCCGCAGGTTTCTCCGATGCCCATGCCGCCGCCGAAGGCTGACGCGATCCGCCATGCCTCTTCGCGGGTGATACCCAGCTGTTCCGCACAGTATCCCAGGACCACCTGAGAGCAGTCGATCCCGGCCTTGAATTTATCCGCCACATTTTCTTTGTTCATTCCGCCCGCTCCTCCTTTTCCTTTATTCTCCCGAGCCTGCCTGCATACTGTCTTCTACCAGATTCTTCAGGTAGGCTTCCATTTCCTCCCTGCTCAGCCCGTCCGGGATTTCGATCTCATCCGGAAGCACGTCCGCATCTTCCTCGGAAAGCATAAACAGTGTATCTTCGCGTCTCAGCCGGGCCGCGGCCTCCTGCGCGATCTGCTCCGGCGTAGGATGGTCATTTCCCTCATGATCATGCTCATCCTCACCGCAGTCACAGGACAGATCATGGCTGTGCCCTACGGGTCCCGGCCCGCCGATATAATCCCGGATCAGGGGCAGTTTGTTGCGCAGAAACGAAACATAGGCCCGCTGTGCCTTGTGGCCGCTCCCGTCGAACCGGCTGACGCCCGCACCCGCGATCTTCTCAAAGGCTTCTTTTTCAATGGGGCCGCAGATCACCGCCTCACAGTTCTCGGCGGCAATCTTCTCCGCAAAAACAAGGTTTTCGGGATCCTGCTTCCCGTATACATGGTAGATCACATTCTTTTCCGAATCGATCAGCAGCAAAAAGGGGCTGCTTTTAAAATCCTTTGCGACCAGACCGCCCGCATCTTCCGTCTCGCAGCAAATGGCAATCTTCATGATTCAATCTCCTATTTCATCGACATGATTCTGAACCCGCCGTTCACATTTTCCGCCGGAAAGGGTGTCAGATAGTTCGCGCAGAACGGAATTTTCTTTCCATCCCGGTATACATGCAGGCTGCACTGCCGCATCCGCTCAAAATCCAGATTTCCTGCGTCCTGAAAGGCCATGGATGTCACGGTAAAACCGTACGTCCGGCCATAGGACAGGAAGGTATCCATATCGGAAAGATCCGGCATACCGTCCTCTCCCGTTTTCATCACCGGTTCGTTTTCCGCTGCCGTTACGCCTTCCGCTTTCTTTCCTCCGCCGGAGGACCATCGTCTCCCGATAAATTCTCGGTTCTTCCTGGCGGGATCTTCTTCCGGCAGGCTGCTTCCGTGACAGCAGCAGGCCGTGCTGCGCTTTGTCAGCGGCCGCAGGCTCCCGTCCGGCATCACCACAAAATCGGCGTGAAAGCCGCACATCGGGTGGTCGCAGCAGGACGGCGCCAGATTCTCCTCTGCGATCAGGCCGCCGCTCTGTACAGCGATTTCTTTGATCAATTCATCCAGCGTAAAGCGGTCCTCATCCCGCGGCATCCGCGGCATCCGCCCAAAATAACTGACCGGCTGAAAATGCACGCCCCGCACAACAGGGGAGCGCGAGATCCCATACCGCAGGATATCCCCGATCTGGTCCGTGTTCACGCCGGGCACGACCACCGGGACCAGCGTCACGCCCAGTCCGTATCTGCCGCAGTTTTCGATCGCCCGCTCCTTGATCTGCATCATCGGCCCTCGGCGGAGCCGCACGTAAACATCATCGGAAACGCCGTCGAACTGCAAAAAGACAAAGGACAGACCGGCCTCCGCCAGCCGCCTGACATAATCCACGTCCTCCGCCAAGCGCACGCCGTTGGAATTGAGCTGAACATAGCGGCACCCGCACTCACGGGCAAAGGCTACGATTTCCGGCAGATCCTCCCGCAAGGTAGGTTCCCCGCCGGAAAGCTGCAGGAAGGTCTCCCCGGGCACCGTCAGGTCCCGGATCCAGGCCTTCACCTGCTCCAGCGGCGGATCCGCCTCTTCACACTCGCCTGCGAAGCAGAACGTACAGTTCCTGTTGCAGCGGCCCGTCACCTCCAGCAGCGTACAGCAGGTCGCCCGCCGGTGATCCGGACAAAGCCCCGTACACGCTCCGCACTGCAGGCACTCATCCTCCCGGAGCGGCTCTATACGCCCCTTCCAGATTCCCCACGAAACATTTCCTCTCCACAGTGGTGCCGTAAACATGCCATGTTCCTGGCAGATTTTGACCATTTGCACCTTCTGCCCTTCGTGGATCCGTTCCGCCGGAATCCGCTTCAGACAGATGGGGCACACACTATAGGTCATGTCTTTTCGCATCATACTCTATGACTTCCTATTCTCCCGCTCTGCTATTTATCCTCTAGATTCTGCTCTACTTCCGCCATTTTCCCGCGGGCAAGATCCTCCGGGATATATACCTCACCGCACTTTGGGCAGCGAAGAAGCTTTGTGTGAAAGCCGTGATCCAGATATTCAAAATATGTTTCGGCCGGTTCCATCACAAGATCACACCGCCGGCACCGGATCTCGGGAAGTCCCCCAAGCTCTGGCTGATATTGTTCCTGCATCTGTTACTCCCCCTCCAGGTTCATCCGGTGTGCATATCCGTTCCACAGTCGGAAGGTGCCGTCCGGAAGGCTCTCATACTCGGCCCAGTAGGTCATATGGCCCAGCTTCTTATGCCCGGTGATATGACCGGTCGCCGGATTCCACACACCGCAGCCGTTTTCCTCACAATAAGCAACGACTTCTTCCATATCGGAGATCAGGATATACTGATCGGAAAGCTTTTTTTCCAGTTCCTTCTCTGCCAGCAGTTTCATCTTACTCATTTCCTTCCTGCTCTCCGTTTCCGGATCTCCTCCGGCCGCCGCAGCGTACTTTTCTGCAAGCACCTCCCGGAGATGCCGGCGGTTCTCCCACCGCCCTGTCAGTGTTGGCGTTTCTCTCCGCCGGTCTGTTCTTCCAAAGGCAAGATCCAGAATGTGTACGTTCTCCTTACCGCGGGAAGCAAAGGTATCACGGCAATTTACACAATAGGTAATATAAGGCAGCGGGGATTCCTCCGCACGTTCCATGCGCACGCGCTTTGCATAATCCGGCGCCGCGATCGCATACTGTCCGCCAAAGCTGCAGCACCGCGCCAGATCCCCGGTGTGGGACAGATCCTCATACCGCACGCCCAGACGGTCTGCCAGCTTCCGCACCGCCTGCTGCAGCTGCGGATAGTCCCGGCTGGCGCAGGGATCAAAGACAGCAAATTCCGCTGTTCTTACCGGAGCACCGCACTCCGCGCCTTCTCCAAGCGCACCGCTCCCTGTACCTTCGCCAGGCACGCCGTGTACAGCCATCAATTCCTCCAGAAAGACCCCGGGGATCTGTGGCAGGTACCGATCGAACATCTTCCGACAGGTGGGACAGGTGAAGACCAGGGTCGGACATCCCAGCTGTGTCCATTGATCCGTAAGATCCTGCAGATGTTCGGCGTGAAGCTCATCCTCCACCGCCCAGACCGCCGGCGCGCCGCAGCAGTTCAGCCACAGCCCGGCCTCCGGGAAATGCTCCCGCATCCAGCCGAAGGCATCCGTCACATAGTCAGGATCGGAGGCTGCCATCTGACATCCCGGGAACAGGACATAACCGCCCTCACCGCCATTGATCAGCAGAGAAGCTTCCGACCGGGAAAATTGCATATCCCGCAGCCAGTAATCATGAAAGGCCCACGGCATCGCATCTGTCTCTTTCAGTCCGCGGTGGCTCTGCAGCAGGAATTCCCCCATGTCGATCCGCTGCGGACAGACCGTTTTGCACAGACCGCACTGATCGCAGGACGCGATCCGCCGGGTGGCCCAGCGACCGTCATTCGCCAGGGTGCTGGGACGCACGGTAATATAGGATTCTTCATACAGCCGGCTGGGCGTTTTCTGCTGGATCCGCATCAGATCACACTCCTGTATGCAGATGTCGCAGGAACATTTCCGGCAACGCTTCGCTTCTTCGGCAGCCTCCGCCGCTGTATAACCGGCTTCGGTATCCGCCGGGACCACCGCCGGATTTTCCGGGATCAGCCTCGGATCCAGTACCAGTTTTGTATCTGTCGTATCCGCCGGCTCGTTCATCAGGCCGGTCTTTATGTATCGCTCCATGGCCAGCGAAGCGCGAAGGCCCTGTGCCAGCGCCGTCACGTCATTCGCGCCGGTCATCGCTCCGCCCAAAAAGGCCCCCGGCACCGTCGTGGCAAAGGCACCCGCCGGATCCGGCGTCAATCCGAAGTCCTCTCCGCCCGCGCCGGTCGCCACATAAACCACATCGAATGTACTGCATATGTCAGCAAAGAGCACCGCCTCGCATCCGGCCGGCTCTGCCGCCTCTCTGACCACCTCTGTGAGCAGCCGCAGGTCCGGCTTTTCGAACTGGAACTGATTCCGGATCTCCTCATCAAAGACCTCCGGATCCATCTGCTCCCTGGCGTGTCCGCCCAGGACCTCTCCCCGCTCAAAAATGGTGACCTGGTACTTCTTATTGCACAGCCGCAGGGCACAGCCAAGGCCCGAAAGTCCTCCCCCGATGATCGCCGCGCGCTGCGGCTTTGCGGGGAGATTATAGGCGTTCGGCGTCCGGCGTTTCGCGAGACGGATAGAAGCACGTTCCAGCTCTCCGACCGACAGCGAGCCGCCGCGTTCCTTTAGGATGCAGGCCTTTTCACAGGGCCTGGGACAAATCGCGGAAACAATGACCGGGAAGCCGACCTCTGTCTGAAAAGCACGGTACGCCGCATTCCAGCGCCCGCTCTCCCACTTTGACTCCAGGTCCTTTATATCCAGGTGAAAAGGGCAGGCCACCGTGCAGAACGGCGGTTCATCCTGGCGGCATTTTGTTTTTAAGATTTCTCCAAACGACTCCAGAAAGCTTGTGTCTTTCTTTTCGGCCATGCTCCGCCTCCTCCCATTGAAACAATTCTGAAAAAAGATACCCATGAGCTTTGCGGCCCATGGGTATATGGTATCATATCAATTTTATGCCCACAAGAAGATAATCTTCTTACCCGCGGAAGTATTTAGAAAGGTCTCTCCGCATTCGGATCATCCAGAGATACGTAGTATCCTTCGTTCTTGTTGAACGGTACAGGATTAGCCACGATATCTTCCAGTCTCTCGTACATTTCCGGTCCAAGATAGTATTTCTGAGGCACATAAGGCTTCTCGCCGCGGGCGATGGCATCCAGGCCGGCCTTTACCTTGGCGGGCAGCGCGGGCTGCTCGTGGATACGAACGCCGGTGGCATTGTAAATGGCGTTCAGGACCGCGCAGTGCGGGGATGCCTGGAAGGCCTCGGACGCACCGGAGGAACCGAACGGGCCGGACTCGATGGTGTCGTCCATGTGGATGACGGTGATGTCATCGGGCGTATCCTTGATATAAGGTACGCCGGCACCCAGCATATTGGCATGCTTCTTCACATCATCATAATCCTCGGACAGAGCGAAACCGATACCATGGGAGATGCCGGAATATGCCTGGCCGTTGACCGCCTGCAGGTTGCCGATGCGGCCCACGTGGTCCACACAGGTGAACTTCAGGACCGTGGTCTTACCGGTCGCCGCGTCTACCTCGACCTCTGCCAGGTTCAGGCAGTAGGTGTAAGCGGGAGACGGATCGCCGATACCGGTGTTGGGATCCGGACGTACCAGTTCGGGATCGATGGAGTTCTCATGCTTGCCGTAGAACTTGGTAGGCAGACCTTCCGCGATCATCTCCTCGCGGGTGCGGTAGGTGCCGTCTTCCTTCTTCATGGCAGCCAGCATCTTCTCGCCGGCGATCTTGGTGGCCAGACCATCCATATAGAAGGAACGGCTGGCACCGGCCATACCGGTATCCGGGCAAAGCTTGGTGTCGTTCTGTACCAGCTGGATATCATCGGGCGTCAGGTGCAGAGGCTTCAGGGCCTCCAGGGTGACCATCACGGAACCTACGGCGCCGCCCTGACCCATGCAGTGCCAGGTGTCGTATTTCCAGATCTTGCCATCCTCACCCAGCTCCAGTGCGACCGTCGCGGAGTCGTTCTCACCTTCCGTTACGTTGAAGCCGCCCCAGGAAATGCCGACGCCGCGCATCTTTTCGGGTGTGGTCTCCGCTTTCGCGCGGGCCTTCGCCTCCTCATAGATGGGACGCATGCGATCCATCATGGCTTCCATCGGATACTGTTTGAAAGGATAGCTGTTGATATTGGTCTCACCCGGACGGGCGATGTTCTTATAACGGAACTCGAAGGGATCCATGCCCAGTTCTTCTGCCATCATATCCATCAGCGGCTCGGACAGGGTATAGGCCTGAGGGGAACCGTAGGAACGATACGCGGTACCGAAGGCATGGTTGACATTTGCCACGCGGACCAGACCAGCCACGTTGGGAACATAGTACGGCCAGAACGTGAAGCGGGCAGGCTTGGTCATAACATCGTCGCCGCCCCAGGAGTAGGCACCGTGGTCCAGTCCCACATCGAACTCAGCGGCGATGATGCGGCCATCCTCGTCGCAGGCCAGACGGCCGTTGGAATAGGACGGGCAGCGCTTGCCGGAGAAGTGCTGATGCTCCTCGTAGGACATGGACAGGGAAACAGGCTCACCGGTCACTGCCACGGCAGCGGCCACGAGAGCGATATCACCGGCATTGGTGGACCATCCGAAGCTGGCGCCGGTGGGGTTCATCAGGATGCGGTATTTCTCTCTCGGGATGTTCAGGCTGGCTGCGCCGATACGTCCCACGGAGGAGTACACGCACTGAGATTTACACTGAATGGTCAGCATGTCATCATCCGACCAGTAGCCCTGGGCCACGCAGCCCTCGATGGACAGGTGCGGCTCACGGGTGGAGTGGAAGCTTCCCTCGACCACATGAGGGGCGTTGTCGATCAGCTCGCGGACGTTCTCGGGATCTTTCAGGCCTTCACCCTTCAGGACCGGCTGCTCCGCAAAGATGTTATCGGTATCTTCATGGATGCGCATGGCATCAGGCATGACAGCATCCAGATAGCTGGTGTATTCCGGCAGCTTTTCGAATTCCATGGTGACCTTCGCGGCCGCCGCGCGGGCTTCCTTGTTGGTGCGTGCCACAACCAGAGCAGTCACATCGCCCCAGCGGAAGATCTTCTCATCCTGCAGGATCTTACGGGAAGGCTTCAGAACGGTGCTTCTCTCATGGAACTGGCCCTCACCCATCAGGTTGGTGCCGCCCAGCGCATAGATATCCTTGGCGGTGATGACCTTCACCACGCCGGGCATCTTCTCAGCTTCTTCGGTATGGATGGCCAGGATCTTTGCGTGATGAGCCACACGGGGCTGCACCACTGCAGCAAACAGCGTGCCCTCGGGCATCTTCAGAGCCTGATCATCGCCGTAATCCGTCAGACCGGTGACCTTGCCCAGCGCATCCGGACGAACGATGCTGGTGCCATAATATTCACCGTCTTCGGGAGCCTTGTACATGATATCCTCGATGGCGCATTCGCCGCGCATCACCTTCGCCGCTGCCATGACAGCGTCCGTGATCTGCTTGTAACCGGTGCAGCGGCAGACATTGCGGGTCTTCTGGAACCAGTCACGCACCTCTTCACGGGTGGGATCCGGATTCTCCTGCAGCAGCTGATACGCGGACACAATAAAGCCGGGCACACAGAAGCCGCACTGGACCGCACCGCAGTGCATCCACGCCACCTGCAGGGGATGCAGATGCTGAGGTGTACCGATACCCTCGATGGTGGTCACCTTCGCGTAATCCTTGACCGCCTTGATCTTACGGGTGCAGGAACGGATCACCTTTCCGTCCAAAATGACAGAGCAGGATCCGCAGACACCGGTGCCGCAGCCGACCTTCACGCCGGTCAGGCCCAGTCTTCTCAGCACATCCGACAGCCTGTCGTTGTCAGGATCACACATAAATACGCGATCCACGCCATTGATGTTCAGGAACATCTTTCTGAGTCTCATAGGATATCTTCCTCCTTTCAGGAAAAAACAGGCTCTCGCTGCCCGTTGAGTTTCACGAAACTGTTATTCCGGCAGGCATTTTTCCGTATATGCCCATTCGGAATATAGTTATTGCTGATTGGTGACCGCAAATTTGATATCATGAAATTTATTTTCACCTGTGATATCGAAATCTGCATTAAAAAGATATCCTATAAATGCAGAAATGTCAACTATCTGTCATCAATTCACTGTATTTCTTCGATATTTATTTTTTTACATAACGGTTTTGTGGCAGAGTGCAAAAATCTTTGCAGAGAGTGCTTGTGCCATAATTTCATTTTTACGAAATTTTATTTTCGATTATTGCATATGACTAAAATAAGAAAAAATCGGCCGAAACCGATTCTTTCCTGTTTGATCCGAAGCACCACATTTTAAATATCTGGATCTTCTTGCGTTATTTCTACGAATCTTTTGCGTTTTCAGAGGACATCTCGCCCCGGAGGCTGCATTCCATCCGGCTCTTGATGGCCTCTCGGTCCAGTCCTCTGCTGAACAGATAGTACAGCTTGGCTACCGCGGCCTCGGTGGTAATATCATAACCACTTACGGCGCCGGCCTGTTTTAACGCATAGGAGGTCTCGTAGGTCCCCAGGGACACCGTGCCGTGCGGGCACTGGGATGTAACGATCATAACGGTTCCGTTCGCCGAGGCCTTCCGGATGATCGGCAGCAGCTTATCGCCGCCCTCCGGGATATTGCCTGTACCAAAGGTCTCCACCACAATGCCTTTCAGCGACTCCGTCATGATAGCATCGAACAGATCGAACTGAATACCCGGGAACACCTTGATTACGCCGATGGGCACATTTTCCAGCCGCTGCAGCGAAAAACTCCCCTCGCAGGGCGGCAGCAGCGCGGCAGTATTATATCGGATATCGATGCCCACCTCCGCCAGCGGCGGATAATTGGGCGATTCGAAGGCGATCAGGCCGTCCGCGGAATACTTCATTGCACGGTTCCCCCGCAGAAGCTTCCCGCCGAAATACAGGCACACTTCATGTACCTTATCCTCCGCAGCCACCAGCATGGCAGTGATCAGATTGTCCCTGGCATCGCTGCGTATCTCACACAGCGGGATCTGGGAGCCGGTCAGGACAACCGGCTTTCGATTCCCGCGAAGCATAAAAGAGAGCGCCGAAGCCGTATAGGCCATGGTGTCCGTGCCGTGCAGCACTACAAAACCATCATACTGGTCATAGCGCGCAGCGATCATCTGTCCGATGCGGTTCCATTCATATACCGTTATATTGGAGGAATCCAGCAGCGGTTCCATATCGATCATATCCCACTGCGGCATGGCCTCCGAGGTAAGCTCCGGGATCTGATCCAGCAGCCGGTGGAATGTTTCTTTCTGCGGCATATATCCCTGCTCCGTGCGGATCATCCCAATGGTGCCGCCGGTGTAGAGGATCATGATCCTGCGCCTATGCAGAGATTCCTTATTCGTCTTCTGTGTACTCATAACGTCCCTCTTTAATGTCTCCGGGCCGCAAAATCGCGAATCTGCTCCGCCACCTCTTCCTTATTTTTCAGCGGGTTCTTCAGGCTGAGCGTGCCCAGCACCATGTTCCCCTCCAGCCGTTCTGTAAGCTTATCCAGCGCCTTAGATGCATTGCCGCTCGCCGAGCAGGCGATCAGGAACACGTTCTTCCGGGTGAACGGGTAGGAGCGCAGGAATGCCTCCACCGCCGGAGGCCAGGTGCCGGCCCAAACCGGGAAGGCGATCACGATGTCATAGTAGTCATTCACATTCGCCTGCAGCGGGATCAGGCCCGGGTCTTCATGCCGCAGAGCACTCTTCCCACCGTGCAGGAACTTCGCCAGTCCCTTCTTCGGCGGTTCCTGCTGCACCTTGATGCGCTCCACATCCATGTCCATATGTTTCAGGAGCTCACTGGCCACAAAGCCCGTATTCCCCTCAAAGCTGTAATAGACCATCAATGTATCCTTCACGACGTTCTCCTTTCTCTCGTTGATCAGTGCGATTTTCATATCATGTTCCTCTCTGTTTGCCGCATGCCCGGATCATTTGCGACCCTGTCATGCGGTTCATCTTTCTTTAAAAGTATATCATCTTTCTGATAGCATTTCTATTAACAATTCGAATTACGCACAAGACTCGCGAGCGAGTCTTAAACGCCCATCAAAAATGAGAAATCGGGGGCAGGTACCATTCCTCATTTGGAGATGGTACCTGTCCCCGATTTCTCAATCAGCGTACATGGAGGGTTTCGCCGCCATCCTTCAGCTGAAATTCCGTATCCGAAAGTTTAATATATGTCGTGCCGTCCTCTTCGCGCCAGTATCCGTCTGAGCTTTCATAAAGCGTGTGGCTTTCTCCGGCTTCATCATATACCGTCACAGAGGGATTATCGTAGAAATCACCCTCTTCTTCCGGGATCTGTGCCTCCTCGGAATCCTGGTCAACAATACCGCTGATGGCGATGATCTTCAGTTCGGGCTCCTTGTCCGTCATGTAGCCCGGGTCGTTCAGCCAGACCTGGCCGCTGCCCATGCAGAGTCCCTGGCCGTTTACGAACATATCCAGTAAGTTTTCATCCATCATGTCATTCCAATCGCTGTTGGCGACGGTCTTATCCTTCATGTAGTCAAGGAACGCATCGCTGTCTTTCAGCTCTGTGCCATTGATGGTGATGGGGTAGTCGATCATATCGGCCAGCGTATACCAGTCAGAGTTCAGGTAGGCAGTGCGCACAGCAGAGCCGATTTCTGTCTCCACCTTAAATTTGTCCATGGCCGTGACACCGCCGTAGTGGTCCGGATCCGTGACATACATCATCTCCGAGGACGGTCCCCAAAGGTATACGGTCTCGTCCTCGCCGGCGCCGATCTGTTCCGTGAGGGTGAACTTATTCTCCTCCGGATCAAAGACTGCCTTTCCGGTGCCTTCCGTATAAACGGGATTTTCTTCCGCCACACTGCCGTCACTCTTGTAGGTATACTCTGTACGTGCGGCATCAGCGAACTCAATGGTAAAGGTCTCCGGGTCAAAGCGCCCGCTCATGACCGTCTGTGTGTGGAACCACGGGCTTCCCGCATAGGTGATGGTAATCTTCGCGTTTTCCATCCCCTCCGCCTCGACCATCGCTTCCACGCTGACGGCGGTGTGGTACACACCGACAAAATTCATCACAGGGTTCTGTCCGTCCTCTTCCGCCGCGGCCTGCGTCTCGGCAGCGGTGGTTTCTGCAGCCGCGGTCGTCTGGACGGCAGCGGTGGTTTCTGAGGCGGTGGTCTCCGCAGCGTGCGTGGTCTCCGCGGCCGCGGTGGTCTCGGCCGGAGAAGCATTCCGGCAAGCAGCCAGCGATAATGCAAATGTCGCAGCAACAGCCAGTGCGATTATTTTTTTCTTCATATCTTCCTCCAAATTTCCCGATCTAATATTCACGAGAGACGAGGCAATCATAGCGCGACCGCCTATCTTTGTCAATTAATGAACATCTCTTATTCTATTAATCTTTTCTGAATTAGTATAAATTATAAGCATAAGATTATAATCAATTAGGAATTGATGTCTCTGGCGTTTTACGCTATGATGTACCTGCATTATTTCAAGAAACGGAGACGATTATGGATATCGTTGTTTTACTGCTTCAGCAAAACATCATCATGTTTTTGTATCTTATGATCGGGTATTTCTTATACCGAAACAAGCTGCTGACTTCCACGGGCAGTGCCGAGCTGGGAAAGATGCTTCTGTATGTAGTGATGCCGGTCGCAATCGTAAAGTCCTATATACAGACATACTCTGCAGAGATGCTGGTAGGTTTTCTGATCTCCTTTGCCGCCGCGGCGCTGGCGCTGATCCTCTCGATGATTATCAGTACGCTGGTCTTTGGCCGACGGGATGCTGTTCGCCAGTTCGGAGCCGCCTTCTCTAACGCAGGGTTCATCGGGATCCCCCTGGTACAGATGACGCTGGGTGACGGTGCTGTATTCTACGTAGCCTCCTTTGTCGCGCTTCTGAACATTCTGCAGTGGACCTACGGCATCTTGATCATGACGAAGGATAGGAGTGCCATCAGCCTGAAAAAGCTTCGGACCAACCCCATCCTGATCGCCTTTCTGATCGGTATGTGCCTGTTCTTCCTGCCGATTGAACTGCCCGCTGCGCTTGCCGGGATGGTGGCGACCATCGCCTCCATGAACGGGCCTCTCGCGATGATCGTGCTGGGCGCCTATTTGGCGCAGGTGCCGCTGATAGAGCTTGTAAAAGATCCTGACACGTATCTGTGTACTGCTGTTCGTCTGCTTGTCATTCCGATTCTGACGATGTTGCTGCTCACGCTGCTGCCCGGGAAATACCAGATGATCCGCATGGCGGTTCTCCTGGCCGCCTCCGCGCCGGTGGGATCCAACGTTGCGATCTTCGCCCAGCTTTTCGGAGCGAACTACCGCAATGCCGTAAAGGACGTCTGTCTGAGCACCCTCTGCAGCATACTCACCATGCCGCTGATCCTGGCCGCGGCCAACCTGCTCTGGACCCACATATAAGAAAAAAGCGCCGCGGCTTAAACTGCGGCGCATCTTTTTTATTCCAGTTCGATCGTCCCGGGCGGTTTGCTGCTGATATCGTAGAGCACCCGGTTGACGCCCTCTACTTCGTTGATAATGCGGGTCATGCATATCTTCAGCACGTCCCAGGGAATCTCTGCGGCCTCGGCGGTCATAAAATCAGAAGTAAGCACGGCACGCAGTACCACCGCCAGTCCATAGGTGCGGTGATCTCCCATAACACCGACGCTCCGCATGTTGGAGAGGGCTGCGAAATACTGGCCCAGATCCTTGTCCACGCCAGCCTTGTGCAGTTCCTCCCGGAAGATGGCATCTGCTTCCTGCACGATCTGCACCTTATGCGGCGTGATCTCCCCTACAATGCGCACAGCCAGTCCGGGACCGGGGAAAGGCTGACGGTACACAAGTTCCTTCGGAACGCCAAGTTCCAGCCCAACACGGCGCACCTCGTCCTTGAACAGCATGCGCAGAGGCTCAATGGGCGTCTCGTCAAACCCCAGCTCCCGCACCACCTCGATAGGCAGTCCGCCCACGTTATGGTGGGATTTGATAACATCGGACTTGGAGCCGTCGCCGCTCTCCACCACATCCGGATAGATGGTGCCCTGCGCCAGATAGCGGACTTTTCCGGCCAGTTTCCCGGCTTCCTCGCCAAAGACACGGGGGAATTCATCCCCTATGATCTTTCTCTTGGTCTCCGGATCGCTCTGTCCGGTCAGTTTACGGTAGAAACGTTCCTGCGCATTCACACGGGTAAAGTTCAGTCGAAAGCTCCCGCCCTCTCCGAAGATCCTCTCCACCTCGTCACCTTCGTTCTTGCGCATCAGGCCGTGATCCACGAACACACAGTGCAGCTGCTTCCCGATGGCGCGGGACAGCAGGGCCGCCGTCACCGTAGAATCCACGCCGCCGGAAAGACCAAGCAGCACGTGGTCATCGCCAATTTTCTCCCGGAGCTCACGGATGGTCTCCTCCGCGAAAGCGGACATCTGCCAGTCCCCACGGCATCCGCAGATCCCCCGCACAAAGTTATACAGGATCTTTGTCCCCTCCTCCGTATGAAGTACCTCCGGATGGAACTGCACCGCATACAGCCTGCGGACGGCATCCTCCATGGATGCCACCGGGCATTTTGCCGTGTGTGAGGTCACTTTAAAGCCCTCCGGCACCCGCGCGATATAATCCGTATGGCTCATCCATACCGTACTTTCCTTCCGCACGTCCTTCAACAGCGGAGAAGCTTCTTCATCCACCGTCACCACCGCCTGCCCGTATTCACTGGTGGGTGCCGTCTTCACCTCTCCGCCCAGCACATGAGCCATCAGCTGAGAGCCATAGCAGATCCCTAATACAGGCACGCCCAGTTCAAAGAGATCACGGCCGCAGGACGGCGCATCCTTTGCGAAAACGCTGTTCGGTCCGCCTGTGAAAATAATGCCGGCCGGTTTCATTCCCCGTACTTTTTCCGCTGTCAGTGTATGTGAATGGATCTCACAGTACACACCACACTCGCGCACACGCCTGGCGATCAGCTGTTTGTACTGGCCGCCGAAATCCAAAATAATAATCTTTTCTTCTCTCATACTTCTTCCTTCCGGCTATTCTATATCCCTTCCATTTTCTTACACTTCGGTGTATTCATTTACTCCACCGTCACGCTCTTGGCCAGGTTGCGGGGCTTGTCCACATCCAGGCCTCTGCCCACGGAAATATAATACCCCAGCAGCTGCAGCGGGATGACCGCCAGACTGGCCATAAAATGATCGTCCGTTTTTGGAATATAGACGGCGAAGGAAACCGTGTCCTCGATCTCATAATGACCATTGACCGTAAGCCCCATCAAATAAGCCCCACGACTCTTGCATTCCACCAGGTTGCTGACGGTCTTTTCGAACAGCTCCTGCTGAGTCAGGATACCGATCACCAGCGTCCCTTCCTCCAGCAAGCTGATGGTGCCGTGTTTCAGTTCGCCGGCCGCATAGGCCTCGCTGTGAATATAGCTGATCTCCTTGGCCTTCAGGCTGCCCTCCAGGCTGATGGCATAGTCGATGCCGCGGCCTATATAGAAGATATCCTTCGCCGCCACCTGCTTGGACGCAAACCACTGGAGCCGTTCCTTGTCCTCCAGGATACGTTCAATCTTCCCGGGCAGCGTATCCAGTTCCCGAATCAGTTCCGTATACCGCTCTTCGGTAAGTTCTCCCCGCGCCAGTCCCAGCTGTATTGCCAGACAGTATCCTGCGATCAGCTGCGCGCTGTAAGCCTTGGTGGTCGCCACAGCGATCTCCGGGCCAGCCACGGTATACAGCACCATATCCGCCTCCCGGGCAATGGAGCTTCCCACCACGTTCACGATCGCAAGTGTCCGGATGCCCATCTGCTTTGACAGCCGCAGCGCCGCCAGGCTGTCCGCCGTCTCACCCGACTGAGAAATGATGATCACCAACGCATTCTGATCCAGAATCGGACGGCGGTAACGGAATTCCGAGGCCAGATCCACCTGCACCGGGATTCTGGCCAGGTCTTCCATCACATACTTGCACACCATTCCCACATGCCAGGCAGAACCACAGGCCACAATACAGATCTGAGAAAAGCTCCGCAGATCCTCATCCGTAAGTCCGACCTCTGAAAGATCGATATGATCCCCGTGCGCCAACGAATGCAGCGTATCCCGCACGGCCGTGGGCTGCTCGTGGATTTCCTTCATCATGTAGTGTTCAAAGCCGCCGCGCTCTGCCGCCGCCGCATCCCACTCGATCTCCTTCTTTTCCTTCTGGATCTCATCTCCGTCCAGGTTGTAGAAGGTCAGGGAATCTGCCGTCAGCCGTCCGATTTCGAGATTGCCGATGTAATAAACACTGCGGGTATATTTCAGGATTGCTGGCACGTCGGAGGCCAGATAGTGCTCTCCCTCACCCTCACCGATGATCATGGGCGAGTCCTTGCGAGCCACGTAGATTTCCTCCGGATAATCATTGAACAGCAGTGCAAAGGCATAGCTGCCTCGGATGCGTACCATCGCATGGTTGATGGCGTCCACCGGCGTGTGGGCATATTTTTTGTAGTAATAATCAATCAGCTTGATGGCGACTTCTGTGTCTGTATCGGAATAAAAGACATAACCATTCTTGGTCAGCTTGTCTTTCAGTTCCTGGTAGTTTTCGATGATACCGTTGTGAATGCCCGTGACGGTCTCCGATACATGCGGGTGCGCGTTGGTCTCCGTGGGCTCCCCATGGGTGGCCCAGCGGGTATGGCCGATTCCGCAGTTTCCGGCAATGGCCTTTCCGTGGTCAGTCTTATCGGACAGGACCCTCAGGCGTCCCTGTGCCTTTACCACGGCGACCGGTCCATTCCCATCCCGCACGGCAATGCCGGCAGAATCATATCCCCGGTACTCCAGCTTTTCCAGTCCATCCAACAGTATGGGAGCTGCTGGGCGTCTTCCTATATATCCTACAATACCACACATAGTTTTTCCTCCTGTTTTGAGATGCGAAATATGCGCACAAAAGAAAAAAGGGCGCAATATTCCTGAGGAATAAAGCGCCTTTGCTTATGGAATTGTTTTACCATACGGAATTATTTCTGTCAAACGAAAACGTAAGGCTACACCTGTGCGGGGAACGTAAATATAGGTTTGTGGGGATGCTTCAAAACCAGGGAGAGCAGCATCTCCCCCTCAGAATTTACCTGCCCCCTGGGAAATGTGCAAAATCAGGCTTCCCGGGATAATTTACAACCCGCCCAAACCAAGAAAGCTTAAAATACGTTAATCAGAAGACTTGGTTTGTTCAAAATGCCAAGCTTCAAAAAGTGTTTACAATCCATTTTGGTGTTTAGCAGGAAGCTGCTATCGATGTTTCCGGGTTGTAAAAGCTCTGTGAGGACATAATTTTGCCCGGTTTGCTGTAAGAAGAATATTCATCCCACGTTGAAGTGATATGATTGGGTTGTAAACTGTTCTAAAGAAGCCAATTTCTCCCGGGAGCTGTTCCGAGACTGTTTTCTGCTTGCAGTTAAAATGCGAACATATTCGGCTGAATGCCATACAAAAGCATGAAAATCCGGATCTTTCCGGAAAGCAGCTCCTGCGCCAGGCTTGCATATGCTACAACAGGCGTTACTCACTTTCCCGGATGATTTCCTCCGCAATATCACGCAGGGATACACGGCAATCCATCGCCTTTTTCTCTATATGTCTGTGGGCCTCCGCTTCCGAATAGCCTCTCTGTTCCACCAGCATACATTTCGCCCGCCCCACAAGGCGCGCCTCCTCCAGCTTGCGCTTAAGCCTTGATATTTCCTGTTCCCACGCCAGCAGCCGTATACTCTCCGAAAGTCCCACACGCACTGCCTGTTCAAAAGCCGAACGGGAGACCGGTTTTGGCACAGTGATAACGCCGGCCGACTGTACAAGCGAGTTCACCTCATCAATCACATCGCTTTTGGTCAGCAGGACCACACCGCATGCGTAATGCTCCGCAATGTCGGACGCAAGCTCATGTCCGAATTCATCTGAAAGCGGCGCATTAATAACGACAAGGCTGAAACTTCTTTTGGGAAGCAGGCGGCGAGCCTCCGCACCTGTATGTACATCGATGATGCGGTCATACAGCGAGCGGTCGATCAGCCCCGCTATGCTGCGGCAGCTTTTTTCTCCCACGGATACCACCAAGATATCCCCAGGCCCTCTGATTTCTGCCATTTCCTGCGCTTCCCCCTATCTTCTTTCCCGGAGGGCCGCCAGCATGGCTTCCGGAAGTACGCGACGGATCAGTTCACTCTTCTCTGCCAGAGACAGTGCTTCTTCCAGCGTGGCAGGCAGCTGTTCCAAGGAAGTAAGATCTGCTTCCGGCACCTCGTACAGGTTGCGGTTTTCCGGTGCCGGCGGCTCCAGCTGCTTCTGGATGCCTTCCACACCTGCTTCCAGCAGCAGTGCATAGGCAATGTAGGGGTTGGTCATACAATCCGGAGAGCGGAGCTCTATGCGGTCGAACTCGCCTGTCCCGGCCGGGATCCGGATCAGCTGAGAGCGGTTCCGGGGCGACCAGGTGACATACCTAGGAGCCTTGAAGGTGCCCAGTCTGCGGTAGGAGTCCTCGGTCGAATTCAGGAATGCGGTGATCTCCCGTACGTGGGCCAGGATCCCCGCCATGAACCATCTCTTCAACTCCGGCGTCGGGTCGTCTGAATTTTTCCGGCGGGGAGACATATTGATATGAAAGCCGTTCCCGGCCTCGTTTTCCATCGGCTTCGGGGAGAAGTCCGCGTGCAGGCCGTTGGCGGCGGCTACCGTTTCCACCACGGAGCGGAAGGTGAGCACGTTGTCTGCGGAGGACATGGCCCCGCTGTAGCGGAAATCGATTTCATTCTGACCGGGTCCTTCCTCGTGATGAGAGGTCTCCGGTGTAAAATTCATCTTCTCCAGGGCCAGGCAGATCTCACGCCGCACGATCTCGCCCTTATCAAACGGCGCCGCATCCATGTAATGGGCGTGATCGGCCGGAATCCGCGTCGGCTCTCCGTTCTCGTCCAGCTTGAACAGATAAAACTCACATTCCGCGCCAAAACTTACGCGAATGCCCAGCTTTCCGGCCTTTTCCACAGAGCGCCGCAGAATTTCCCGGCTGTCCATCTCGAAGGGCGTGCCGTCCGGATAGAAAATATGGCAGTAAAAACGGGCGACCCGTCCCTGTGCCGGGCGCCACGGCAGCAGCGCCAGCGTGGAAGGGACCGGTTTTAAGATCAGATCCGATTCATCCACGGAACCGAAACCGCCGATAGCAGAGGCATCCAGGGAGATGCCTGTGGTAAAGGCGCGATGGACATCACGCGGCATGATCGACACATTCTTCATGCTGCCAAAGGTATCACAGAAAGCCAAGAGGATAAATTTCACCTCGTTATCTTTTAGATATTCCATACATTCGTTTTCGGTGCTAAACATAACATTCCTCCCCAAGCATCCCTGCTTTATAAATCATTAAGGCTCAGTGTATTTCTCTGTGGCTGTTTTTCTCTATGTTATTGTATCAAAAAATCCATTCCTGTCAATTTATGACTGCGTGCGAATTTTGTCATACCCAAAAAGGACCGCCGGTATAGAACCGTCGATCCTTCTTTCTTTCCGTCTCTATTTTTCAGCATTCACAGTAAGAAAAAGTGTTTCTCATCAGCGAAGCAGACTCTTGAAGTCGTGATAATATCTTTCCTTTTCTTCCGGCGTCAGGCGCAGGAATTCCCCAAACCGATCGATGCCGATATAACCGGCGGAGAACAGAAGCTCCGTAAAGTCCTCTTTCGAGAATCCCATCTCCTTTTCCCACTGTGCCAGCTTCTTCATGCCGTAGTAGTAGCAGGTGAAGTAACCGGGCGTATACTGATGGGACTGCACCTGCTTGCGGGCCGTCACAAAGTCAAAACCAAGCTCCTGCTGATAAATGTCGATGACATCCTGCAGGGTGGCGCCGTAGTAGAACATCATCAGATCTACATAGATACGGACAGAATTGTGATGTCTGCGGTAGGCCACGAACAGGCGGAAGAAGGGATCCTCCTCGAAGAGATCCTCAAAGGCCCGCTCCGTGCGCAGACAGGTGCCCTCCAGCAGCGGCACCAGCTTGGCGCCGATCTTGGTGATTTCCGGCGTCTCGTCGGTGGCACAGCGGACATACTGGCAGTGATGCCCGGGATAGGCTTCATGCAGCGTATTGAGCTTGATCCATCCGTCCGTGATGGCCTTGTAGTTGTACTGGTTGAAGAACATCTGCCCCACGATGGGCTTTACGGAAAAATCTCCGCCCTCGTAGCCGCCCCAAGGGTAGGAATCCACGCAGCATTCGCAGATAGGAACACAGTTGCAGGTCTCATCCTCCGGCAGCTTTACCACCTGGTGCGCCAGGGCGCGGGTCCGTTTCAGATAAGCATCCGCGCGGGCGAACATTTCTTCCGGAGAATCACAGGGGCCGGCATATTTTAACAGCAGATCATTGACTTCCCGCATGTTGGTAGGCGCGGGATCATCTACCGGCATCTCAGCTCCGATGGCCAGGGCTTCCGCGCGGGTCTTTTCGATTTCCTCGCGGTGCCAGGCCAGCAGTTCATCCAGGTCCACGCCCAGCTGCTTATCCAGCAGTGTACGATAGGCATCCGGATCCATCTTCACGCTGATGTTCAGATCCTCTTTCTTTTCCTTGGCCGGTTTCTTCTCGGAGGCCGCAGATTCCTCGTCACTGGGATACCAGGGCCAGGACTCTTCCTCGGCGGCTTCCGCCCAGCTCTTCCCGGTCAGGAAGGGCAGGTCAAAACCGGTCTCCAGAAGACGGGAGGCCATCCCCTCCTCCAGGTCGCAGATGCGGCGAATGGCCGCATTCAGGCGAAGCATCTGCTCCTCATTGAAGGTGGGGAAATACTCCCGCAGGCGCGGGATATCCGCCTCCAGCGCAGCCTTGGTACTGCGAAGGGACGCGGCGATCTTCGCCCACTCCTCGGGGGCGGAACGCTCTCTGATCAGATGAAGCATCTCCTCGCGGTTCTCCACCAGCTGACGCATCCATCTCAGCAGATCTGCCAGGCGGTCCTCATCCGGCTGACGGTTGCAGCGGGCCGTTCCCTGAAGGATGCTGTCCAGCCCCAGGTAGGCCTTTTCCGGATGACGCCAGGTATCATTGATCAGATATTCCAGCGAATCCACAAAATCCATCTGAATATGGTTGACCAGGGCGAATACCGGATCCGGCACAGGAAGCTCCATCACCCGGCGGCGCAGAGAGACCCAGGTCTCCCGGGCCGCGCGCATATTCCCCTCATTGGGAATAAAACGGTCACGGATCTTGCGGTTCTCTTCGCTGTAGCGGCCGACCGCGTAGTAAAACAGAGCCAGATCCCGGTCCAGCTCCCGGTATTTCATGCACAATTCTTCTCTTTCCATATATAAGCCTTCTTTCCGTGTGATCCGATTACTGCCAGTTGAACTGAATGCCCTCCGGGGCTACTCCCATCTCTGTCATCCGCTTGTTCACGTATTCGATCACTTCTTCCGGCTCCAGTCCATGCACCATTGCCGCATCGCGGAGAGTCTCTCCGGCGGAGGCGGGGCAGCTGACGCAGCCCATACCGCATTCGATCAGCGCAATAGCGGCTTCCGGGTATTTCTGTACCACATCGCCGGTCACCATATCTTCTGTCACATAAGTGAAAACTTCTTCCATAACACTGCCTCTTTTCATGAAAAATCAATTGAAAACCCACGGGGATCATCCCCGTGGGTTATACTATCCATATATGAAACAAATGTCAAGTGATCGTTATCGCTGATTATCATTTTTTATAATTCTTCAGAATCACAAGCTTCCGTCGGCCGCATGGCTGGCAGCGGCACAAGACTCTACAGGAACGGGAAAGCGCTCCACGCGGGCCATGCAACGCCCAATTCCTGTGTGCTGAAATGCTTCAGGAATGTTTTCTTATATAGCTTTTTCTGCTTTTTTGTCTTGCAGGCGGCTTTCAGATCTGCCGTAGTCACGCCATCTCCGCTGGCGAGACTCCATTCTCCGGCATTCCCAAGAATATAATCCACATAAGGAGCATACATTTCACAGAGGGCCGGCGTTAACGTATAGCAGTTTGTCCCGTAATCCACCAGGGCCAGCTTACAGCCAAAGGTCTTCACCGCTTCCTTCAGCACCTTCTTGGTATGCGACACGCTCAGGGACTGGCAGAACACCGGCAGCATATTCCCGTGCCCCTGGTACTTGACAACAATATGCTTGGACGGCGTTTTCTTCTTGATCGCCCTGAAGATTTTCTTATAAGCCTTTAAGCGCTTTGAACTGTTCTTATCCGGGTTCGGGGCCTCGTAGGTTCCGCTCTTTACCTTATAGGACTTCATAAGATATTTGTCCCGGAACGCCTTCCAGGCGGCCTGTTCAGTTGCCGCAGTACGTTTTTCATAATCGCCGTATTTCTGCGTATAGAATGCCGCAAAGGAATCCCAATCTGTCATATTCGGGAAGCTGTATAAATTGATCCGGTCCGGATAGATGATGATATCATATATCCGGTATCCCGGCTTTTCCTTGACGGGGCATATCGAGATATCACGTGACGCCGCGTATGCATCGGAATACCCTCCCGAGGAGTACTGAATGTACAGCACCACCGCAGGATTGGATTTTGTCGTTTTTTTGTTAGAATAGGATTTTGCTGCCTGCACAGGTGCGCTCAATCCTGCGAGAAGAATCACGGCCGCCAATAGTGTCGATATACAGAACAAGCTTTTTTTCTTCATACATTTTCTCCTTCCGGCATGCGCCTTCTTTGTAGGATAATTATATCAGACAGCCTGTCTGCTGCCACGCGCAAAAAGATGCCTTTCGTCTCACTCTTTGCGTTGTCTGCTTTATCTGTGGCAGCGAAGGAAACGAAGGAGCCCTTCACACCCTTCCAAAACATCCTTCCATGTCGTTTCGAAGTCCCCTGTATACCAGGGATCCGCCACACCGCCGGGGCGGCTGGTATAATCCATCAGCAGACTCACCTTTTTCTCCGGATCTCCGCCATAGATGCGCAGCATGTTCTGCAGATTGGCCTGATCCATGCCGACAATGTAATCAAAGCGGGCATAATCTGCTCTCGTGGTCTGTCTGGCACGCTTCCCCTCGCAGGATATGCCATGCTCCGCCAGCTTTTTCCTGGCCGGCGGATACACCGGATTTCCCCGGCCGTTCCAGATCTCCTCCGTGCTGGTAGCAGCGGACTCAATAAAAAACTGATCCTCCAGGTGCGCTTTCCGCACCAGATCCTTCATCACAAATTCAGCCATCGGACTTCTGCAAATATTGCCGTGGCAAATGAATAAAATCTTAATCAATCCGAATTTCTCCTCAAATGCTTTGTCTACGCCAGGAATCATCGGGACCGCTCGATAGCCTTTCGGGGTCTTGACCGTATCCAGATATTTTCCCTTGACGGGAATCGTATGATTATTACCCGGCTCGGCTTTCGGAGCGGAGAAAGAGATGTAACATTCTCCGTCCGTGCCATGTATTCTCCACCGAAGTTTTCTACAATATGCTTCACCTTCTCAATATAATCATCATAGGATCCACGCCCTTTGTTTTCGTCAATTTCAAGACTCGCTCGCGAGTCTTACGCGCCGTGTGAGGGATGCCGAAGGCATTTTCCCCTCCTCACACGTGCGCATCCTCGCGGAGCGTTTATCTCGGAAGGAGATTGGGCTCCCACCAGAGACAATAGTATGCTATCCGATCCACCACTCCGGTGTCAGCTCTCCGAGTGTCACTACCTTCTCTTGCTCATAATCCAGCATGATTTCGATGTCTTTGTATGTCTCCGGCATCAGCTGCACCATCAATTCTCTGCAGGCTCCGCAGGGAGCGCCGGTCTTGCCGTTTGACATTACAGCCAGCACCTTGCAGATCTCCTGCTCCCCGTTCGTCAGCATATTGAAAATAGCGTTGCGC
>CAMNFR010000022.1 GCA_946537305.1 uncultured Lachnospiraceae bacterium | reverse complement strand
TGTAGTTAAGAATTAGACAGTTCAAGCTTAACTTAATTGCATTGGGACGTACCTTCTGTCACATTGCACGCAATGTAACAGAAGGTACGTCCCCTTGTCACTATCTCTTCTCCATGAATGCCTCAATATCCTCGATTTCCCGCAGGATCCCTTCGGTCAGCACTTCGCAGCCGTCTTCGGTGATCAGCAGGTCGTCTTCTATGCGGACGCCAAGGGCTTCGTCATCGATATACAGGCCGGGCTCATCGCTGATGATCCAGCCGGGCTGAAGGATCTCTTCGCCCACGCTGAGGTCGTGCGTGTCCAGGCCGATGGGGTGGCTGAAGCCGTGGATGGAATACTTCCCGGCATCCTCCGCCTTTTCGATCATTCCCATCTGCACCAGGCCTTCGCCCAGCACCTGGTTGCCCACCTCTGTCAGATGACGGATCGGCACGCCGGGACGGGCCGCGGCCGCAATGGCCTTGTTAGCCTTTAATACCAACGCGTAGATTTCTTTCTGGCGCTCCGTAAAGCGGCCGGAAACCGGATAGGTACGGGAGACATCGCTGCCGTAGCCGCGGTATTTTGCACCTAGATCCAACAGGATCATGCCGTCCGCCGGCAGCGGCGCAGAATTTTCGCCGTAATGCATACTGCAGGCATTCTTTCCGCCGGCTGCGATGGTGGCAAAGGCCGGACCCTCGGCTCCCTGATAGCGGATGGTCCCCTCAAAGACCGCCTGCACCTGATACTCTGTCATGCCGGGCTTCAGCCTGCGAAGGACCTCCTCCAGGCCCTCCCGGTTGATGTCCACGGCTTTCCGGAAGCAGGCAATCTCCTGCTCATCCTTCACGGTGCGCAGCGCGGCCATCATCGGACGAATGGGCCGCAGGCAGAGCATCGGGTAGAGTTTCATCATCCTGCGTGCCTGGAACAGATTGTAATCCTCCAGGTCCTCTTCGTGGTACCGGTGCGTCTCCATGTAGAGGTTCTGCACAATATTGCGGCCGATCAGAGAAGCCGTCATCTGCGACAGATCCTGCATATAGCGGACATCCTGAATACCGCTGATCTCCGTGGACTCTTCCCTGGTAGGCATCTTTCCGATCCACCGCTCCAGCTTGGGCTGCGGCTCCTCGATAAACAGGTATTCCTTCACCTCGCCGCCCAGTTTTGAGATCACCAGCGCCTGGTTCTCCCGCGTAAGGCCGGTCAGATAGCAGAACTGCCGGTTCACCTCAAAGGGATAGTACTCGTCCTCGCTCACATGTACCGGCAGCCCGGCATACAGCAGCAGGACACTGTTATCTTCCATCATCTCCGCCAGCCGGGCGCGGCGGGCAGAGATGATTTCCATTTCCTTTATTGCTTCCATTTAAAAGAATCTCCTTTAATACATTCCCCGCATTACTGCTGCAGCGTCTCCATCAGACGGGGCACCAGCTGCTTCTTGCGAGAGACCACGCCGGTCAGCAGCACGGTATCACCGTCTGCTTCCGCGCCAAAGGCCTGCTCCACAAGCTCCGTGGAATCCTCTCCCACGCACAGCAGATAGGTGGATTCGTTCAGGATATCCGTCAGCATCAGGAAGATCATATCCAGGGAATCCTTCGCCAGAATGCTCTGCGCGTAGGGACGCAGACGATCGCGCAGCGCGATCAGTTCCTTGTCATCCATGGAAGAAATCTGGCCGATAGCCACCTGATGGGTACCCATCACGAATTTCTTGTAATCCTGGTACAGGATCTCCTCGTCCGTGCGGTTGCCGAAATCACTGCCCGCCGTAAACATGGCTTTGGCATGTTCCTCCACCTGGATGCCGGCGATCTCCGCCAGTTCCTCACAGATCTGCTTATCCAGCGGCGTGCAGGTTGGCGAGCGGAACATCAGCGTGTCGGAAATGATGGCCGAGCACATCAGGCCCGCCATTACCGGATCGATGGGAACATTGTTTTCCCGGTACATCATTGTGATGATGGTCGCTGTGCAGCCCAGGGGCTGATTGCGGAAGAATACCGGGCCGGTGGTCTGCAGGCTGCCGATGCGGTGATGGTCGATGACCTCCAAAATCTCCGCGTCCGCCAGACCGTCTACGGCCTGAGACATTTCGTTGTGATCCACCAGGACCAGGCGCTTCTTGATGGCGCCCAGCAATTTCCGGCGGGAGATCATGCCGATGAACTGTCCGTCCTTGCTTATCACAGGGAAATCGCGGTGACGGTATTTCTGCATGGTCTCACGGATATCGTCCAGATAGTCATCCATACCGAAGGTGACCAGGTTTTCCCGCGTCATAAAATATTCAATAGGAAGACTCTGGTTGATCAGACGGGCGACGGTAAAGGTATCCAGCGGCGTCTTGATGATATGGCAGTTGTTGGCCTGGGCCATCTTGAGGATGGTGCGGCTGACCTCGGCGCCGGCGCTTACGATTACGCAGCCTGCGTTCATTTCGATGGCGCACAGCTGTGTCTCATACCGGTTGCCCGTGATCACGACGTCGCCTTCTTCAATAAAGTTCTCCAGGGTATCCGGATTGGCGGCCGCGATCAGGATCTTGCCATGATCCAGCACATCCCCCATGTCTCCCAGCACCAGCTCCCCGTTCAGGGTCTCCACAATATTCTTGTACATGGTCTTGGCGCGCGCCAGGATATCCGCGGTATACATGCCCATGTAGGATTCGGCGATATCGCCCTCCGTGATAATTCCCTCCAGCACCCCGTCGATTGTGCACACCGGCAGTGTGGATACGGTCTCTTCCCGCATGCGTTCCCATGCCCGTTTCAGGGAGAGACAGCCGCGGATCGGCTTTAAGGCGTTGACCTCCATGTCCTTGACCTGACGTCTGACATCCGAGAGATAATACGGAGTCTTCACGCCAAAGCGCTTCAGCACATATTTGGTCTCCAGGTTCATCTGTCCGGCGCGCTTCGGAATGTAACGTTTTCCGGTGATCTTTTCCTTCAGATTGGCATAGGCAATGGCGGAGCAGATAGAATCCGTATCCGGATTCTGATGTCCGATTACATAGACCGGGCGTTCCTTGGCGCTTTGCGGCTTTACGGTTTTATTGTTCCACGTTGTCATATATTAATTCTCCCGTAAAAAGACAAGCAGAGGCTTTCAGCCGCGTTCGTCTGAAAGCCTCTGCACTATGATCATCTTCAGAATACCGCAGCCTTACGCCAGTTTGGCCTTGGCCGTCTCAGCCAGCTTGGCAAAGCCAGCGGCATCGTTCACGGCCAGATCCGCCAGGATCTTGCGGTCCATTTCCACACCTGCCTGCTTCAGGCCATACATGAAACGGCTGTAGGAAAGGCCATTCATGCGAGCCGCCGCGTTGATACGGGCGATCCACAGGGAGCGGAACTGTCTCTTTCTCTGCTTGCGGCCGGCATAGGAGCTGGTCAGAGCTCTCATGACGGACTGCTTTGCTACTCTATACTGTTTGGAACGGGCGCCGCGATAACCCTTCGCCAGCTTCAGAACCCGATTGTGTCTCTTTCTTGCGCCTAAACCGCCTTTAATTCTTGCCATGACTTATAGTCTCCTTTCGTATCAATTAGTAGGGCAGGATCTTCTTCATTACCTTTGCGTTGGTAGGATCCGCAATGGTAGCCTTACGAAGATTTCTCTTCCTCTTGGTGGACTTCTTGGTCAGAATATGGCTCTTATAGGCTTTCATTCTCTTCAGCAGACCCGTGCCGGTCTTTTTAAAACGCTTGGCTGCAGCTCTTTTGGTCTTCATTTTCTGCATGGTAGTATCCTCCTTGGTGAGTTTTCTTACGATTTCTTGCGAAGGAACATGACCAGACTCCGGCCCTCCATCTTGGAAGGTTTGTCGATCACGGCGATGTCCTCTAACTTGGCCGCAAAATCATCCAATACATGCTTGGTCTGATTCATATGGCTCATTTCCCGTCCGCGGTAGCGGAGGCTGACTTTGACCTTGTCACCCTTTTCCAGGAACTTACGGGCAGCGCCAACCTTAGTATTCAGGTCATTCTCCTCAATATTGGGAGAGAGACGTACTTCTTTCACATCGATGGTCCGCTGCTTCTTTCGGGCATCTTTTTCCTTGCGGGCCATTTCGTAGCGATATTTCCCATAATCAATAATCTTGCACACCGGCGGCTTTGCCCCCGGGGCGACCAGCACCAGATCCAGTTCTTCCTCCCTGGCCATGCGCAGGGCGTCTCTGGAATTCATAATTCCGACCTGTTCTCCGTGGCTCCCGATCAGACGAATCTCTCTGTCACCAATCTGACCATTAATCAATAACTCGCTAATTGCTTTGTACCTCCAACCTGAGTAATAAGACCTCCCTGAATGCTCCGCTTGCTTATCGCACAAAAAGAAAGGCGGAATCCAGAGATTCCGCCGAAATACGCATCAAAAGTGATCGTACATTCACAGGACCCATGACACTGAACGCGCCTGGGTGAGGGCGGAAGCCCTGCTTTGCATTCATTTTTCACAACAGTGGTATGTTACCACTTCCCACACGGTATGTCAAGAAAAAAATGTTACTATTTACAGCCAGACGAAAATTATTCCACGGCACCGCCGCAGTATTCGCAGCGTCCGTTTTCATCCGGGATGGTGGTGGCACCGCAGAGCGGGCATACGACCGCTGTTTTCGGAGCGTTCGCCGCTTCCACGGCCGCGCGTTCCTGTGTGCGCATAGCTTCCACGGCTTCCTTAATTTCATTGCCCATCTTCACGAATTCATAGTAATCGGTCGTCCGCTGTAAGCCTACGGCTGCACGGCGCACATTCCAGCTGCCGGCGGAGGTGTTCATGGGGCGGTCTCCCACGTTCACATACCCATTGGAAAGGCTGTAGCGCATCTGATCAAAATAAGGATGATTGACCCGGATGGTCACATAAAACTGATAGGAATATTCATAGCGCGGCGGATTATAGCTGACCGACTTTCCTTCTTTATCCTTCGTTTTCTGTTCCGAGCGGCTCTCCTGGATATCCAGATCGCAGCCCGTCACCTGGGAATAATCCAGCACATCCGGATTGGCCTCCGCCAGATCTCTGGCGCTGGTCACCATAAACTTGCGGGCATCTTCATCCATCAGCAGCTTTGTATATTTACCGATGGAGCGGGTGGTATGGAACTCCGCCACCGCCTGACGGTTCTCCTCCCGATAATTCATCTGCTCCTGAATCTCTGCCTTGGTGCTCTCTCTCCGCTCACTGAACCAGGGGGAAAGCTTTGCCGCGCACTTTTTGCACATGTTGCCGTCCTGCAGCTTCCGATTCCCCAGAAGTCCAATTTTTTCACCGCAAAAATCACAGTACTTTCTGTCAAACAGTCCCATGCTCTCTCTCCTTTCAGGATTATCACACATTTATATAGTTATTATAGCATAGATTTCCAAAAAATCACCCCTCCCTTTAGATATATTTGCACATCACGCCATGTTCTGTATGCCGTTTCTCTTTACATATCGTTAAACAATTATCATTGACAAAAGATGTGATCAGTGATATAATCTATAACGCTTGTTAAATTTATAGCAGCACTGACAAACAATACGGTGAGACAGCGGATCAGCGCTGCCCCATCCCATATCAAGGAGGAACTTAGAAATGCAAAGATTTACTCTTCCCAGAGATCTGTTTCACGGCAAGGGTTCTCTGGAAGCCCTGAAGACCCTGAAGGGCAAAAAAGCCATGATCTGTGTGGGCGGCGGCTCCATGAAGCGCTTTGGTTTTCTGGACCGTGCGGAGCAGTACCTGAAGGAAGCCGGCATGGAGGTCGAAATCTTCTCCGGTATCGAATCCGACCCCTCGGTAGAGACCGTCATGAAGGGTGCAGATGCCATGCTGAAATTTGAGCCTGACTGGATCGTAGCCATCGGCGGCGGCTCTCCTATCGATGCTGCCAAGGCCATGTGGATCAAGTACGAGTATCCGGATTGCACCTTCGAGGATATGTGCAAGGTGTTCGGCATTCCGGAGCTTCGCCGCAAAGCCAAATTCGTGGCTGTTTCCTCTACTTCCGGCACAGCTACCGAGGTCACGGCCTTCTCCATCATCACCGATTATGCCAAGGGCATCAAATATCCGATCGCTGATTTTGAGATCACCCCGGATATCGCTATCGTAGATCCCGAACTGGCAGAGACCATGCCCAAAAAGCTGGTCGCTCACACCGGTATGGACGCCCTGACCCATGCAGTAGAGGCCTATGTATC
Source organism: uncultured Lachnospiraceae bacterium (assembly GCA_946537305.1). GTDB lineage: Bacteria > Bacillota > Clostridia > Lachnospirales > Lachnospiraceae > UBA3305. The sequence continues at coordinate 29,399 of CAMNFR010000022.1, read as the reverse complement.
CACCGCCAACTGCGATTACACCGATCCGCTGGCTATCCACGCCATCGAAATGATCCGCGACAACCTTGTTAATTCCTACAACGAGGATATGACCGCACGCGACGCCATGCATAACGCGCAGTGTCTGGCCGGCATGGCGTTCTCCAACGCGCTGCTGGGCATTGTCCACTCTATGGCTCACAAGACCGGCGCCATCTTTGCGGATTACGGCGCACACATCATTCACGGCGCAGCAAATGCCATGTATCTGCCCAAGGTCATTGCCTTCAACGCCAAAGATGAGACAGCCAAAAAGCGTTATGGCGTCATCGTGGATTATCTGGGCCTGGGCGGCAAGGATGATGACGAAAAGGTTGCCAACCTGATCGCCTTCTGCCGTGACCTGAACGATAAGCTGAATATCCCTCACTGCATCAAGAACTACGGCGCGGACAGCTATCCCTGCGAGCAGGGCTTTGTTCCGGAGGAAGTATTCCTGGAGAGACTTCCGGAAATCGCAAAGAACGCCATCGGCGACGCCTGCACCGGTTCCAATCCCCGCCAGCCCAGCCAGGAGGAGATGGAAAAGCTGCTGAAATGCTGCTACTATGACACCGAGGTAGATTTCTAAATTTACACTTCCTTACGACTATGTCTAACGACAGACCCCTCGTACCATTTGCAAAAATGGGAAGAGGGGTCTTTTTTACAATCCCATATTTTGTATACGCAGGGCGTTTTGTTTCTCTACATTTTGTATCTGACAGGAATATTTCTTCATTTTTTATTGTAACTCTTTTTTGTTTCTGTTATACTGATTCCAAGTATGTTTTGACATCCACTTTTAAGGAAAGAAGGGAATTTTCATTGAGTCAGATAGATGACTGGAGAAGCCGCCTCTCCGGCGGTGGAGATTCAGAGGAATCCATTCGAAGAAGAGAAAAATCAGAGGCGATCGCGGACAAATACCGCCGCAGGGCCGCCGAAAGAGCTGCAGGACGCAGCGGCAGCAGCGAAGAAGCCCCCAGGCCAGCCGCAAAGCCTGTCCGCACGGAGACGCCTGCAAAGGCAGAAACGCCGAAGCAGACGGCGGCTCCCGCCAGGGCAGAACGCCCGCAGCAGACGGCGGCCCCCAGACAGAACGAACGCCCGAAGCAGGCGGCAGCCCCCAAGCAGAACGAACGTCCGAAGCAGACGGCGGCTCCTAAACAGACCGAACGTCCGAAGCAGGCGGCGGCTCCCAAGCGGCCGTCCGCCTCTGCCCGCAAGACCTACGGTGCAGGCAGCCGGAACCGCTCAGCCATCTTCGGCGTGGCGGCACTGCTGATCCTTGTGATCGCCATCTTCACCATTGTACACGCAGTCCGCAATAACGACAGTCGGACCAGTGCCGGCGGGAATTCCGGCAGCGGCGTAGCTGCAGATGCCACCGCCGAAAGCCTGGAGGGCAGCGCAGCAGATGCGCAGAATGCTGCCGGTGAGACCGATGCCGAAGGGAATCCCGTTGCTGCCACAGATGCCGCCGGGAACCCCATCGCCGCCACAGACGCAAACGGTGAGACTATCACCGATCCCAACGCCATTGCGGCGCCTACCCTTCCGGAGGAGACCACTTCCTCCACCGGCTACACCGGTGAAAAGTTTGCGGACACCGGCATTCCCGCCGTGGCCCTGACCTTTGACGACGGCCCCAAGAGTTCCACCACCCCAGTCGTACTGGATATCATGGAGCAATATAACGCCCACTGCACCTTCTTTATGGTCGGCCAGAATGTGGCCGGCAATGAAGATCTCATCAAACGCATGGAAACCTTGGGATGTGAGCTTGGCAACCACACCTGGGATCACGCACAGCTGAAAAAACTCTCAGATGATGCTTTTAACGAGGAGATCTCCAAGGCTACCGCAGCTATCGAAGCGGCGGCGGATCATACCAAGGTGACTGTCATGCGCCCGCCCTACGGTGCCATCACAGATGGGCAGAAGCAGATGGTGGATCTGCCCATCATTCAGTGGGAGGTGGATACGCTGGACTGGAAGACCAAGGACACCCAGGCCACCATCGACACAGTGCGGGAGCAGATCAAGGGCGGAGATATCGTACTGATGCACGACATTCACGAGCCCACCGTGGAAGCGGTCAAGACCATCGTGCCTATGCTGCAGGAAAAAGGCTACAAGCTTCTGACCGTTTCTGAACTGTACGAATATTATGGCGAAGAACTGACGCCGCATGTCAATCACCGGTATGCGGAGGCACCAAAGGTAGCTTCCACCGAAGCCGGCGAAGGTGCCGCAGAATCTGGTTCTTCTGCCGAAACCGCTGCCTCCACGGCTGCTGCAGAAGGCGTTGCACAGCCCTCCTCCGCGGCTGCGGATACAGCACCGGCCGCCTCTGACAGCGCTGCTGAAAGCACGACTGCAGCGGCACAGTAAGTACATTAACGCCATGCTGACAAGTTCGAGAACTTCGTTCTCTCACTGTCACGGCTTTCGCCGTATGCAAAAAGGATGTCAGACACCCGGCTGAAAGTGAACTCTCCCCCGGCTGTCTGACATCCTTTTTGCGCATGGCTCATTGCTTCGTGCAAAAAAAGGCCGGCACAGACGGATTTCTCCGATTCTGTTCCGGTCTTTTCTGTTTGGGCATTTTTCATTTTTTCGAATACGGAAAGTATTTCCTTTTCCGACGGAAGTTTAATCCTCCAGAATAAAGATTTCCCCGCTTCTTCTTCCGAATTCAATCGTCTCACTGTGGTTTTCGAAAAAGATGTCGATGGTTCTTCCCTTGACGCCGGTGTCTTCCGCGACATAGATGATATCGCTGCCCGCAATACGGATCTTACTTCCCAGCGGAATCACATTTCTGTCCACTGCGATGGTATGCTTTGCCGTGGCACGCACGCCCGTGGCGGTCTGATAACCGTAGCTGCTGCATTTAGAGCAGGGGCAGTATGCTGTCATCTGAAAGGTCCCCAGGCTTTTCCAGTTCCCGGACGGCACGGAGGAGCTGCCGCTCTTTTCGTCCGCCCCGCTGTCTGTCACGCGGCTGGAGGAAGATTCATTTTCCTCCTCCTGGTCATCCACTCGCTGCTCCATGGCATTTTCCTGTGCCAGAGAAACGCCGGTAGCCAACCCGCTCTTAATGTTAGCGTATTTCCGATAAATATATCCCGTCTCATCATCCGTAAGACGAACCTTGGCCCAGTCCCCGGACACACCGGTGACAATCACCTTTTCGCCCTTTTTCAGATTCACGACAATATCTGAACTGGCGGAATTATCGCTGCGGACATTCAGATCGGTAGCCGTCACCTTCGCGACCTTCGGCGACATCTTTCCCATCAGCTTTTTCCCTTTGGTGCCGGTCAGCAGCAGTTTCTTCTTGACCCAGCCCTTGACCGAACCGGAGGAAACATAGCTGAAAGCACCTTTGGTCTTAATTACATATACACCGGTCCCTTTATACAAACGTCCCTTGATCTTAGAAGAAGTACTTCTTTTGGAATAGACATTTGTATAACTCACGACATTGACAATGGCAATTTTGGATTTTGAAGTCGCCCCTGCCGCCCTGGCCGAAGCCTTTGCCGTGGAAGAGACGTGGGATGCGAACTTTATCTTTTTCTTTGTCGCAGCCTCTGCCCTTCCGGAAAAAAGAATCGCTGTAACGCTGAATACGATCAGCAGTCCAAGCCAGAGAGAAGCCGCAGGGACAGTGGGGATGAAAGATGGTCTGTTCGATTTCTTTTTCATACTAACCTCCCATATAGTGTCTTCTGTTGCCAAGCGCTCTATATCTTGCGTTTTTTTCTCAAAGATGTGTATCTTCTGTTTCGTTTTTTACATCTTGTGAACAATTGTTACATAATTATTACGCAAATAATATAGCATATTTAACATTGCTTGTCAAGCATTCCCCACATTTCCTTCAAATAAAGCAACTTTTGAGGATTTTCTCCCCATTTTTGCCCGATTTTTACCCCCTAGTCCGCACTTCTGATCGAATTTGTTTTCCTAAGCTGCCGCCCTCATCGTTGAGCGCGCGACTGCGGGCAAAGGCCATGGCCGTCACAAACACCGGGAATGAAAAAAGGTAAGATATATTCCTGCCACCAGGGCAATAGCCCCAAGAATACCGGCAAGGATCTTCAGCTTCGGTCCGCGCAATGAGATCATATCTGCTCCTTTCCTATATAATCTGGTATTGCAGTTCCGTCAAAAATATGCGCCGACATGCAAAAAGCGGCATGACCGCCATCATGCCGCTCTCCAAAACAATATGCCTGTTTTATCGGACATCTCCGATGCAGTCTTTTTCTTTATTCAAGAATTGCTCGCGATTCCTGGCGCGGGATTCGGATGTACTATGTGTCGCGCCGCTGCCGGAATGCTTCGTAGACCAGCAGCGTTGCTGCAATGGCGGCATTCAGGGATTCCACCCGGCCCTCCATGGGAATGAGGATCTTCTCATCCGCCAGCGCCGCTGTTTCCGGTGTCAGACCATTTCCCTCATTTCCGATCAGAAAGGCTGCCGGCTTCTTCAGGTCCGCTTCCGTATAACTTAGCTGTCCCTCCAGATGCGCGGCAAAAACAGTATATCCCTGTGCCTTCAGCCAGGCGATATCTGTGCTCAGATCCTGTGATATCACATACGGAACACGCAGCATGGATCCCATGGTAGATCGGACGACCTTGGGATTTCCCGGATCAACCGTGGTACCGTCCATCAGGATACCCCCGATGCCGGCACCCTCTCCGGTACGGAAAATGGTTCCCAGATTACCGGGGTCCTGCAGGGTCTCCAGCAGCAGCACCGGGCGTCCCTCGCGGATCAGATCCTCCCGCTTCCAGGATGTCTGCCGGACCAACGCCAGGATACCCTGAGGCGTCGTTGTCTCCGATAGTTCCTTAAAAAGTGCATCGGAGACCACCTGCGGGGCCAGTCGTTCCCGCAGCGCAGCATATCTTTCGTCCGCGGCAAAGCTTTCGGAACACCAGGCGCCCTCCAGTCTCTCCTCCGGGATCTCCCCCACCATGCGCGGTCCTTCTACCAGGAACACACCCTCTTCGCGCCGCTGCTTTGCCTTTCTGGCCAACAGGCGGATACGACGGATGGCGGGATTGGCCGCGCTGGTGATCATCTCCCGCGCAGCTTTATTTTCCTTCATATATAATAGCGCTCTCTACGTTGTAGCCCTTCAGCAGATCGCGGCCCTTCAGACCGGCCAGCTCCAGCACAAAGCAGACCTTCACCACTTCACCGCCCAGCTCTTCGATCAGCTTGATCATGGCCTCGGTGGTTCCGCCGGTGGCGATCAGATCATCAATGATGACTACCTTCTGCCCTGGCAGAATATCTTCCTTGTGAATCTCGATGGTCGCGGTGCCATACTCCAGATCATACTCACGGGAAATGGTGGCACGAGGCAGTTTCCCTTTTTTGCGGATCGGCACAAAAGGCTTTTTCAGCTTATAGGCCACCGGCACGCCAAAAATAAATCCGCGGGATTCCGGACCTACCACCACATCAAAATCGATACCGTCCAGCATGCCCGCCAGGGTATCGATGGCCATCACCAGGCCGTCACCATCCTTCAGAATGCCCGTGACATCACGGAAAATGATGCCTTCCTTCGGAAAATCCGGAATGCTGATCACATATTCTTCCAGTTTCTTCATGATACATATATCCTCCTGTATCTTATTGAGATGGCAGTCTGCCCTGCCGCAGGCTCCATTTACGGCTGCCGGACCACCCGCCAGTGTTCCACCACGATCTGCAGGCTCCGCCGCCCCATATACTCGTTGACCTCCGGGTAATATGCCAGGGACATGGTCACCCCGGCAGGCCGCCCTCCGTAGAGCGCCTGCAGGGCCGTCACGCCGAAGTTTTCCCGGACCGCCTCTTCCCACGCCGCGATATCCCCAAAATAGAGCGCGTCCATGCGGGATCTCTGCTCGTTTTCCACCGTCATGCGCAGAACATTCCGGTTTTTCCCCAGGATCCTGGCCCAGAGGATGTGGAACCTGGACTCCGCGAAAAGAGGCTTGGTATTACCTTTTCCGCAGGGCTCCAGCAACGAAAACTCCCGAATCCGCTCCTCCGTAATATAGCCAATAGGCATGGGTACGTCAATTCTTATTATAGGGATAAAGTCGTCCTCTGTCAAACCGGTTTCCGCATTGATCTGCTCCCGGAGCAGGTCAATATTTTCCTCCGGAAGCGACAGACCTGCGGCCATAGGATGTCCCCCGAATTTTGTCATGAGAGGGCGGCAGCGCATCAGCCCCTCGAACATGTTCCACGCCGGAATGGATCGTCCGCTCCCCTTAAAACCATCCGCACCTCGCGTCAGCACGATGACCGGATGATGATACCGTTCCCGGATACGCCCGGCCACAATACCGGCCACGCTCTCGTGCAGGTCCGGCAGGGGGATCACCAGCACATCGTCCATCGCGGGCTGCGATTCCACCCAGGCGATGGCCTGCTGTTCTCCCTGGCGCGTCAGCCCCTTGCGGGACTCGTTCATTTCCCGCAGCTTCTCCGCCATGGGATAAGCCGCGGCTTCCGTGCTTCGGAGTAGTCCAAAGGCGATATCCACCGTATCCAGCCGACCGGCGGAATTAAAGCACGGCCCCAGAATAAATCCGATATGATAGGCGGTTAATGTCTTTCCCTCCAGACCGCATGCACGGATCAGCGCCCGAAGGCCGGCGTTTTCCGTGTGCATCAGCCGGGCCAGGCCCTCTTTTACAAAGATCCGGTTCTCGTCCACCAGATCCATGACATCCGCCACGGTCGCGATCCCCACATATTCCAGCAGCCGAAGACTTTCCTCCCGCGGGATACCGCATTTTTCATACAGAATCCGGATCACCTTGTAGGCCACGCCGGCGCCGCAGAGTCCCTCGAACGGATAGCTGCAGTCCGGCTGGTGCGGATTAACGATCACGTCCGCCTCCGGCAGCTTCAGCACACGGCCCTCTTCTTTCTCCTCATACTGGCATTCATGATGATCGGTCACGATTACTGTAAGTCCCAGCTCCTTCGCACGGCGGATAGCCTCGAAGGCCGCAATACCATTGTCACAGGTAATGACGGTACCTACGCCGTCCTCCGCTGCCGCCTCCATCATACCGGCGTTAACGCCGTAGCCCTCCTTTACGCGGTTGGGCGCCTTCACACTAACGTCCCCGCCGCAGGCCCGAATGCCCTCGTACAGGATCTGGCCGGAAAAAATGCCGTCCACATCAAAATCCGAGGCAATCCGTATTTTTTCTCCCCGACGGATGGCCTGCTGCAGCATGTCCGCAGCCTTCTCCGCCCCCTTCATCTGATACGGATCATATTCCTGACGCCAATCTGCATACAGGAACCGTTCTATCTTTTCCTCTGTATTCACGCCGCGGTTGACCATCAGACGAATCGTCACCGGGTCCAGTCCAAAGCGCTGTGCCAGGCCGTTAAAATCTGCCCGGCGCATCACCTGCATCCATTTTTCCATAAGTATATTCCTTACTATTCTGAATCATATTCGATAAAAGCATTTATCATTATATCAGAACATGCGGCAGAAACAAACCTTGTTTTTACTGTATCCGGGGGATTTTCCAGCCCGTGCTTGACACAAGAATTGTATTTTGATACGATAAATGTAATTATTCGACTCCTTGGATGAGATAAGTAAATCACTATTCAAAACGGTCTGTTGTATGTTCACCATGAAACCAGAATGAAATATATAAAGGAGGGCTTACCATGAAAAAATCGAAATACCAACTGATTCCTGTGCTGCCGGCACTCCTGCTTCTGCTGGCGCTGGCGCTGTTCCTGCAGCCGGCATCCGTCCAGGCCGCCAAAAAGGGTAAATTGCTGAAGAAAAACAAGACCTATAAGGTAGATATTAACGGCGGGAAAAAGGAGAAAATCCGCTACACCACCCGCAAGATCAACGAATACTACGGTGAAGAATTCCAACTATATATCAACAAAAAGCTGGTATACTCCTACGAGCTGCCCAGCTATGGAAAAGTCAACAATGTCTATCTGGCGGATATCAAGAAATCGGATAGGTACAAAGAAATCGTGGTCAACTTTTCCGGGGATTTCAGCGACTGGTACTTCTTTGTGCTGCGTTACGGAAAGAATAAGAAGGTGACCGCCTTTGTAGATCAGGACACCTCCGGCGCTCTGACAAGCGGACGCATGAGCGTGCCCGGGAACAAAAAGGTGTTCTCCGGGAAGGGGAAATTCTACGCAATCGTAGAAACTCCCTTCTACAGCAACACCTTTGGGTGCTATTACATTAAGGCTCCTGTCAAACTGAGCGGCGGGAAGATCAAATTTGTAAAATCCAGTTCCTACACCCTGACGAATGTAACGGATTATACGCCCGGTTTGTTTGGAGAAAAGTATTACATCACAGCGAAGAGCATGAAGCTTTACAAGAAGGCCTCCCTGGATGCATCCTATACGGAGAGGGCTGCCGGTCTTCGCTTTACGCCCAAGAAAATTAAGATCGCGGGGACTCAAAAGAAAACCGATGACGGTTATGATTGGGAAAGATATCATTTGTTCGTGCAGGTAAAGACCAAGGACGGCAAGACCGGCTGGCTGTATTTCCCTGCTGAGAGCACAGAGAAGTATCTGACCATAGTGCCTCAGTGGGGCTGATGTTTTGCGGGGGTACGATAACGGTTGCCGCATTACAAATCTGTTTCTGAATAACGTTACTCTGGTATATAATATTCGCGGAATGTGCTATAAACTGGCGCTGCCGGAATGATATCTCCACGAAAACACGGCCGCTCCGGGCTTCTTCGCAGCGAACTTATCCGAACGTGTTTCCGCGCGGGCTTTATAAGTGCCATGGGGTCTTGCTTTCATAGACGCTCAGCGCTCCAACACGTCGAAGTTCGCAGCGAAGAAACCCTGCGCCGGCCTATCGTTTTCTTTGGAGATATCATTCCGGCAGCTTGGTTCTCTGCTATCGCCGTATTTGGAATCTATGCTATCGCCGTGTAGAATCACTGCTACGGACCGGACATTAATGATATTTCTTTGCTCCGTTCGTAATTTCAGTGCTGTGGTATTTCAGTACCCCCCGGATAGGTCCTTTTTTATGTTTTGGTCCTTTTTTTATGTTTTGGTAAGGGTTTCTCGACCGAATATGTTCGTATATCAGCTATAAGCACCAAACAGTACCCTTGTTATGCCCATCAAAGTGGGAATAGCAGGGGTACTGTTTTCAGCAAACACATGTGGTGAAATTTGCTTTTTGGGAACAGTTTACAACCCAATCATCTCGTTCCAACATAGGATAAAACTCCCTCTTACAGCAAACTGGGCAAAATCATGTCCTCCCAGATTATTTACAACCCGGAAATATCAAATGCAGCTTCCTGCTTAAGCCCAAAATGGATTGTAAATGCCTTTGAAGCTTAGTATTTTGAACAAATCAAGCTTCTCGCTTAACAATAATTAAGATTCCAGAATTCAGACGGGTTGTAAATCATCCCGTGAAGCCTAATTTTGCACATTCTCCCAAGGCCGGGCAAATCTCGAAGGGAAACACTGATTACCGTGACGTAACAGCTCCCGGCAAAAATATTCCGCTGGTCGCTGTGGTATAACAACCCCCAGCAGAAATATTCCGCTGATAACGAAAATCGCCCCGTTCTAATGACCCAGCGTATGCAAAGTCATAAGAACGGGGCGATTATTATACTACTATTGAATCCGGACGGGCTGAAGCTTGCTGTTTACCGCAGTTCTATTTTGCGCTGTTTACCGCAGTTCTATTTTGCGCTGTTTACTGCAGTTCTATTTTGCGCCGTTTACCGCAGTTTTATCTTGCGCTGTTTACCGCAGCTCGGTCTTGCCGCCCATGTAGGGCTGCAGTACCTTGGGGATGGTCACGGAGCCGTCTGCCTGCAGGTGGTTCTCCAGGAAGGCGATCAGCATACGAGGCGGTGCGACCACGGTGTTATTCAGGGTATGGGCAAAATACTTCTTGCCCTTTTCGCCCTGTACGCGGATGCGCAGTCTTCTGGCCTGGGCATCTCCCAGGTTGGAGCAGCTGCCGACCTCAAAGTACTTCTGCTGACGGGGAGACCAGGCTTCCACGTCAATGGACTTGACCTTCAGGTCTGCCAGGTCACCGGAGCAGCACTCGAGCGTGCGGACCGGGATTTCCATGGAGCGGAACAGATCCACGGTGTTCTGCCACAGCTTATCAAACCACATGGGGCTGTCTTCCGGCTTGCAGATGACGATCATTTCCTGCTTTTCAAACTGATGGATACGGTAAACTCCGCGCTCCTCGATGCCGTGCGCACCTTTTTCTTTGCGGAAGCAGGGGCTGTAGCTGGTCAGCGTGTAGGGCAGATCCGCTTCCTGATTCATGGTATCAATAAACTTGCCGATCATGGAGTGCTCACTGGTACCGATCAGGTACAGATCCTCTCCCTCGATCTTATACATCATAGCATCCATTTCTGCGAAGCTCATGACGCCGGTCACCACATCCGAGCGGATCATGAAGGGCGGTACGCAGTAGGTGAAGCCGCGATCGATCATGAAATCACGGGCATAGGAAATCACAGCGGAGTGCAGTCTGGCGATGTCCCCCATCAGATAATAGAAGCCATTGCCGGCGACGCGGCGGGCGGCATCCAGATCCAGTCCGGAGAACTTCTCCATGATCTCTGCATGGTAGGGGATCGGATAATCCGGCACAACAGGCTCGCCGAAGCGCTCGATCTCCACATTCTCGGAATCGTCTTTGCCGATCGGCACGGACGGATCGATGATGTTGGGGATGATCATCATGCGCTTTTTGATTTCTTCCTCCACCTCTTTTTCGCGGGCAGAAAGCTCATCCACGCGGTCCGCATCCTTCGCGATCTGCGCCTTGATCTCTTCGGCTTCTTCCTTCTTGCCCTGTTTCATCAGGGCGCCGATCTGCTTGGAAAGCTTATTGCGCTGTGCGCGCAGATCTTCCACCTCTCCCTTGATAGCACGGTTCTCTTTGTCCAGTTCTATGACTTCGTCCACCAACGGAAGCTTGGCGTCCTGAAATTTTTTCCTGATATTTTCCTTCACAAGTTCGGGATTTTCCCGCAGGAACTTGATATCCAGCATAGTCTTTCTCCTTTTCTGATCGGTGATGGCTGCAGAATAAATCCTTTGCAGCATATGCACATCATTATAGGTCATAACAAGTAAAAATGCAAGGGGATGCATGGATTTGCGTATCTTGACAGAAAAAGCCGAGAAGCACTATAATTGCTTGCATAGAGATAAAGGAGAGAAAAGTATGAATTACTGCATTTACGGCGCGGCCAGCGATGCCATTGATCCCAACTTTCTACAGGCCGGGGAGGCGCTGGGACGCGCGCTCGGTGCCCGCGGACACGGTCTGGTCTTCGGTGGCGGCGCGGCCGGCATGATGGGCGCGGCAGCCCGCGGTATCCGACAGATGGGTGACGGAGAAATCATCGGCGTGGCGCCGCACTTCTTTCATGTGGACGGCGTTCTGTTCCCGGACTGCACCAAAATGATTTATACAGATACCATGCGGGAGCGCAAACAAAAAATGGAGGAGCTCTCCGACGGCTTCATCGTGACCCCCGGCGGAGTAGGCACCATGGACGAGTTCTTTGAGATCCTGACACTGCGGCAGCTGGGCCGCCACGGAAAGCCCATCGCCATTCTGAATACCGATGGTTATTACGACCCGTTGGACGCAATGCTCACACGCATGGCGGAAGGCCGCTTTATGCGGGAGGCCTCCCTGAATCTCTTCCGCTTCTTTGCAGAGCCGGAACCATTGGTCGACTGGCTGGAAAAGCAGGACGAACGGTACGTGGATCTGAAAGAAACGAGAATTGCCAACTGGACCCTGAAGGATAAACCGAAGGAGTAACTGTAAAAAAGAGCTGTGCATCAGGTCTGAACCTGGTGTACAGCTCTTTTCGTTTCTGAATTTACGGTATGATCCGCCGGATGGCGATGATGGTCATGATATCTACATCCGATACCTTGATGCCGCCGGCCGGATAGCGTTTGGAGTTGCTGGCATGAACGATCTTGCCATCTCCGATGTACAGCGCCACATGGCCCGCGTAGCATACGATATCGCCGGGCTTGGCGTATTCAGGCTTGATGCCCATGTTCGTACCAAAGTTGGCCTGCGGTCCGGAGGTACGGGGGATCTCATAGCCGAAATGACGATAAACGCTCTGTGTAAAGCCGGAGCAGTCTGTTCCGTGTGTCAGGCTGGTGCCGCCCCACAGATACGGGTTGCCCACGAACTGCAGTGCAAATTTTACCAGCGCCGCACGTACGGCGTCCCCGGGCTTCTCTACGGAAAGAACGGTGTAATACAGCACCGGATTCTCTTCCACATCCACCTTCTGCTGAGCCTGGGTGAACTTTGTCTCACCCTTGGACTTCACCTTCTTCTTTGCGCTTTTCCCGGTCTCCAGAAGTTCCCGGTTCACAAATCCGCGCACATCGGAGGATTCAACGAAGACCGTTTTTCCGCCGTCATCATCCAGGATGTATGCCAGACCGCCCTTGGCCAGCACGCCCAACACCTGGGTGTCCGGCAGGTCTTTGCGGTCCAGAATGGCCGCCGCCTGATTGTCATAGATCACAAGATCCTCTTTGGCGATCGCGAAAACCTTCTTCGCCTGCACCTCCATGGTGGTCTCTTTGACATCCGCGAAGGCTGGATTTTCCAGATAAGGGATCTTCTCTTCCAGAGAGCCGTACGGGTAATGTCCGCCGCTGACTGCATGCTCCTCTTTCCAAGCCTCACGCTTTGCCAGCGATTCCTCCGCCGTCTCCCCCAGGATCAGATCAGACCGTTTTGCGTAGCCGCGGATGTACTCAGACTCCACGAAGCACCATTCCCGGCCCTTTTCGATCAGGTAAACAATAGCCGTTCCCTTGGCGATCGCCACTGTATCCGCACTGTCCTTCTTCTCCGTGCGAATAGCTGCATTAGGTTTCAGGATGGCCGGCACAGCGTCGATCTTTGTGAAACGGAAATCTTCGACAAGTTCCGGTTCAATGATATAGTCATGGACGATCGGCCCTAAGGTCTCTGCCACGCTGGAGGACTCTGCCGTGCTGGTCTCTGTTGTTTCCTCTGTAGATTCTGCTGTTGTCTTTTCCGTTGACAATTCGCCCGCAGCCTTGGAACCGGATTCCGTGCTGGGCTCAACATAAGCCTCCGTCACATCTTCACCGGAAGGGACCGCCGGTCTTTCCGGTTCGGTCTGTGCTGCCTGTGATGATTCCTCCGCCGGTGAGCTCTGCGGCTGTTCGGATTCCGACGCCGTCTGAGGCGCTTCCGTCTCCGGGGCCTCCGTCTGCGGTGCTTCCGTCTCCGGAGCCTTGGTCGTCTCCGGTTCCTTTGTGGTCTCCGAAGCCGTCGTCGTTTCCGACGTCTCACCATCCTGCTCCATACCGCTGCCCACAGCGGCTACCCCGGCAACTCCGTTTCCGCCTGTCGCTTTTACGGAGACCGGTGCCTGAGCCATCATGATCGCGGCCAGCAGGATTGCCAACATACGATATTTATTGTGCTTCATTCCTTCTCCAATCAATGGCCGCCGCGTCCTGACTGTAGTCCGCTGCCGCCCTTTCATGCTCGCGCATGTTCCCATGCGTCCCTGTTCATTGTTTTCCGCATCCCCCTCGACCGGCTATGCCCACTGCCGGATGCCGAAAAAGCATCCCCCTCGAAACAGACAGCACACCGGATCTGCGGAGTGTCTCTTTTTGGAGACAACAAAAACACCTGTTTTCACAGATCTTTGTAAGTGTACCACAATCGACGAAGATTGTCTAGCATTTTTTCGTAACATTTATTTAATATTTTTGTGAAAATTGAGTGAAAGAGGGTTACACACAACGTTTTGTGTTTTGCTGTCCTTATAATCAAAAAATTATTGTCCGTCCGACGGAATGTGTTATAATAGAGGAAACTCTCTTAGTATTATGACAAAGGAGAATTCATTTACAAAGGAGAAAACATATGCCAGCAAACAGACCTCTAGGCAGAAAGAAAACAGTATCCGGGGGCGGATCCGGCGTGAACGTGCACGGCAGCGGACAGGGCACGGGGCCGGTCGGTTCGTCCGGCGGTATGAAAAAGCCCTCTTCCCGCCCCGCCGGCGGGGGCGGCGCCAGAGCGGCCCGCGGTGCGGGCCTAAGCCTTCCGGTGATCATTATCATGGTCATCGCCTACCTGTTTCTGGGCGGCGGAGGCGGCTCTCAGGAAGTCAGCTATCCCTCCGGCTCCGGCTACAGCAGCAGCGGTTCCGCGGGCGGATCCGGCGGCCTGACAACCGGTAGCAGCCAGACCGGCTCCGGCACCACCGGCTCCGGCAGCCTGAGTGATTTCTATGAATATTTCAACCAGCAGACCGGGCAGTCCTCCGGAAACTCCCAGGGAAGCACCTCCGCGAACAGCCAGGTGAACGCAGACTCCTCTTCCGTGAATGCCGAGGTGGCTGACGGCGTGCCGCATAAGCGCACCCAGATCGTAGGCGGCGGCGAGGATGTGATCACCATCATGGTCTACATGTGCGGCACTGACCTGGAGTCCCGCAGCGCCATGGCTACCTCCGACCTCTCGGAGATGACCAAAGCCAACATCAGCGATAACATCAATCTGCTGGTGTACACCGGCGGCTGCTCCAGATGGCAGAACAACGTGGTCAGCAGCTCCGTCAACCAGATCTACCGCATCCGCAGCGGCAAGCTGGAGCGCCTGGTAGCGGATGACGGCGCCAAGGTGATGACGAATCCTTCCACGCTTTCTTCCTTTATTAAATGGTCCGCCGAAAACTTCCCGGCCAACCGCTACGATCTGATCTTCTGGGATCACGGCGGCGGATCTGTTTCCGGCTACGGCTACGATGAAAAGAACAAGCGCAGCGGCTCCATGTCCCTGTCCGGCATCAACAAGGCCCTGAAGGACGGCGGCGTAACGTTTGATTTTGTCGGCTTTGACGCCTGCCTGATGGCCACGGCGGAGACGGCGCTGATGGTGGATGACTACGCGGATTACATGATTGCTTCCGAGGAAACGGAGCCCGGCATCGGCTGGTACTACACCAACTGGCTGACCAAGCTTTCCGGCAACACCTCCATGCCGACCACACAGATCGGGCGGAATATCGTGGATGACTTTACGGCCGCCTGCGCTCAGAGCTGCCGCGGACAGAAGACCACGCTTTCCCTGATCGACCTGGCGGAGTTTTCTTACACGGTACCGAAAAAGCTAACCGCTTTCTCTCAGTCTGTGCGCGCCCTGCTGAAAGATAAAGAATACCAGACCGTTTCCGATGCCCGCTACAGCACTCGTGAATTCGCCTCCAGCTCCCGCATTGATCAGGTCGACCTGGTAGACCTGGCGCTGAAGGTTGGCACGGAAGAAGGACAGGACCTGGCAGACACCCTGCGGGCCGCCGTCAAGTACAACAAAACATCTTCCAACATGACCAATGCCTACGGCGTGTCCATCTACTTCCCTTACCAGCGGACCAGCTATGTGGACAGTATGTGCTCCACCTACAGCGACATCGGCATGGACGAGGAATACAGCAAGTGCATCCGTGAATTTGCCTCTCTGGAGACCTCCGGACAGATCATGGCCGGCGGCAGTGCTTCTTCTTCTCCCATGGGTTCCCTGTTCGGAAGCCTTCTGGGCGGCGGCGCATCCTCCGGCGGCAGTTCCTCCGGCAGCATTGATTACGACACGCTGGGCTCCCTGCTGGGCGGCAGCAGTTCTTCCTCCGGCAGCGGAGATCTGGTCGGCGCCCTGTTAGGCAGCTTCTTAAGCGATCCCAGCATGATCTCCGGCCTTACCTCCGGCAACACCGGTTTCTTCTCCGACCGTGCCATGTCCGAGGAAGATACCGCTGAGTACCTGACCGATCACTACTTCGATCCTGAAAATCTGGTGTGGACAGAGAATGCGGACGGCACCGCCACCATGGACCTCTCCGAAGATCAGTGGAGCCTGGTGCACGATCTGGATCTGAACATGTTCTATGATACCGGAAGCGGCTACGTGGATCTGGGCCTGGATAACATCTTCTCCTTTGATGACGACGGCACCCTGATTGCGGACACCGAGCGCAACTGGATCTCCTTAAACGGCCAGCCGGTCGCCTATTACCGCGAGAGCACCATGGGCGATGAAAGCAACTATCTGATCACCGGATACGTCCCCGCCCTTCTGAACGGAACGCCGGTTCATGTGATCCTGGCCTTTGATACCGAAAACCCGCAGGGCTATGTAGCCGGCTACCGCACCACCTACAGCGAAGAGGATACCCTTACGCTGGCCAAGAACGACAGCCAGCTGGTCGAAGGCGATACCCTGCAGTTCCTGTGCGACTTCTATTCCTACGACGGGGAATACCAGGACAGCTATCTGCTGGGCGATCCCCTGACCGTGAACGGTGAGATCACCATCACCAACACCGATGTAGGCGAAGGCGGCGTCAAACTGATGTACCGCTTCACCGACATCTACAACCAGCAATACTGGACACCGGCACTCGACCGGTAACGAAATAGAGTGACAAGGGGACGTCCCTTCTGTCACACATTGCATGCAATGCGTGACAGAAGGGACGTCCCCTTGTCACTCTTTATTCTTCCAGCAGGCGTTCTTTCGCCCGTTCATATCGTTTCCACATGTTCCGCACCTTTTCCGTGGGATTGGGTATGCGGGTCTGATCGCTGTTATGGGCCAGATCGGCCAGCTTGACCTTTTTGGCCAGCGGATTCTTTTTCAGGCGGTCCACATAATCCATGTACCGCTCACTCTCCCGGCGGCTTAAGGCGTTGATGGCTTCCACCACCTCCGGCGGAAAACCCTCTGCCCGCAGTTCGTCCAGCGTCATGGGAGTGTCTTCTACAATATCGTGCAGCAGGGCTACCGTAGTGGAGATTTCATCGTCCATCTGCTCAGCCACATGAAAGGGGTGGAACACATAGGGCAGGCCGCCCTTGTCCGTCTGCCCGGCATGCGCCTGATAGCACAGTTTCATCGCCCGCATCGTCAATTCAGTATAGATCATGGTACTGCCTTTCTATAGACCCCGTCCGGTCCGGGTGCTCATTATAGCACACACTCTTCCCAATGAAAAGGCATTTTATACTCTTTATTTATAGAATCATCAAATTTCTACATCAAAAGGCAGCTGATTAATAATATCTCTTTCTACATCGATGCCGGGATAGACCTCGATCAGCTTCAGGCCCTTGGGCGTCAGGCGGAAAACACACCGTTCGGTCACGTACAGCACC
The DNA here is from genome assembly GCA_946537305.1 of uncultured Lachnospiraceae bacterium. GTDB lineage: Bacteria > Bacillota > Clostridia > Lachnospirales > Lachnospiraceae > UBA3305. Next base: position 12,076 of record CAMNFR010000022.1, on the reverse strand, counting down.
TTCTGTCCGTTGGCGATGGCCCGCTTTGCGGAAAAGCTGAGAGAGCGCACCTTCTTCACAAATTTCGGAATGCTTCCCTCCTCCTCGATGGTCACCACGCCCCGTTTCTGGGAAACAGACAGTCCCTTAGCATTAAAGGTCATGCAGAAGACGACCGTGGGCGTTTTCGCGGTGATGTTGGCAAATCCGCCGATGCCCGCGTAGGCGCCGTCGCTCCGATGCGCATTCACGTTGCCCTGTCCGTCCACTTCCAGTGCGCCCATAAAGCACACATCCAGCCCGCCGTTATTGTACAGATCGAACTGGTTGGCCATATCATAGACGGACGCCGCGCCGATCATGGCGCCGAACGCTTCTCCGGAGACCGGGAAGCCTCCGATACCGCCGGACTCTACGGTCAGCGTGATGGAATCCAGCATACCATTCTTCCTAGCATGGCGGGACACCATCTCCGGCAGGCCGATGCCGATATTCACGATATCGTCCACCCGAAGCTCCGCCGCCGCGCGCTTGCCGATGATATTTCCGGCCGCGTCATTGCGGGATGCTTTGGCCGCGGAGGATTCAATCTTCTCGTTCCAGGCGCTCCACTCCTCATAGGGAATCTCGAAGCTGCCTGTCAGAGCCTTGTAAGCCTCATTGCGCACCTGATACTCTTCCACCACAATGGCATCCACCAGGCATCCGGGGATAATGGCGTTTCGGGGACGGGTCGGCGTATCCACCATGCGGTCCACCTGCACGATCACCTTTCCGTGATTCGCCTTAACAGCCTGGCAGATGGAAAGCGCATCGCCGGACATATACATATTATCGAAGGAAATATTTCCCTTCATATCCGCAGCTGTCCCGCGGATGAGCGCTACCGTCAGCTTGGGCAGCTTATAATACAGAAATTCCTCGCCATCCACCTCTACATATTTTACATAGGAATCATCCGTAGAAAGGCGGTTGATGCCCGGGCCTTCAAGGCGGGGATCCACAAAAATATCCAGTCCCACCTTAGAGAGCGCCCCCGGCAGACCGCTGGCCTGCGCGCGGATGGCGTGGGAAATACATCCCAGAGGAAGATTATAGGCCTCGAAGAAATCCTCCAGTACCAATTTCTTGGTACTGGGCATGGCCCCGAAATGGCCGCAGATCAGTTTATCCACAGCGCCCTCGCGAATGTAGCCCTCGGCATTGCCGTTTTCATCCCAGGTGCCGAAGCCGGCACTGGAGACGATGGTCAGATGTCTGGGAGACTGCATGCGCTGATAGCGCCGGTAGATCGCTTCGTGCAGCGCGACCGGGTTTTCGATTCCCACAAAGGAATTCACACAGATTACATCATTGTCGCGGATCAGACGGATCGCCTCGTCCGCGGTCATTACTTCATACATATAAAAGTCCCTGCTCTCTTCTTTTTAGCAGTGCTGCGTGCCGCCTGCCCGTCTGGCCTCCGCCAGCGTCTTACGTTCCTTGCCGGTCACATGCTCCGGCGTGATCTCCACGATCACCAGCGAGTTCCAGGTCTCCTTGATCTCCTGGTCTACCGCTTCCATGCTGGAAGCATATTTGGCGCCAAACTGACGGGCGCGCAGCAGCTTCTGCTCCTCATCCGTCACGATCTTCGCCCGGCCGAATACGATCACGCTGCGGAAATTCGTTGCCCGCGCATCTGCATCCACATCATCCCGGTCGATCACGCAGAAGGATACTTTATCACAGGCTGTGATGGCATCCAGCTTATGGCCGGTCTTCGCGCAGTGGAAATAGATTTTCCCGTCTACATACACATAATTCAGCGGCACCGTGTAGGGATATCCGTCATCCCCCAGGCACGCCATAATACCGGTCCTGCCCTCACGCAGGATCCGGAGATTCTCCTCCTCAGGGAGCAGCTGCTTAAAACGTCTCATTTTACGGAACATTGTTCTTTCTCCTACCCGTCGTATCTGACAAGAAATTCTGCGATCAGGTCAATACAGGCCTGAAGATCCTTCCAACTGCCCATCTCCACAGAGCTGTGCATATAGCGCAGCGGAATGGAGACCAACACAACCGGAACGCCCTCACCGCTCATCAGCACCGTGTCGCCGTCCGTATGCGTGCGGCCGCCGGCAATTTCATACTGCAGGCTTATGCCCATTTCTTCAGCAATTTTCTGCATGCGGCGGTTCAGCGCCTTGTTTACCATGCCGGAAAGGCACAGCACCGGGCCGCCTCCCAGCCGCACGTCCCCCGTCTCCCCGGGGTCCGTGCCCGGGCAGTCGCTGGCCCAGGTCACATCTACGATCACCGCGCAGTCCGGCTTTACCCGGGACGCTGCAAAATAAGCGCCGCGGCCGGTCGTCTCTTCGCCCACCACGGTGTTGGCATAAATACCGCAGGAAGCGCCGCGGGCCGCTGCCGCCTTCGCCGCCTCCAGGATCACGAATGCACCGGTCTTATCATCCAGCGCGCGGCAGGTAAAGCGATCGTTCAGCAGCTCCCGCACCTGCGTATCACCGCAGACCGAATCTCCCACAGAGACCACCGCGGCGGCCTCCTCGCGGGATGAAGCTCCTATATCGATCAGCAAATCTGTATCCTTCATATCTGTCTTTTTCAGCAGGTCATCCGTGATGACGCCCACGCCGCACACCTTGCGGCGGACCGTCTGCCCGTCCTCCTGCACTTCATGAAGGATCTGCATGGGCGCACCCACATATAGCGAGGGGCGCACGCCGCCGGCCCGCTGTACGCACACCAGACCATCCTCCCGGATATGGGTCACCCGGAAACCGATCTCATCCATGTGGCCGCACAGCAGCACCTTTTTCTCCGCCAGCGGATTCACCACGGAAATCAGGTTGCCCACCGCATCCTCCCGCAGTTCCTGCGCAAAAGACGCCGCAAAGGCCTTCGCATTTTCCTGATTGGGTTCCTCGTTCCCGCTCACAGAGACCGTATTCAGCAATAATTTCAAAAAATCGCGGTCCATTCAGACACCTCCAGACAATATGGGCCTTAAGTCTATCACGTTTTTCACGCTTTGTCATCTATTAAAAACGTGACTTCTCTATAATTCCGGTATATAATGCGGTATGTAACCACTCTCTACCGGCAATATTTCATTCCAACGGCTGCTGCCGCGGGCGTCTTTCCTACCGGAGGTCCTTATGACAAATTCCACCGCTTCTTCCCCTCTTCTTACCCTGGCAGAGCTCTGCCGGGCGCTCTCCATTTCCCTCGAGACCGGGCGGAACTGGGTGCGTCTTGGGAAGATCGTGCCTGAGCATACGGAAAACGGGCAGCCGTTGTTTTCCTCTGCCGCAGCAGCAAAACTGCAGGCAGACCTGGCAGATGGCACGCGCGGTGCACTAAAGAGCCGCCGGAATAAGCGCTACGTTTCGGGCCGGTCTCTTCCGGATGGATATGTAGACGCCGCCTCCCCCAATCTTTGCACACTGCGTACGCTGATGACAGACTGTGACACAGCACTCCGCGCACCGCAGATGACAGAGTGTGCCGCGCAGCTGCTGAAGGGTCATCCATTGAAGAAAGAACTTCTGCGCGATCTGCGGGAGGCTGCAGAAGTCTGTTTTCCGGGGTATACCGAAATCCGTGTTCCGGAGGATGTGCAGATACATCTTCCGGCAGATGCAGATAATTCTGTCGATCTGCCGAAAACTGAATCACACTCGAATGACGCGGCTGCAGCTCCTGTCTGGACCTATGTTCCCGGTGAGGACACTCTGGGACTTCTGTATCTTGCCCTGCGCGGTCTGCGGGAGCGAAAAAAAACAGGGGCTTACTACACCCCTGAAAAGATTGCACATCGCCTGATGGATGCGCTGTTTATAAATAATAGAAGAAATAGCACTACCTCTGCGTCAGATCCATGCTGTGGCACCGTGCTGGATCCTTGCTGCGGCACCGGTCAGTTTCTGCTGGGCCTGCCCGGGAAAATCCCTTCGGAAAACATCTACGGCTGCGATCTGGACCCACTGGCCATCGCCATCACACGTATCAACATGGCGCTGCGGGATCCTGCCTGTACACTGTCCCTTCTGCGCGATCATTTTACGGTGCGGGATTTTCTACAGGACGTCCCCGCGCCCGGAATCTTTGGCTGCATTCTGGGCAATCCGCCCTGGGGATATGCGTTCACGCCGGAAGAAAAGCAGAAACTGAAAAAGCATTTTTCTCTGCCCGGACGCACCCTGGAATCCGCCGCCCTCTTCACATTGCAGGCACTTTCCTGTCTCGCCCCAAGCGGCGAGCTGGCCTTTGTACTGCCGGAATCTCTGCTGTCGGTCGCTGCGCACGCACCGTTCCGTCGGCAACTGCGCGGCACCTGCGCTGTTCGTACCGCAGACTATCTGGGCGAAGCATTCGGCGGCGTACAATGCCCCTCCGTGATCCTGCATCTGCAAAAACAAGATGTCGATAAGTCCGCGAGAATCTCTGCGTCCGAGAATTGGAGTTCTGTAGGCATCCGAATCCGAAAGGAAGGTTCAGCCTTCACCATACAGACACCCCAGTCTCTTACCGCAGACGAGCTCTTCCTGCCTGTTCCGGATGAGGACAGCCGTCTTCTGCAAAAGCTGGTCTGCATGCCCGGAGCTCATACACTGCAGGAAGGAGCGGATTTCGCCCTGGGCATCGTCACCGGAGACAACCGGCGTTATGTGCGGGACATGCGGGATATGCGGAAGCTGAGTGATGCACAGGATCCGAGTGATGCACAGGGCCTGCAGGATACATCCTCTCCCTGGCGCCCGGTGCTGGCGGGGCAGGACATTCTTCCCTTCCGCAGCAGAGAGCCGCAGCGCGAGCTGTTCTATGCACCGGATCAATTTCAGCAGATGGCCTCCCCGGAAATCTACCTGGCGCCGGAAAAACTGATCTACCGCTTTGTCTGCGATCACCTGGTCTTCGCATACGATGACCGACAGACGCTCACCCTGAATTCTGCCAATATCCTGATCCCGCGGTTGGAGGGCTATTCGATATTAACGATCCTGGCGCTCCTGAACGGCCCCGTTTCCCGTTTCTGGTTTACAACACGGTGCCGCTCCCTCAAGGTACTGCGCGCCCATTTGGAAAGCATTCCGCTGCCGCCGGTGAACGCCACCGCAGCGGCCCGGATCGATGCCATCGCCGGGACGCTCTGCCAGAACGACCTGCCGGAAAAAGAACGCGCGCACATGACCGCGAAGCTGGACCGGCTGGTCCTGTCCCTCTACCCGCTCACGCCGGAGGAGAGGGACAGGGTAATGCATTAATGGGTCAAAGGGGACGTTTTTACAGGTATTTCTTCAGTGTTTCTACGCGGTCGAGCTTCTCCCAGGGCAGGTCGAGGTCGGTGCGGCCGAAGTGGCCGTAGGCCGCGGTCTGCTTATAGATGGGCCGGCGCAGGTCGAGCATGCGGATAATGCCGGCGGGCCGCAGGTCGAAGTTTTCGCGGATGATCTCGATCAGGCGCTTGTCGGAAAGCTTTCCGGTACCGAAGGTGTTGATATTGATGGAAGTGGGCGTTGCCACGCCGATGGCGTAGGAAAGCTGGATTTCCACCTTATCCGCCAGACCGGCCGCTACCAGGTTCTTGGCTACATAGCGGGCTGCATAGGCAGCGGAGCGGTCTACCTTGGTGCAGTCCTTGCCGGAGAAGGCGCCGCCGCCGTGTCTGGCATAGCCGCCGTAGGTGTCTACAATGATCTTGCGTCCGGTCAGTCCGGAATCCCCGTTGGGGCCGCCGATCACAAAACGTCCGGTAGGATTGATGAAGTATTTGGTCTTCTCATCCACCAGCTCCGCCGGCAGCACAGCATCGAATACATACTTTTTGATGTCTTCGTGGATCTGCTCCTGCGTTACATCCGGGCCGTGCTGGGTGGAAAGCACCACGCAGTCCAGCCGGGCCGGCTTGCCGTTCTCATCATATTCCACGGTCACCTGGGTCTTGCCGTCCGGCCGCAGATAGGGCAGCGTGCCATCCTTGCGGACCTCCGTCAGCTTTCTTGTCAGTTTATGGGCCAGCGCGATGGGATACGGCATAAACTCCTCTGTCTCGTTGCTGGCAAATCCGAACATCATGCCCTGATCGCCGGCGCCAAAGTTGCCGATTTCTTCCTCGCTCATGGTCTCTTCCTTCACCTCCAGCGCGCGGTCCACGCCCATGGCGATATCCGCAGACTGCTTGTCGATGGAAGTCAGAACGGCGCAGGTGTTCCCGTCAAAGCCATATTCGGAGCGGTCGTAACCGATCTCGGTCACGGTCTTACGCACGATGGCGGGAATATCAATCTGGGCAGAGGTGGTAATCTCTCCCATGACCAGCACAAAACCTGTGTTGCAGGCGGTCTCACAGGCCACACGGCCCATGGGATCCTGTTCCATGATGGCGTCCAGCACTGCATCAGAGATCTGGTCGCACACTTTGTCGGGATGGCCCTCGGTTACGGATTCCGAGGTAAACAATGTTCTTTCCATGTATGATCCTCCTGTCAATCGAAACGGCCGGCTCCCTAAGGGATCCGGCCGCATAAAAGCTCTTTCAATTCCGAATCCTCTTATTGTTCGATTTCTCGCTCCGTGTTAGCACCTTCCAGCTTGCTGGGGTTGCTGTGGTATCATCGATCCTTCGTCTCCACCACTCGAAATAAGAGTCCGCGTTCCGTATTCTATTGTAATTCCGGGTATTTCCCGGATGTGACAGTGCTATATTACCCCGTGAGTGCATACTTGTCAACCAGTATATGCTATACATATTCGCATTCTTGTTGAGTCAGCTCTCTTCTGAAGACACAATTATTTACACCACCTGCAGCCGGAATTTCCGTGCTTCTCTGGCGTTTTCTACGGTCTCGATGACAGCGCCCAGGCCGCGCAGCTTCTCATCAAAAGCTTCATAGCCACGCAGAATATAGTGAATATCATCGATGGTGGTGATGCCTTCGGCGGCCAGTCCTGCCAGTACCAGCGCCGCGCCGGCCCGAAGGTCCGGTGCCACCAGATCCGCGCCGGTCAGGCGATCCGTACCGTATACCACGGCCACATTGCCTTCCACTTTGATCTGGGCGCCCATCTTGGCCAGCTCGCCCACATATTTAAAGCGATTCTCAAAAATACTTTCCGTGATCACGCCGGTTCCGTGAGCAAGCACCAGCGCCACGCCCATCTGCGGCTGCATATCCGTGGGGAATCCCGGATACGGAAGCGTCTTCACATTACATGACTCCAGCCGGGGCCGTCCGACCACACGGATGGTATCATCCATTTCCACGATCTCACAGCCCATTTCGATCAGCTTGGAGGAAATAGCCTCCATGTGCTTGGGGATCACATTCTTCACCGTTACGTCGCCCCGGGTCACGGCGGCGGCGAACATAAAGGTACCGGCTTCGATCTGATCCGGAATAATGGAGTACTCCGTCCCGTGCAGATGAGATACCCCGCGGATGCGGATGACATCCGTGCCGGCGCCGCGCACGCGGGCGCCCATGGAGTTCAGCATATTGGCCACGTCCACCACATGGGGTTCCTTGGCTGCGTTTTCAATGATCGTATTGCCGTCCGCCAGCACTGCTGCCAGCATAACATTGATGGTGGCTCCTACGGAGACCATATCCATAAATACATGGCCGCCGCGCAGATGTCTGGCATCCGCAATCACCATACCGTATTCCACCCGCGTTGTCGCGGAGAGGGCCCGGAAGCCCTTCAGATGCTGGTCGATGGGCCGGCTGCCGATATCACAGCCGCCGGGGAGGGCTACCTCCGCATGGCTGTACTTGCCAAGCAGGGCCCCGATCAGGTAGTAGCCCGCGCGCATGCGGCGAATATATTCGTTATCCACATGCACCGTATGAATATTGCCGCCGTTGATCTTCACGGTATGGGCATCGATACGGTCCACCACCACGCCGATTTCGGTCAGCGCATCCAGCATTACATTTATATCGTTCACATCGGGCAGATTGTCGATGGTCACGCTTTCATCTGTCATTACAGCGGCAGCAAGTATTCCCAGCGCCGCATTTTTTGCGCCGCTGATGTGTACTTCACCTACCAGAGGGTTGCCACCCTTCATAATATATTGCATACCTGTCTCCTCTTTTTTTCACAGCATACAGAGATGCCGCCTATCTGCGCCGCCCCAAACGTAATATCTACGTAACATTATTATCACATTTTTAATTTAAGGCGCAAAAAAGAAACATTTCGTATGGAACATTGTAACACATGAGTTCGCATTTGTAAATGGCAAATCCCTAAATGTCAATTTTTAGCATTTTATTCTGTTAAATATCCGATGGCGGAAATCTTGCCGCCAGCCAGCCAGTCCGTGGCATCCTGCTGGCCCATTTTGTAGGATTTCCCCTGCACAGGGTCGAACAGCTTGATATTCCACTGGTCATACCCCACGATCAGAACGGCCTTTTGCTCCTCATCCATCAGCAGCACCGGTGTCTCACGGTCCAGGAAGAGCAGCAGCGCGCGCAGCGGCGCCCCCGTCAGGTTCACGGCCTGTCCCGGGAAAAGGGTGTTCATGGCATCCATGGAGGACATGTCATCCGTCACCCGCTCCAGCAGGGAATTATCCATCCGGGCGATGGCCAGGATCTGCCGCAGGCATTCCCGGCGGCTTCCGGCGACGTCCGTGGTGCTGTTGGCGACCGCCAGAGACACCTGTGTCTGCCGTCCCGTGCGGTACCAGACCAGCCGCCCGGTAGAATCCGTGACAGCACCCATGCGGTCATAGACCGCCGCGATGGCTTCGCCCGCTGTGGCGCAGACCTGCGCGATATGCCCTCTGGCATACGCGTAATAAGTGATCTCTGCCGTCTCCTCCGCCGGAAGTTCCATGGAATCGGCGGCGGCAAACTGTGCCCGGTCCGGGCGAACGACCTTCAGGTTCCCGCCGGCAACACCTCCGGTCTGAATGGCATAGACTCTCTTCTTCAGGTCATCCAGGCGCGCGGCGAAGGTCTCATCCTTCCCCGTGCCGGGATGGCTGTTGCGTATCAGAGAATCCGGATCCACCACATTCCAGGTATCCCCCTGCTGCTGCAGGCGGTCCATCGTTACCTGACCTTCTTCCACGTTCACATGGTACAAACGGACGCCATCCGTCTCGTAATGCGCCTCCTCCTTACCGGAACGGCTGCGGATGGTCAACGCATAGTAAGGCTCCACGCGCTCGGCGCCGGCCAGGGCACTCTCGCCCTCATGAGCGATTCCCAGCACACAGTCTTCCTCCATAAAGCCCAGCGGCGTCACCAGATCGCCGGAATTTCCGCCCACGATCTGCGTATCGCCCGTATCCAGATAGAGGATTTCCACACTGCCGGCCTCGCCTTCCTTTCGGTCCATCTTCCAGGCTACGGCTGTCATGTCACTGTTGACCACCAGGTTCCGGTTGGAAACATGATCCGCCAGCACGACTACCTCGCCGCCTTCCCAGTCGATGGAATACACCGTATCACCCACCATCAGGAACACATCGCCGCCGGTACTCATGCGGGAAAGCTTCTCCACGCCAGCAGCCAGGGTCTCATACGTCCCGCCGTAGGGCAGGAAGAATGCCTCCGAAAGCGCATTATCCTCTGCATGATAGGTCATGCAGGATACGCCCAGACGGCCCTCGTGGCTGCCGCTGTTCATGTAACCGTATACCAGGAAAGAAACATCCCCGTTCTCATAGGTCTGCAGCGCTTTGATGCTGTAACGACGATAATCGATACGGGTCTCGGAATTTTCCTCCCGGAAGCTGAACACACGGGTCAGCTTCTTTTCCTTAATATTAAAGTCCCAGAGTTCACCGGCCTCCGCGAACAGGATCCGTCCGTTTTCGGAATCCTTCAGCACGGACACGCGACTCGGCTCCGTAATGCCAAGATCCAGGCCGCCCTCCACCAGACGACTGTTATTGCCATTGACGACTTCTGTCATGGTCCTGTGGTAATCCATCAGATAGAAGCGCTTGGTGGACCACTGAATGCTGAAGTACTCCTCGCACAGGTAGGTATCCTTCTCCTCACTTGCATTCTCCGCTTCCACCACGTACTCCAGCAGAAAGCTGCCGAAGGTATCATCCATCTCCAAGACCTGACAGTTCACATCGCCCACCTGTTGGGCCGCCAGATCGCCCCAGGTCAGCTGCTGGAATGTGGACTTGATATCTACCTCTGCCAGCGTGTTCGCGTCCGCGCTCTCATCGCTCTCCAAGTTGATGGCATATTCACGGGCCGCTGTCTTATCAAAGGTAGCCGCATGGAAGCTGTAAATGTAATCCAGCATCTCCTGCGCGTGCAGGCCGCCATCCTTCTTTACACGGGTATAGTAGGCGATCTCTTCCCCGGCGGTGGTCGCAAGGCGCAGCACCAGGCGGTATTCACGGTTCACCTGCGTCAGCACCCGCCCAAGATCCAGCGTAAACTGAGCGGTGTCGTGGTCTTCCTGCCACTCACCCAGCTCTCCGGTCAGGATCTGCGTCTGCATATCCCGGGTGTACGCCTCCCAGGTAATCTTTTCCAGCGAGCTGCCGTAGCACAGGACCGTCAGATCCAACTTTCCTTCCGCATCGGCGATCATCAGAGAATCCTCAAGGGCGGCGGCTTTTACCTCCCCGGTGTAGCCGTGCAGCATATTCACCTTGTGATCCCCGATGGCGGAATGCACCAGCGGCAGCCTGGCATCCACCCACTCCTCATAGATGGTTTCCTCCTCCCCGGTCTCCGGAGCGGAGCGCATTCTGTATATCACAAAAGCTGATGCTGCCGCCAGAAAAATGGCGCACAGCACCAGCACTCTCCTCCATATTTTTTTCATTTGAAATTATCCCTCGATCTTACGGATGCGGCGGCTGTGGCGCTCATCCCCGGAAAAAGGCGTAGTCAGGAAAGTCTCCACGATTTTTTCCGCCAGTCCTGGCCCTACCACGCGGCCGCCCAGTGCCAGAATGTTGGCGTCGTTGTGCAGTCTTGTGGCTTCCGCCATAAAGCAATCCGTGCAGAGCCCCGCCCGGATGCCGGGGATCCGGTTGGCCGCAATAGAAATGCCGATCCCGGTCCCGCAGATCAGGATCCCACGGTCACACTCGCCGCCTAAGATCGCGTCTGCCACCTTGCGGGCATATTCCGGGTAGTCACAGGAGCTCTCATCATAACACCCGTAATCCTTATATTCATATCCATGGGCATCCAGCCACTTCATAATATCCTGTTTCAGGGCAAATCCCCCGTGGTCACTTCCTAATGCAATCATTCTAATCACCCCGCGCGGAACAGCTTTTCCGCCGCAAACTTTACCAATAGATCAATATATTCGTAGCAGGCGCCATACTCTGCCAGCGACCCGCCATGGGGCTCCTCAATATCTCCGGGCTTGCCCGCGAAATCCCCCAGTGTGCTGATGAACGGTGCCTCCGGGAACATCTCCCGGGCCTTTTCTGCCTCTTTGGCCGTCATTGTCAGGATCATGGTATTCTCTGTGATATCCTCCGCCGAGAGAGCCTCTGTGTAGGCCTTGTCCGGCGCCATCTGGTTTCCCTTAAGCACCGCCACCGCCTTCGGATTAAAAGGCTCCGGGAAGAGAACGATCAATCCCCTGGATCCCACATCGATCTTGCGATCTCTGCGAACGCTCTTCATGACAGCTTCCGCCATCATAGAACGGCACGTATTATCCATACATACGAACAGAATTCGATTTACACTGATCATTTGAGTCTCCTTCTGTTTTCATCCCCCCACCTGTTACTGCTTAAGTGTAGATGAGATTCTTTCGAAAATCAACACCTTTTATGAAATATAACAATAATTTAAATTTTCCGAAACAGAATCAAAGAAAATGGCCTGCAGAAAACCTGCAGGCCACTGTCTGTGGTTAATACACTGTCCTATTTGATCTTCGCTTTTTTATTGACACCCTTCTTATACAGCCACTTCTTATAAGCCTTCTTCACCTTCTTCGGCACCTTCACTTTCAGCTTCGCGGGTGTCTTGGAAAAAGCTTTGCTCCCTACCTTCTTACTCGTGAGTTTTTTGGTCTGAATCGTCAGCGTACCTGCTGCTGTTCTGCTGCGGACAAATGCCGCCTCCCCAGC
>CAMNFR010000021.1 GCA_946537305.1 uncultured Lachnospiraceae bacterium | reverse complement strand
CACTTCCCAGAAACACTAATTTCTGCTTGACTTTTTATTAGCAGACTGACCCACTTTTCACTCCGTCGCGAGTTCTTTTTCGCTTACGACGATCCTCAGGCGGCTGGCGCGGACCGCCAGCGCGGTCCGGGAGTGGATGCCTGTTTTTTCCATTAAATCATCCAGGTAATCTTTTACAGTATTGGGGCTTAGAAAGATCCGCTCCGCGATCTCCCGGTTGGAGCGCCCCTCCGTCAGCAGGCGCAGTATGGCCCGCTGCTGCCGGTTCAGGCGGGCTACGGGCAGATTGCCAAGCATAATATCCGGCACGGTCTTTGGATAGACATGCTCCCCTGCCATGGTGCGGTCCATGACCTCCGGCAGGGACTGCTCCGGATAGTTTTTCAGCCAGATGCTGTCAGCCCCGCCTTCCCTGGTCTTTTCCAGCCAGTCTGCATCCGCCATGGCGGTGGCAATGATCACCTTCACCACCGGCCAGTTTTTCTTGATCTCACGGGTCGCCGCCAAACCGTTGATCCCGCGGGACATCACGACATCCATGATCACCAGATCCGGCAGCGGCCCTGTACGACACCACACCAGCGCATCCTCCGCACACGAAAGCACCGCTTTGATCTGATAATCCTTTAATGGCCGAAAGACCATCTCCATATAATCCCGGAAGATCATCTCTTCATCCGCCACGATCACCTGCAAAGGTTTTTTCTTCATGGTCAATCCCTCCCCCTGTTCTTATCGCAAAACGTACCCAAAGAAGGAACTCCATGAAAATGATAACAAAAAAATTGCCTGCACACCTCCCCCATTTAGGGGGGCTGCAGGCAATTTTTTTATTCATCTATTCATCATATGTCGCGGTCTTTTCAACCGCCGCCCAGGAGGTGGATCACCTCCAGATCGTCGTTTTCCTGTAACACGGTCTGCGCATAATCCTGGGGCCAGATGACCTTCCCGTTGCAGCGGACCACCAGCTTCGGCCACGTAAATTTGTTTTCATCGATGACATCCTGCACGGTAATTCCTTCCCGGAAACCGGCATATTCTCTGTGATTCAGCTGCATCGGTTGTTCCTCCTTTCCGCGACTTTCTAAAAAAAACGGCTCTTACTGCAGCGGCTCCACGATCTCCAGCAGCTCCGGCAGATCCATGCCCAGCTCTTTCAGATGAGCAATGGTAGGCACGCCGTTCATGTTCCAGCCGCGCTTCGGATACACAGCGTCGATCAGCTTCTGATACTGATCCTCGCGGTGCTTTCTGGTTGCCGCCATTCTTTCCTGCAGGGACATGCTCTTCACCTGCTCAGGGGTATAGCCGGCCAGCTCCACCAGCTGGGTATCATAGCGCTCTTCTCTCCACAGATATTCGTCCTCGAACACGGGGCCGGCGGAGCGGTAAGGGATAGCGTCGTTGGCGCGCAAGCCCTTGCCCATGCGGATGTTGAAGATTCGCTGGAAGTTATATACGCGCTCGGACTGGCGGATCATTTCTTTGGTATCGATCTTCTGTCCGGTGACGCCGTAGTACAGATTCAGGTAGTTCTCCACGTGCTCCGGCACCATCTTCGGATCGTCTGTCAGGGCATTGTCGGCCGGAACGATATCGTTCCAGGGCAGCTTGCAGAGGCCCATCAGTCCGAACCAGGTACGAAACATGGGGTAGAAATACAGTGCCTCGGCCTTGTCCTCAAAGGTAGGGATCTGATTGTTCACCTGATCCATGAAGATCAGCCAGGCTTCGTCGTGCTGAGGTCCCTTGTTCGTCAGGCCGTAGCCGCCCTGCTGTGCCAGGGATTCCTTGGCCGAATATTCGGAATACTCCAGGCCTTTCTGCTCCATGCCGAAATCGTTCATTTCGTTCATGTCGCCCCAGCCCATCTTCGCGAAGTATTCCTTCTGCTTGTGAATACCCAACGCCGCGATCTTGCCGAAGCCCTCGTTCCGGGCCATCTGATGCATCATTTCCAGATCGTCCGCCGCGTTGCCCCAGGTCAGGTCCAGACCGCCGGTGCGCTCCTTGTTCAGAATGCCTCTTTCGTAGCATTCCATCAGGAAGGCGGTCATGGTGCCGTAGGAAATGGTATCCAGGCCGTAGGTGTCGCAGTAGAAGTTGATCTCCAGGACCTCCTGAGGATTATAGATGCCGCAGGACGGTCCAAGGCCGGCCGCGCTCTCATACTCGGGGCCGTCCACGCAGACGCGCTGTCCCTTATAAGGGCCGGTCTTCAGCAGGAAATGGTCGGACGCCTTGGCGCAGGCCATGGAACAGCCATACCAGCAGCCGTCCGCCGCGCCCTGGGTCAGCCAGTCCGCTTTGAACACCGCCGCCGTCATCTCATCGATGCCGGGAGCGTCTCCGAATTTGAAGTTATGGGTAGGAACGATATCATAATCTGCCAGCGTCCGCAGGGAATACGCCGTACCCACGCCGCGCATATCGTTCTGCTTGGCATCGTTGTTGGCCACTTCCCGGTGGAACTTCAGGCCGGTCTTGTTGATCAGGCCGAAATCATACACATCGTTCAGGTTGGCCTTCACGCCGCCGATCTTGCAGACCAGCGCTTTGATGCGCTTATTGCGGAACACCCGTCCGATGCCGCCGCGGCCGGCCTGTTTCAGTCTGGTCACGCCGCGCCGGGGATCATAGAAGGAGAAGTTCAGCATGCCCAGGTTGCAGTAATCCGCCGCAGAGCCCGCCGCCGCCACAGCGATATTCTTCTTATCATTCTCGTTGTCGGCGTACAGGGCAGTCAGCTCTTCGCACAGGATATGGGCATCAAAATGCTCCATGGGCGCTTCCTCAAAGGAAATGGTGCCCTTGGTGGCATCGATCACCACGACCACATCGGTATCGGACTTGCCGCGGATCTCCAGGGCGTCAAAGCCCGCGAATTTCAGGTAAGGTCCAAAGAATCCGCCCACATTGGAGTCGATCGGAATATCCGTCATGGGGGAGATGGTGCAGATCAGGGTCTTGCCGGTGCCGCCGTACTGGGTGATGCCGGCGATGGGACCGGCGGACATAACAATTTCGTTCTCCGGGGAGTCCCAGCGGGTCTGCGGATTGACCGCATCCCACAAATAGCGCAGGCAGTAGCCCTTGCCGCCGATAAACTTTTCCTTCACCTCGGCGGGGATATCGGCGATCATGGCCTCCTTGGTCCCTACATCGATGGTCAGGATCTTATCGGTGTAGCCGCGGTGCAGCGGCTTTCTCTCATAATCATATTTTTTCAGCAGCACATGCGACTCACGCAGGGCCTGAAGCTCCTCCGCAGAGGGTGCATGGTAACGCTCTACATTGCAAATATGGATCATCTCAGGCCTCCTTAGTCTTCCACAATGCGGATCGCACCGGTGGGACATACCTTAGTGCAGATGCCGCAGGCAGTACATTTGCTGGGCTCCAGACGGTCGTCGGACTGTACCATTACCTGTTCCGGGCAGAAACCGACGCACATCAGACATCCGACACACTCTTTCTTGCGGATCATATACACGCCCTTGGGGTTCGGCTGGATCACGCAGGTATTGCAGACTTCCGCACATTTCCCGCACTGATTGCAGATATGAATAGAGGAACGGTACTCCCCGTTCTCCCAGCCGTCCTCGACCCGGATGCAGGCATAAGCCGGATCAAAGGTCTTGTAGTACGCCTCTGCACAGGCAAATTCGCACTGATGACATCCGACGCATAAAGATTCATCCTTTTCCAGACGTCTCATGAAAAACCTCCTTGTTTCTCTTGATTCACTCCCCGCATGTACGCAGGGATATAATATGTCCTTGTTATAGATAGAGAGTATATCAAATGACGGAAGAACCTTCAACCAAGCACCTTTTTCCCTTATTCCTTCTGGGAATTTGTACACCTGTGACTTATGGTTCTGAATAGTTACCGCCTATTATCCGTAAAAATCCAGAAAGGCCCGAAGCTCCGCCGTTTCCGGTTCAGCCAGGTGTACCGCGCAGTCTCCGCGTTCCCGCAGGTGTCCCTCCCGAAAGAACAGCACCTCATCTCCCAGCCGCCTGGCCTGTCCGATGCTGTGGGTCACGAGCAACACCGCGGCGCCGGTACGGTCACGGTAGGACCGGATGACCTCCTCCGCCCGTTTGGTGGATTCCATGTCCATGGCCGCCGAGGGCTCATCCAGGATCAGAAGATCAAAGGGACGCATGAGGACACGGGCCAGCGCCATGCGGGCCGTCTCTCCCCCGGAGAGACTTTTCCCGCCCTTATCCCGGATTTCCGTAAGTAAGAGCGCGCCGATCAGCTCCTCCGCCCGCGCGGGATCCTTCGCCGCGATGGACAGATTCTTCTCCAGGCTCATGCGAAAGGCATAAGGACGCTGCGGCAGGTATCCCACGCTCACCTCCCGCGGGAGCACGGGTGTTTTCTGATCCGACGTCAGGACCCCTGCCAGGATCTTTGCAAAGGTGGATTTTCCGCTGCCGTTGGCGCCGATCAACACATAGATCCGGCCAGGCTGCCAGGTCATCTCTCCGACATCCAGCACGCACCGGCCCTGATAAGTTTTGGAACATGCCTTTGATTTCACCGTGAGATCCTCCTTTGCAGCAGCGTGACCATAGAATTGACCACCAGAGAAAGCGTCATCAGGATCAGGCCCAGGGCCACGCCCAGCGTGAAATCCCCGCGGTTGGTATACTGCATGATCGCGGTCGTCATAACATTGGTCTTCCATGCAATGGCGCCGCCCACCATGGAGACCGCGCCGACCTCCGCGATGGAACGTGAAAAGGCCAGCAGATAGGTGGAGCAGATGGTATACAGGCTCTCCCGGACCAGCAGCAGGAGCGCGTGGGGCCATCCCACGCCAAGGCCAGCCGTTGTCTCCCGGATGGGATCCGCCACCTCGGAGATATAATTTTCCATATTTCCGATAACAATAGGGGTAATCAGGACCACCTGGGCCAGGACCATAATACGCACGGTAAACAGAAGTTTCATGTGTCGGAACGGCCCCACACCGGAAAAAAGCATATAAAAAAGCAGACCGCACACCACGGGCGGAATGCCCATGAGCGTGCGGTTAAGCACGATCAGGGCATTTCTGCCGCGGAAACGGCCGGCTCCCAGCAGGATGCCCAGCGGGACACCCAGCAGGAGCGCAAGCAAAGAGCTGCTGATGCTCATTCTGCCGGTCACCAGCAGTATATCGATCAGCTCGCGGTCCCCGGAGAGGATCAGCATAATAGCCCTTCGCAATGCCGTCTGCACGTTCTGCTCCTCCTGTATATCATCAGGTCAGATAATTACTCCATAACACCGTTGTTCTTCACAAAGGTCAGGAAAGTGGCCTTATCCGTCAGGATATAGCCCTGCATCTCCTCGGCCATCACAAGGCTGGCGCCCATGCCGGCGTTGGCAGATACATACCAATCCGTGTAATCCGCAAAGCTCGCGGCATCCTCGGTGATCCCCAGTTCCTCAGGCCACAGGGACAGTTCCTTGGTGTGTGTGCCAGAACCGTCGCCGCGGGAGATGAAGGTGTACTTGCCATCTGCGATGGCAGCAAAAGCAGCCTTGGCATCCGCAGCATTCGCTACGCCAGCCGGATCCGCAGAAGGACCGCACAGCACAAAGAAGTTGTACAGGAAGCTCAGTCTCTCGGAATCAAAGCCTTCCAGGGTGCGGGCAAAGCCCTTCTCCACGAATTCTTCTTCCTTCGCCTTGGCATGTACCAGGATCAGGTCCGCATTGCCGTATTCAGCGGCGGCGATAGCCTTGCCGGTGCCGGCGGACTGGATCTCTACCGTGTAGCCGTACTCATCCTCGAATACCGGCAGCATAGCGCCCAGCAGACCGGAATCGTTCACGGACGTGGTGGTGGACAGGCGGATGGTCTTGGTCTCATCGGTAGCAGCAGCGATCTCACCCTCATACTTGGGAGCATCCTCCAGCACATAGAACAGGCTGTCGCCAAAATCGGCCTGGCCGTACTCTGCAGCGATGGCATAAGCCTCGTCAGAAAGCAGCCACTGGATCAGGGCATCCGCGCCGGCGGTATTGATGGCAACATCCGTCACGGCATTGCCGTTCTCATCGGTGAAAGAAGCTTCCGGATTTACAGCCAGCAGAGAATAGGTATTCTTCATGTTGTCATCGGATTCTTTCAGGATCGTCAGGTCCACAGCAGCCGCTTCCTCAGCAGCTTCCGTCTCGGCAGCAGCTGTTGTCTCCGCAGCTTCGGTCTCTGCGGGGGCCTCGGTCTCCGCGGGAGCTTCAGTCTCTGCAGCAGCTTCGGTCGCAGCAGCTGTTGTCTCCGCAGCCGCAGTGGTCTCAGGCGCGCTCTGGCTGGAGCAGGCGGTCATCATGCTTGCCGCCAGCAGACCTGCCAGCAGCATTGTTGTCCACTTCTTCATGTTTCATTCCTCCCATATAACACAATGATATATTCCAGACAGACGTTGTATTTTTCATCATGATGCATACCGTCCATCTGCCTTTTCCGTCACCGGAAAACTGATTTCATATTATCAAATTTCATAAGGAATTCCAGTAATTCTATATTCTTTTTTGGAATATGGAACTGTAAGACCTTTTTTCACTGGTTTGCCGCAAATGAATATGATATCTTCTAAGTAACTGTTTATGCAGAACTATCCGTTACAAAAAAGGAGCCATCATTCTATGTTTACGGTAAGAACACCGGAGGAAGCGGTGGAGATCATCCGCGCGAACTGCTGCCGGAAGACCCATACCGAATTTGTGCCGCTTGCGGAATGTGCCGGCCGCATCCTGGCGGAAGATATTCCGGCACAGGAATATGTGCCGGGCTTTGACCGATCTACCGTGGACGGCTATGCCGTGCGCGCTTCGGATACCTTCGGCTGCTCAGATTCCATTCCCGCTATTCTGCCGGCTACCTTTGCGGTGGAAATGGGGCGCGACCCGGAGGGTCCGCTGCCGGCAGGCGCCTGCGTATATGTCCCTACCGGCGGGGCGCTGCCGGACGGAGCCGACGCCGTGGTCATGATCGAATATACGGAAGACTACGGAGACGGCACCATTGGCATCATGAAACCCGCCTCCCCCGGCGCCAATGTGATCTACAAGGGGGATGATGTGTATCCGGGGAAAGTCGTGCTCACGGCCGGACGCAGGCTTATCGCGCAAGATGCCGGCGCCCTGGCAGCCATGGGCGTCCTGTCCGTTCCTGTCTCCGCCCGCCCCGTGATCGGCATTCTCTCCACCGGGGACGAGCTGGTGCCGCCCTCGGAGGTGCCTTCAGGCGGACAGATCCGGGACGTCAACTCCGTTCTGCTGGATGTCCTGTGCCGTGAAATAGGCGCACAGACCAAAAGCTATGGAATCATCCGGGATGACGCCGGCCTGCTGACTGACGCCCTGGAAAAAGCCATCGCCGAATGCGATGCGGTGCTGATCTCCGGCGGGAGTTCTGTAGGCGCCCGGGACGCCACGGCAGAAGTGATCGAACGGCGTGGACGGCTGCTGTTCCACGGTATCGCCATGAAACCCGGAAAGCCCACCATTCTTGGCCTGGCCGGGGATACGCCGGTATTCGGCCTGCCGGGACATCCGGTGGCTGCCTTCTTCATCACCCGCCTGTTCGTGCGGGAAATGATTGCCGGAATGACCGGAGAGA
The DNA here is from genome assembly GCA_946537305.1 of uncultured Lachnospiraceae bacterium. Classification (GTDB taxonomy): domain Bacteria; phylum Bacillota; class Clostridia; order Lachnospirales; family Lachnospiraceae; genus UBA3305. The sequence continues at coordinate 28,854 of CAMNFR010000021.1, read as the reverse complement.
TCCTGCAGGACCTCCCGGTAAAGGCCCGGCTTACAGAAGCGATCAGTGCCAATCACGGCCGCAGCGAAGCCATCGGCGTGCGTATCACCGAAGAAAACGGGCAGCGCTATGCCACCCCGATCCACACAAAATCCGGCCTGATCTCCTCGCTGGCAGGGTCTGACGGATTCATGCTGATATCCCGGGACTGCGAGGGGCTTCCTGCCGGCACAGAAACAGACATCTTTCCCTATTAATATATGGAGGTACTTATGGCATTTCAATATCTGACCAATATCCCGCTGGAACAGGCAAAGAATGATTATCTGGCCGCACTCACCGAACAGGGCTTCGCGGCAGAGACCGAAACCATCCCCGCCGGCAGTTCCTGCGGACGCATGACCGCCGTCCCGGTATACGCCGTCATCTGCGCACCTCACTACCCCGCCAGCGCCATGGACGGAATCGCCCTACAGGCTTCCGTGACCTTCGGCGCGGGCGAAACAACACCCGTCACCCTGACCACGGATCAGTTTCAGGTAGTGGATACGGGCGATCCCATTCCGGACGACTGCGACGCCGTGGTAATGATTGAAGATGTGATCTATCAGGAGGATGGCACGGTGCGGCTCTACGCGCCGGCGGCTCCCTGGCAGCACATCCGTCAGATCGGGGAAGATATCTGCGCTGGCGAAATGATCCTGCCCTCCGGCATGGAAATATCCCCGGCGGCCATCGGCGCCATGATCGCGGGCGGCGTAATGGAGGTGGAGGTCCTGAAGAAACCGGTGGTGGGCATCATCCCTACCGGCGATGAGATCGTCCCGCCCACGTCTGACCCTGCTCCCGGAGATATTCTGGAATTCAATTCCTCCATCTTTTCCGCCATGCTCACCCGGTGGGATGCCGTCCCGAAAGTGTATCCCATCGTAAAAGATGTACGGGAGGATATCAAAAACACCCTGGCGCAGGCCCTTTCCGAATGTGACATCGTACTCCTGAACGCCGGCTCGTCCGCCGGCCGGGAAGATTTTTCCGCGGAGGTCATCCGGGAACTGGGCGAGGTCCTCTATCACGGCATCGCCATCAAGCCCGGCAAGCCGGCCATCCTGGGATATCAGGGGAAAAAACCCGTGCTGGGCGTGCCCGGCTACCCCGTATCCGGCATCATCGTGCTGGAGGAGCTCTTAAAGCCCCTTCTGGATGCGTGGTACCGTCTGGCGGGCGGCCATGTGGAGACGGTCACCGCCACCCTGTCCCGAAATGTTGTTTCCGGACTGAAATACCAGGAATATGTCCGCGTGCGCATGGGGCAGGTGGGCGATCGCATTATGGCCACGCCCCTGAACCGGGGCAGCGGCGTTGTCTCCTCTTTTATGAAGGCAGACGGACTGCTCACCATTCCCCAGGGCGTGGAGGGTTACGAAGCCGGACAGCCTGTAGAAGTGAAGCTGCTGCGCCCGCGGGAGGAGCTTTCCCGCACACTGGTCATGATCGGCAGCCACGACCCGCTGCTGGATGAGGTCTGCGACCTGCTGCACGCCTCCGATCCTACGTTATTTATGAGTTCCACTCACGTAGGCTCCATGGGCGGCATCATGGCGGTGCGCCGCGGGGAGACCCATGCCGCCGGCATTCATCTGCTGAACGAAACGGACGGCACCTACAACACCGCCTATCTGAAGCGGTATTTCCCGCAGGGCGGCGTGCGCCTGGTGGAATGTGTGGGCCGCACCCAGGGACTCATGATTACCCCCGGAAATCCGAAAAACATTCAGGGAATCGCCGATCTGACACAGCCCGGGCTCCGGTATGTGAACCGGCAGAAGGGCTCCGGCACACGTATCCTGATCGATTATCTCTGCCGGAAAGAAGGCATTGACACGGCCGGCATCTACGGATACGACCGCGAAGAGTTCACACACACCTCCGTGGCGGCGCAGATTGCCTCCGGCACGGCGGACGCGGGCATGGGTATCTACTCCGCGGCTAAGCTCTATGACCTGGATTTTGTTCCGGTCTGCATGGAACAGTATGATCTTCTGATCCCAGATACCGTCTGGGATACGGAGGTGGTGCAGCGGCTGATCGGCGTGCTGAAGAGCGACGCCTTCCGCGCCCGCATAGAGGCGCTGGGCGGCTACGAGGTAAAGGCCCCCGGCACCGTCAGGGAACATCTGTAATGGACCGAAGTGATGTCATTGTGATCGGCGCCGGGCTGCTGGGCTGCTTCCTGGCCCGGGCGCTGCGAAGGCAAGGGCTTTCTGTTATTGTACTGGAACAGTCAGACGATGTCTGCACCGGCATCTCCCGGTCCGGTTCCGGTATTGTCTACCCGGGGTATGACATGGCGCCCGGCAGCCTGAAGGCGGCCCTGACGGTCCGCTCCTGCCGGGATTTTCCCGCGCTCTGCCGGGACCTGAGCGTGAATTACCGCGCCTGCGGCTCACTGATGACAGGTGCCGGCCCCAGGGCAGAAGCCGTAATCCGGCGAAAATATGTGGACGGCGTAAAAAACGGCGTCCCGGGACTGGAGCTGCTGGACGGAGATGCCTGCCGCAGGATGGAACCGCTGCTCTCCGCGAACATCACCTGCGGACTGTACGCGCCGGGCACCTGCGCGGTCAACCCCTGGGAACTGGGCATCGCAGCGTTCGAGAATGCACGGGATAACGGCGCCCGCTTTGTTTTTTCCGAAAAGGTGACTGCCCTCTCCCGTCAGGCGGAGGGCTTTTCGGTTTGCACAGAAAATGGAGCATATACCTGCCGGGATCTGATCAACGCCGCCGGGCTTTCGGCGGATTCCGTTCACGAGCTGATCAGCCGCCCTTCGGTGCGGCTGAAGGTGACTGGCGCGGACTATCTTCTTCTGGAGGATGGCTCCGCCGACGCCCTTTCCCACGTGATCTTCCACGAACCGGAGGAAAAGGGAAAGGGGCTTACACTGATCCCCACGGCAGACGGGAACCTGCTGATCGGGCCAACGGAACGGGACGTGCCGTCTTCCGGTGACGATGCGCTCTATCCCGCCGGCGGCACAGATCCCGCGGGACCCGGGCATAACGGACCGCAGTGGGCTGGGGCTCCCACGGAAGCCTCCGGCATCCGCTGGCTGCGCGAGCGCTGCCATGAGGTCGTCCCGGAGCTGGATACGGAAAAGGTGCTGCGGAGCTTCGGCGCCGCCAGGCCCCGCCCGTACCTGACCGGTGCGGACCAAAATAAGAGCCTGCGGGATTTTGTGATCCTGGAGGAGGAGCAATTTTACAGCCTGATCGGCATTAAGACCCCCGGCATGACCTGCGCTGCGGCCCTGGGAGAGCATCTGGCAGCAATCATCGCCCAAAACCGGGGCATCCGCGAGCCCGATCCGGCCTTTGATCCAATCCGGAAGCGCCCCGTGATCCCGCGGGAATGCTCTTTTGAAGAACGTCAGGTGTTGGTACGATCCCACCCGGCGTACGGGCGAATTCTTTGCGCCTGCCGGGATGTAACGGAAGGCGAGGTGCGGGATGCGGTACACCGCGGCGCCACGACAGTCGAGGCTGTCAGAAGGCGCACCGGCGCCATGATGGGAACCTGTCAGGGCGGACGCTGTCTGGCAGAAATACAGGAAGTGATCCAAGATGAGCTGGGATGTTAATGTTTTGGTGGTCGGCGGCGGCGCCGCCGGTATGGCAGCCGCATTGGCTTTGGCAGAGGCCGGTGCCTCCGTGGTGATGGCGGATCCTGGGGAAAAGCCCGGCGGGATCCTGAACCGCTGCGTACACAGAGGCTTCGGCCAGGGCTTGTTCGGAGAAGATCTGACCGGGCAGGAATATGCCGCCAGGTTTCGCCGCCTTCTGCGGGAATCCTCCGTGACCGTACGCCCCCGGACCACCGTCCTTTCCATTCTCCCGGACCGGACGGCTGTTCTCTCCGGCCCCGGACGGCTGGAGAAAATCTCCTTTGAACGCTGCATTCTGGCTGCGGGAAGCTATGAAAGAACGCCCCAGTCCCTGCTGCTTGGCGGCACCCGGCCCGCCGGCGTCTATACCGCCGGCTGTGTGCAGGGCCTGGTCCATGAATACGGACAAGACATTGGGCAGCGGATCGTTTTTCTTGGCAGCGGCGATGTAGGGCAGATCCTGGCAGCCCAGCTGGCGGCCGCCGGGAAACAGGTACTGGCCATGGTGGAACAAAAAGACCGCCCCGGGGGACTCCCGCGCAATCGCCGGGAATACCTCGAAGCGGCTAACATTCCGTTGATACTGCAGTCTACCGTCACCCGCCTGCACGGAGACAGGCATCTGACCGGAGTTACCATCTGTCATCTTCCCACCGGGAAGGAATCGTTCCTCTCCTGCGACACCCTGATCACCGCCACGGGACTGATCCCGGACCGGCGACTTGCGGATCCGCTGATGAAGGACGGAAAGCTTCCGGAATGGCTGATCCCCGTGGGGAACTGCCGCCGGATCTATGATATCGTAGATGTGCTGGCTGCGGACAGTCGAAAGCTGGCACTTATTCCTCAATAGAAAGACAGCTTTTTACGTAGTCGCAGAACTCTTTGGCCAGCGCGCTCAGATGCTTCTCCCGTTTGAAACAGATCATGATCTGCCTGGTGAAGCGGCTGCTTACCAGCGGCCTCAGAAGGATCTGCGGGTCATCCTGATAGTAAGCGCGGTTTTCGGAGGACACAAACCCCACGGCGATTCCCTCCGCGATCATCTTATGCTTCAGGATCTCGCTGTCCACATGGTGTTCTGCCGTCGTCTCGATCATCAGGGACCGGCACACCTGCCGGGGATATTCATAACTCTGATCCCCATAGTGCAGAAAAACCATGTTCCTTCCGCTGAGCTCCCGGTTGGAGACCGGCCCCTTCAGTTCCAGCGTCTCCGCGCCGCGCGGCAGGGCCAGAAAGTATTCGTCTGAATAATAGGAATACCCCCGGAAGCGGTTGTATTTCTGGCTCTCCGGGTAGACCATGATCTCATAATCATTAATATCCGGATGCTCATTTTCTCCCAGACTGCTGTCCACCTCGAAGGACACCTCCGGATGCATGTTCTGGAAATCCGCCATCCAGGCCACCAGCGGACCGATTTCCCCTTCAACACCGATGTGGATCCGTACGTTCCGGGCACTGTCGATCTGCCGCAGGGCATCCAGTGCCTCATCCAGTTCTCCGGTAATGCGCTGGCAGCTCTGCAGGAATTTTTCTCCCGCGGCATTCAGGCGGAGGCTCTTTCCCTTTCGGTCAAACAGGCGGACGCCCAGTTCGTTTTCCAGCGAAGCGATATTCTTGGAGAGCGAAGACTGGGAGATATACAATGTGGAAGCGGCATTGGACAGATTTTCCATCTGCGCCGCCACGATAAAGAATCGAAGCTGTGTAATGGTCATGATCATTTACCTCAGCTTCAGTATAGCAGATTTTTCCCGCTTATGCACGTCCCGTTATTCCCATACGGAATATATCAGCAGGAAACGGAAGCTATTCTTTTTATTCCTTCGCCTGCAGCTTCAACCTTCGCCGTATTTCTTCTTCAGCAGCATGGCGGCTGCCTGATAGGTGGGTAAGGATACGCCGCAGCGTTCTCCCATCCGAACGACTTCGTAGACCAGACCGTCGATCTCTGACGGGCGGCCGGCTGCGATATCGCGCTGCATGGAAGTCCCGGAGGCGGGATCCAGCTTGGACATAATGTCCAGGTTTTTCTTTACGCAGTCCTCGTCAAAGCCGCAGCCCATGGCATCCGCCAGTGCTGTGATCTCCCGCATCATAGCGATCAGCATTTCCCGCTGGGGACCTGCTTTCTGGAAATCTCCGGCAGTCGCGTCGTAGAAAAGTCCCGCCGCCCCGGCCGGGGAAACGTAGGAGAATTTCTTCAGGCAGTCGCGCCGCACGTGATGAGAAAAGCATCCGTCGATTCCGCAGGCGCGCATGTCTTCCTGAATCTCTTCCAGACGGGCCATTAATTCCGGCGACGCGGTCGATTCATCCCGCAGGCCGAAGATCACCCGCAGGATCTCTCCGTTCTGCACAAGCGTCCCGGGCTCCCGGATATTGGCCGCCACGTAAATGCAGCCGTCCAGCACCGTAAGCTCCGGTAGTTTTTCCTGCAGCTTCTCCCCGGTTCCATAAATATTCAGAATCGGAATTACGATGGTTGAAGGACCTGCGGTCTGCCGGATGAGCGGCACCACAGAATCCAGGGAATACCCTTTCACGCACACCAGGATCACGTCCGGGGTTCCGGACAGTGCATCCTGCTGCGCATCCCCGGCGACACTCTCAGCACACGCAGCATCCTGCTCCGCAGCTGCGGACACCGCCTCGGTATCCAGTGTCTTTACCGCAATCGTCTGCCGGGTGTGGCACCACGGCCGGGACATAGTCAGACCCTTTTCCCGCATCACCCGAAGGTGTTCCCCGCGGGCCGCCAGCGTGACGTCACGTCCCGCCAGCGTTAAGTAAAACCCCACCGTTCCGCCGGTCCCGCCGGCGCCTATGATCAAATATTTCATAATATTTCCTACCTTTTGTACATGTATATATGCAGGCCCGCAGACTCCACCGCAGACATGCCTATCCCCGCCTCATACAGTATATACTTTCGCTGCTGCCGCTTACCTTACCAACTCTTCCAGTGTCTCGAACAGGATCTCCGGCTCGACGGGCTTGGAGAGGTGTGCGTTCAGGCCGGCCTGCATGCTCCGCTGCACGTCTTCATCGAACGCATTGGCCGTCAGCGCGATGATCGGAATTTCCTTCGCGTCGGGCCGTTCCATGGCGCGGATCCTCCGGGTGGCCTCCAGGCCGTCCATGACAGGCATCCGCATATCCATCAGGATGGCGGCATAATATCCGGGCTCTGCGGCCGCGAACTTCTCCACCGCAATCTGCCCGTTCTCGGCCAGGTCGACCTCCATCTCACGGATCGAAAGGACCATCATCATGATCTCCGCGTTCACGGGCATATCTTCTGCCAACAGCACGCGCCGCCCGCGAAGATCCGCGGTGCGCTGCACCAGCGCTTCATTCTTCCGCTTGAAAGCCTCCCGGAACTCATCCATCACCGTGCCCGCGAACAGCGGCTTAGACACAAAAGTATCTACCCCCGCCTCGCGCGCCTCGTCGGCGATCTCATCCCAGTTATAAGAAGTCAGAATAATGATTGGCGTATCGTGGCCCACAATATCTCGGATCTGGCGTGTGGTCTCCACGCCATCCATTTCCGGCATCTTCCAGTCCACCAGGATCAGGTCGTAGTCCTCCCGGCGGCCGTGGCGGATGCGGACCTTATTAACGCCTTCCCAGCCGGATTCCGCTGTCTCGCAGCTGACGCCCACCTGTCCCAGGACGATTTCGGCGTGCTCCAGCGCAATGGTATCGTCATCGATCACCAGCACGCTCATCTCATGCGGCTGCAGTTCTCCTTCGGCAGCGCCTGAATCCGTCCGATCGGATTCGCCCAGCGTCACGGTCACGGTAAAGGTCGTTCCCACGCCCTTTTCGCTCTCCACCTCAATGGTCCCGTTCATCATCTCTATGATGCTCTTTGTGATAGGCATGCCCAGACCGGTGCTGCCATAGCGGTTGGTGGTAGAAGAATCCTCCTGACTGAACGGATCAAACAGATGCGGCAGATAGTCCTTGCTCATGCCAATGCCTGTATCGCTGATCACAAATTTCAGCGTCGCCATCCCGTCCATGCGCGCCCCCTCCTCAATCAGGAAGGTAACACTGCCGCCCTTCGGCGTAAACTTTACGGCGTTGCCCAGGATATTGATCATCACCTGCTTCAGCTTCATGTCGTCGCCGATATAGTAGTCGTCAATCTTACCCTGCGTGCGGCAGCTGTAGCTTAAGCCCTTGTCCCGGCACTGACCGCTGATAATGGTATTCACCTGCTCCAGCCCCTTGGCAAAGGAAAATTCCTCGTGCCTGATGACCATACGTCCGGATTCAATGCGGCTCATATCCAGGATATCATTGATAATGCCCAGCAGATGCTGCGCGGAGGCGCCCATCTTTGTCAGATATTCCTTTACCTTGTCGGACGCCGTGGGGTCGTTCATGGCAATATTATTCAGCCCGATAATGGCATTCATGGGCGTGCGGATCTCATGGCTCATGCTGGAGAGGAAGGACGTCTTGGCGCGGCTTGCCTGCTCCGCCGCCCCCAGCGCGTCAGAAAGTATCTGTTGCTGTTCCAGGGTCTTGCGCGTTTCCAGATCCACGTCCGTAAAGCAGGCGCCCACGTAATTCACCGGCGCATCCTTTCGCTCATTCGGGAGATGCACGCTCGCGAAGCGGATCATTTCGTAGGATTCCTTTCCGCCCACGTTGATCATGTAACGGTACGAAATGACCGGGTTTTCCCGCAGGCCGGCCCGGATATTATCCGGCTGCACGAACCGCAGGAACTCTTCCCGATAAGGCTCCAGGATATAGGTATTGCAGTAATTGGTGACTGCTTTCACATACGGGAATCGCTCCCCGGCCGCGAATCCGTGCAGGTCGCTCCGGGGCTGATAGCAGATGCCCTTATCCTCATCCAGTTCCAGATAATAGACGCTCCGGTAATCGGCGGCCAGCGAGGTGATCATATTCTCCTGCTGCTCCTGCCGCTCCTTCTGCGCCAGCAGTTCCGCCTGCAGAGCCAGACGCTGCTCCAGATCCGCCTGCTTTATGCGGTTCTCCGCATCTGCCGTCTCCTTTTCGATCTGAAGATGCATGTTCTTCCGGTTCTGCCGAATGATATAGACAAGCAGAACCAGCATTATCACCAACGTCAGCAGCGACTGTAAAAGACTTCGCCGGATAATGTTGCCGGAAACAGAACTGATATTCTCGCTGATCACGCTTTCCCGGATCAGATAGGTCAGCAGCCAGTCCGTGCCATCCACCGGAACATAGCTCAGCGTCTCGCGGATGCCGCTGTAGGTGAAGCTTACGACACCTTTATGGCCCTCTGCAAAATCCTCCCGGAGATGTTCATAAGAATAGCCATTCTCAAAATCTGCCTGTTCCATGGCTTCCAACAGGTTGTCTTCCATGGCCAGACCGCCCAGAACGGTGTTGCTTAAGGCAATACCATCGGAGGTATAGATGTTGCAGAAGGTGGTTCCGTTTTCCTGCCCTGTCATGGACACGCCGGAAAGCATTTCCTGCATGTCGATCTCCATAAAGCAGACCACAAGCTTTTTCCCCTCGAAGGAAATATCCACCGGCACCGCCACGATCACCTGTTTCTCCTCGCCGTCCAGGTTTTTTACGGAAATATCCGGGCCGTTCAGCGTATGATAATCAAAGCGGTATTCATCGATATCCGTCTTTTGGCCGGTGGAGGTATAGATCAGACCATCCTCATCCACAAAAGCAAATTTTTCCAGCGCGAACAGGCGCTTCATCTCTAACTGATAAGCCTGCAGGTGCTCCATGTCGGACCGGTCCTCCGCCGTCATGAGCTCCAATGCGGTATTTATAACATTGACCTTATCACGCAAATTATCGGCAACGACCCGCTCTCTACGCCCGGCCAGCTCGTCCAGATAGAGCAAGCTGACGGAGCGGACTGCCTCTTCCGTATCCGTACGGGCGCGCTGCCCTGTCCACATGGTGCCGAACACCAGAATCGCGACCAGCAGAATGCCGCCGGCTGTTGCGATCATAGTCGTTTTTCTTCCGCGGCCCTCCATACGACTTCCTCCCCCGATATATTGCTGCATCCTAGTACTGTTATCCGGAATATCTGTCTGTAAACATTCCGTATTTTTCATGATACCTCATCTTTTCCATATTTTCAAGTAATATGGTCGGGGTCGGCCGCGGCAGGATTGGTCGGCTGCGGCAGGATTCCTTCATAATTCTCCACACCTATTTATAATAATTATATTCGGATTAAAAATTATTCATTGTAAACCCGTGCAACTTGTGATAAATTCGTAGAATGAAACCGATTTCACAATATCCCTCTATAACAGAACATGAACATCTTGTTCCTGGTGGAGATCAACTCATGAACAACAAGGTTATCTTTTTAGACATTGACGGTACCCTAACAATGCCGGGGAGCAATGAACCTCCCGCCTCTGCGCTGCGCGCCATCGCGCAGGCCAGGGAAAACGGCCACAGGGTTTTTTTATGCTCCGGCAGGAATCCGGGTATGCTGTCGCCGCTGCTGAAATTTGGCTTTGACGGATATGTAAGCAGCTCCGGCGGTTATGTTGTCTGCGGGGAGGATGTCATCTACGACTGCCCCATGACGCCGGAACAACAGAAAACGGCTCTGGAGAGCCTGCAGAAAAACGGCGTATTCCGCACCGTGGAGTGCCGGGATGCCTCCTATACGGACGAATCCTTCAAGCAATTCCTGAAGGATTACGCCGGCAGCACCGGCAACAGCGAGCTGCTGCGGTGGCGAGAACAGCTGGAACAATCCCTGCACATTGAACCCATGGAAAAATATGCCGGGGATCCGATCTACAAGGTTGTCATGATGTTTAACGACATGGCTCAGCTGGAGGAACCCAAACGCCTGCTGGAAAAGGATTTTGCCTTTGTGATCCAGGAACAGGGCGAAGCCGGTATCATCAACGGCGAGCTGGTGAACCGCAGCTTCGACAAGGGACAGGGCATCCGGCGCGTCTGCGAACACCTGGGGATGTCCATCGCTGATTCCGTGGGCTTCGGCGACAGCAACAATGACAGAGAAATGCTGGAAACCGTAGGCCTGGCCATCTGCATGGAAAACGGAAGTTCGGAAATGAAGGCCATCGCCCATGAGATCGCCCCGCGCGTGGATGAGGACGGTCTGTATCACATGTTTGTAAAGCACGGTTGGGCTTTATAATAAATAACAAAACGGAGGAGAAAGAAATGGCAATGGATTACGCAAAATGCGCGAGTGACATTTTCAGTCACCTAGGCGGGAAGGATAATATCATCAGTGCCGCTCACTGCGCAACAAGGCTTCGTCTGGTCATTGCGGATAACAGCAAGATCGACAAAGCCGCACTGGAGGAGGTTGACGGCGTTAAGGGTATGTTCGAATCCAACGGTCAGCTTCAGCTGATCATCGGCACCGGCACCGTCAACAAAGTCTATGACGAGTTCCTGAAGATCACTGGCCTGACAGAGGCGTCCAAGGAGGACGTAAAGAAGGCCGCCGCTTCCCAGGCGCCCCTGTGGAAGCGCATCCTGAAGGTCCCCGGCGATGTGTTCGTTCCCATCCTGCCTGCCATCGTGGCCGCCGGTCTGATGATGGGTCTGGTGGAAGCTCTCGGTAAGGCGATCCCCGGATTTGCCTCCACCGACTGGTACGGATTCCTGGATATGGTATCCAACGCCGCCTTCGCTTTCCTGCCTGTGCTGGTCGCCATCAGTACCGCCCGTGTTTTCGGGGGAAACATTTTCCTTGGCGCCGTGGTCGGTCTGTGTATGATCCACACCGGACTGCTGAATGCCTGGAACGTAGCCAATCCGGACGCCATCAACAGCTTCTTCGGCGTAACGGACGGTGTGATTCCCACCTGGCATCTGCTGTTCTTTAAGGTTCAGCGTGTCGGCTATCAGGGCCATGTTATCCCTGTTATCCTGGCCGTGGCGCTGATGTGCGTCATCGAAAAATGGCTGCACAAGCATGTACCGGAGATGCTGGACCTGTTCATCACCCCTCTGTGCACCGTGCTCTCCACGGTCTTCATCACCTTCACCATCATCGGCCCCATCTTCTCCATGTTCGAGAACGCGGTGCTGGCCGGCGCGCAGGTGCTGATCACCGTTGGTTTCGGTATCGGTTCCGCTGTTATGGGTGCTATTTACCCGCTGACCGTTGTCATGGGTCTGCACCATATGTATAATGTTATTGAAGCCGGCATGCTCTCCGGCGAGCTGGGCAAGAATATCTGGATGCCTATCGCATCCTCCGCGAACTTTGCGCAGTTCGGCGCCTGCCTTGCGGTCGCCATCAAGGCCAAGAACGCCAAGACCAAATCCGTGGCGCTGCCCTCCTCTCTGTCCGCTTCCCTGGGTATCACAGAGCCTGCCATCTTCGGTGTGAACTTCCGTTTCATGAAGCCCTTCGTGTGCGGCATGATCGGTGGTGCCATCGGTGCCTGGTTCGGTGCCCTGAGTAAGATCGGCGCTACCACGTACGGCGTGACCGGTATCCCCGGACTGCTGGCCATCGACAACATTCCGCTTTACGCCATCATGCTGCTCATCGCCGCAGGCATTGCCTTTGTGCTGACCTGGATCACCTGGAAAGAGGACGAACCCAAGAAGAAAGCCGCTCCGAAGGCAGACGCCCCGAAGGCCCCTGAAAAAGCTGTTATCACCTGCGAAGCCGGCACCATCATGCAGCCCGCCATCGGCAAGGTCATCCCTCAGGACCAGATCCCGGATGAGACCTTCGCGGCCGGCATCCTGGGCGAAGGCATTGGCGTCGAGCCCACCGAGGGCATCGTATTTGCCCCGTTTGACGGTGTAGTCTCCTCTGTTGCGGATTCCAAACACGCCATCGGCATCACCGGCCCCGGCGAGATGGAACTGCTGATCCACGTGGGCGTAGACACTGTCGCCATGAACGGCGAGGGCTTTGAGCCGCTGGTCGCCGAGGGCGATGAAGTAAAGGCCGGTCAGGTGATCATGCACTTCGACCGCGACGCCATCGCTGCCGCAAATCACCCGGACACCGTGGTCGTACTGCTGACCAACAGCGACGATTACGAGAACGTGAAGATTACGACAGACTGATTCTCGCAAGACCTGAATATAAACCGGAACCGGGAAGACCGGTTCCGGTGAAATCATAAAAATATCATGGAGGTATGAAAAATGAAGACATTTGAGTACATCATCAAGGACGAAGTAGGTATCCATGCAAGACCCGCCGGCATTCTGGCCAAAGAAGTCAAGAAATATGCCAGCAAGATCACCATCACCAACGAAGCCGGCAAGGCTGCCGAAGCGAAAAAGCTGATGGCAGTTATGGGCCTGGGCGTAAAGTGCGGCCAGAAGGTCGTTGTCACCATCGAGGGTGACGATGAAGAGACCGTTGCTCCCATCATCGAGAAGTTCTTCGAGGACAACTTCTAAAAAGAAGAACCGGAGGATCATAACATGCAGAAGTTTTCGGGGAAAACTGTTTACAACAATATCGCCATGGGCCCTATCCTGGTGATGAAAAATGAGGATGAGCCCGTTGTCCGCCTGCATGCAGAGGACCCGCAGGCAGAGCTCTCCCGGGTGGAAGCCGCCTGCGAGCAGGCCAAGGAGCAGCTGCAGGTGCTCTATGACAGAGCCATGGAGACCGTCGGAGAAGAAAGCGCCGCCCTGTTTGAAGTGCACCAGATGCTGATCGATGACGATGATTTCCAGGAAGCCATTCAGAGCGCGATCACGGATGATGAAGTGAACGCAGAATACGCTGTCCAGACCACCGGAGAAAGCTTTGCCCAGATGTTCGCCGAAATGGAGGACGAATACTTCAAAGCCCGTTCCGCCGATATCAAGGATATCGCCGGCCGGATCGTCCGTAATCTGCAGGGACGCGCCGATGTGGACTTCGGCTCCATCGAACCCAGCGTGATCGTGGCAGACGATCTGACGCCCAGTGAGACGGTCCGCATGGATAAGGATAAGGTACTGGCATTCGTGACCGTACACGGCTCCACGAATTCCCATACCGCCATTCTGGCCCGCATGATGAACATTCCTGCGCTGATCGGCGTCCCGATGGATCTGGATGCACTTCAGACCGGGATGACCGCCATCGTGGACGGATTCGCGGGTGAGGTGACCTTTGAGCCGGATGAGGATGCGAAGGCATATGCCCAGAAACGCATCGCCGAAGAAAAAGAAAAGGCCGCCCTGCTGCAGCAGCTCAAGGGCCAGCCCACCGTTACGCCTGACGGGCGGGAGATCCACCTGTACGCGAACATCGGCAATGTCGGCGATCTGAACTATGTCCTGGACAACGACGCAGAAGGCATCGGCCTGTTCCGCAGCGAATTCCTGTATCTCGGCCGCAATGACTTCCCCACGGAAGACGAGCAGTTCGAGGCCTACAAGACGGTGCTGGAGACCATGGGTGAAAAGAAGGTCATCATCCGTACGCTCGACATCGGCGCTGACAAAAAGGTCGATTATTTTAACCTGGACGAGGAAGAAAATCCGGCGCTCGGCTACCGCGCCATCCGCATCTGCCTTACACAGCCGGAGATCTTTAAGACACAGCTGCGCGCCCTCCTGCGTGCCAGCGTCTACGGAACACTGGCCATCATGTATCCCATGATCATTTCCGTGGATGAAGTGAAACAAATCTATGCCATCGTGGATGAGGTAAAGGCCGAACTGGATGCAGAGGGCATTGCCTATAAGGATCCCGAACAGGGCATCATGATCGAGACGCCTGCGGCCGCCATCATCAGTGATGATCTGGCCCAGGTGGTGGACTTCTTCAGCATCGGCACGAACGATCTGACGCAGTACACCCTGGCTATCGACCGTCAGAACAACAAACTGGACGCCTTCAGCAACCCGCACCATCCGGCGATCCTTCGTCTGATTCAGATGGTAACTGAAAACGCCCACAAGTACGGCAAGTGGGCCGGCATCTGCGGCGAGCTCGGCGCAGATCCGGAGCTGACGGAGACCTTCGTGCGCATGGGCCTGGACGAGCTTTCCGTATCGCCCAGCATGATCCTGAAAGTGCGCGATAACATCCGCCGCACACCGTACAAGGCGGACTAATCCGCAGGAGACAACAAAACACCGATATGCGAAGAGCCGCCGTATTCCGGCGGCTCTGTTGAAACGGTCAGATTTTCTATAAAAGGAGAGTCAACCTATGAATATCAGTGATGTTGCCAGAATGGCCGGCGTATCCCGCGCGGCGGTTTCCCGCTATTTCAACAAGGGGTACATTTCAGAAGAAAAAAGAGAAGCCATCCGTCGGGTAGTGGAGGAAACGGGGTTCCGGCCCTCCGTGCAGGCAAAGAACCTGCGCATGAAAAAAACAAACCTGGTAGGCGTGATCATCCCCCGCATCGATTCCTACTCTATGACAGCCGTTGTATCCGGCATTCAGGAACGGTTGGAATCCGCCGGATACCATATCATGCTGTCTATTACCAACAACGATCCTGACACAGAGCTGGAGCACCTTGGGCTATGGAACGCCCGGCAGGTGAACGGCGTAATCCTGGCGGCCACCGTATTTACAGAGCGTCATTACCGTGTATTTCAGGAACAAAAGCTGCCGCTGGTGATCGTAGGGCAAAAGCTGGAAGGATATTCCTGTGTCTTCCACGATGACTATCACGCCATATATGATATGACGACCCGCATGCTGCGCAAAGGACGGAAGCGCCTTGCCTATATGGGCGTGCTCCCGGAGGATCATGCCGTAGGGACAGAACGCCGCCGGGCTTATTGCGATGCTGTCCGCGACGCAGGACTTCCGGAGCTGGCGAATCGGACCATGATCACAGATTTTACCGTAGAAGCGGCCCGCCGCCGGATGGCGGATCTGTGGGCAAGATATCCGGATATGGACGGAGTGGTCTGCGCCACCGACCGAATTGCCGTCGGCAGCATGCAGTACCTGCAGGAAAGCGGCGTAAAGATCCCGGAGCAGGTCATGATCTCCGGCTGCGGCGATTCCGAGCTGTCCCGTGTGACCAGGCCGAGCCTGAGCACGGTGCGGCTGGCCTACCACGAAAGCGGCGAATGTGCCGCCGGGCTTCTTTTAGACATTATGGAAGAGCACGCCAGTGAAGATCACGAGATTCTTCTCGGATATTCCATTGCGGAACGGGAATCTACCAGGTAAGAAGCTATCAAGTAAATAAGGCCTTACAGCATCATCCGGTAGATTATGAATATACCGTTTTTAGTCCGGCTGCTGGCCATCGTGCGCCAGCCACTTGCATTCCGTGATCTCCATATCGGAAAACACCGCCGTAAAACTGGAATCCTCCGGGCTGCAGGCATAGATTCCAAAGCGGATCTTCCCCGCACCCTCCCACATGTGGCAGACACGCATCTGGGTAAAGTTTTTGCCATCCCGGGAGCACTCAATGCAATAGTCATCCTCCCGGCGGCTGAAGCGGTACCACATCACCTTCACATCCGAGGGAATAGCCGTGGTCGCCCAGTCCGAATAACCATGATTTGTCACCACGGAGCCCAGATGCTGGAAGGAATCATTTTCATATTCCACCGAACCCTTAAGCCAGTTCTCCGAATCCAGATACATCACGATGCCGCACTGATCGAACCGGTGATGGCTCTGCGTAAAGTCCGTCTTCACGACAAAAGAAAAGAACTTCTCCTCCGTCTCCATCTGAAAGACCGGCGCGTTATCATTTCGGAAGTGATAATACGTCCGCTGCCACAGGTCCGTATGAGGAGCGGTGGTCACCTCTATGCGGCCGTCCTGAATGCAGCATGCTTTCGGCTCTCTGGTCCACTGGAAATCACTGAAATCTGTCATAGATATCCTCTCCTTAAAAGGATGATTGATGTGTAAAGCCGTCACGTAAAAACCCGCCCTACGGATAATGTATCACAGGATATGACGTCTCGCAATGAAAAATCCAATTACTCATTGTTTACATCTTTCATTATTTCACAGTAACCTTTACGCCGGCATTCTTCTTTGTAAAGATCTTCTTGTAGGATTTTACATATTTCTTGTTATCCTTCTTCTTTCCGACCTTTACCTGAACTGTTTTCACCTTGGAGGATTTCAGGCAGCCCTTCACGGTCTTCTTTTTCAGAAGCTTCGTCTTCAGGATGACCTTCGTCGCCTTACTCTTCTTAAAGGCATTCTTTTTGATTATCGATACATTCGCACCGATGGTGACCTGGCGGATCTTCTTGGCCGTAAAGGCACTGGCCGCAATGGTCGTCACATCATAGTTCTTTCCTTCGATCGCTACAGTGTTCGGTACGGTGACTTTCTTCTTGTTGGGAGCCTTCGTATAAGTGACCTGGCCGTTGGCAGTGGCTGTAGGGGCGGCCGTAACCGTTACAGCAGCTCCTGATACTGTCTTGACATCTCCTACTTTTACAGTGGTCGTCGGAGTCTCCGTGGACTGTCCTGCTTTCTTCGTAATCTTGAACGTGCCCTTGGCTGTTCCGGTGTACATGCCCTTGCCGGTCACGGTTACGGTTGCGGTACCCTCATTCGTATTGTTGGCGTATGCCACCGTATAATCCGTATCTTTGACAAGCGTTTCGCCGTTATAGACCACGGTGGGCGCCGGAGTCAGGGCACTGCCGGTATAGGTCTGGTCAGCGGCGGTAACTGTTGCAGTACTCAGATTGATTTTCGGGCAGTCAAAGCCGAGAACTATCTGAGGCCATCCGTACTCATCTGTGCTGCTGCTATCTACCGTTCCTGCATTGGAGGAAACCTTACTCTTTACAAACGCACCTGATGCCGGCATTGTATAAAGACCAGGCTCCCAGGCAAGACTTTCTTTAATGGTGAGTGTATAATGTTCTCCCGCGATAAAATTCCCATATTTATCCAGTTTTCCCGACCATTGTGGTGTATCATAAAAATCCACATCTACCGGATGTTTCGCATTGGAATCCGGCGTAGACAGGGCAATCCCGGTTACAGACGGTTTGTCACCCGGTGCCGGTGCCTTCACACCGGTGATCTTCAAAGCTTCTATCTGCTTAACCACCGGAATATTTTCCAGTACAGCGGTATAAATATGTGTCGTCTGGTTGTATGTATCATCAGTTCCATACCATCCGCTCCAGTTATAAAGGTTGCTGTCTGCGTTTGTAACTGTTACACTGTCCAGCGCACTGTCCATACCTTTTGCCTTGTTATACAACCCGACATAGACACTGTGGCCATAATCTGTGTCAAAAGTTACCGGTATCTGGACAGAATAATACTGACCTCCGACCAACTTCGTCGAGCTGCTGATAGCCGTCGTTGTTCCCTCCGGGAACCATTTGATCTGTCCGCCGATATCATACCAGGTATCACTTATGCTATCAATTCCATAGTCAGCCAGATCGCCATCTTTAAAAACAAACTTGGAAGGTGCCGTCAGTTTCAGCTCCTTGATTTTAGCCAGCGCCATAAAAGAAAAAGTGATTTCAACACGGTATCCGGTAACTGCTCCGGACATGGTCTCAGTTATCACATTCACACTCGAAGGAGTAATCGTTCTGTCGTAGAGACCAATATCGTTACGGCGCAAACGAATTTTCCAACCAGTCTCAGAGGGTTTTACATCATACCCATCATATGTTTTGCTCAAATAGACGACCATTGTACGTGTATACGTAACCGGCGCTCCATTAAGCTCCCCAGGGGAAGTAAGGGATACATATGATGTATTCGCCTTATAACCATTGTACAGCCCTTTTGTGTCTGTAATCGTCAGAGTACTTTCCCCTTCCATAGGATACTTGATTTCGAATGTACAAGGTGCAAAAGATTTTGCGTAAACCGTTTCCGGAACCAGCGCAACTCCTGTCAGAAACAGAAACACAGCGCTCAGAATTCCAACTATCCATTTCTTTCTGAATGATTGTCTCATTTTGTCTTCCTCCTTTTTTTGACGCAGGAAAGCATAACCTTACAAAATCAGTCTATCAGAAAGTATTTTTCCACACCTCCCCCAATCGGGGGTTTTGTGCGGATTGATAAAAAAATGAATAACATTGCGCAAAGCCTTTTCATCTCTTGACGCAGCTTTGCTCGGAAGCTTATAATATTCTCCATAGAATCGTCGGGAGGAGGCCTGCCGTCGCCATGAAAAATCTGTATCAGGACTTTTTATTTCAGAAGCATATTCTTGTCAGTGAAGGACATGTAGATCCGAATGAGATCTTCCCAACCCTCTATTCCCTGGCATCCCTGTTCCATATCCGCATTCTTTCCGGCGAGAAGCTGGCAAGGCCGTATATGATCAGGAATTGCGCCAGAAATCTGGGCGAAGATGTCCCCGACCCGTTTTACCGCGGTTTTCCGGAGAGCGTCCTCACACTGACGCCGGATCAGCGTCTGATCGATCAGCTGATCCACTATACGATTACCTATGGGTGGGGATTGTTTGATACAGCGGGGCATTCCATGATGGAAGAAATCCGCCCGCGGACGGATATTAAAGAAGAAACGGAAGTGAAGGAACTTACGATTGTGCCGGCATCCGAGGCAATGGAGATACTGCAGGAATCTGTATCCGACCTTCTGGCCGGTTCCCGGCCTCTGAGTGATTCGCAGTACCGTCTGGTCCTCTCCTATATTAAAGACTTTGGATATGAGATCCCGCACTGCGGGTCAAAGAACACGGCTATACGTCTCCTTCTGGACACCAGGGATCTTCGGTACGCCTCTCTGCTCTGGATGTCCGATGTCATCAAGCTGACCGATGAGCTGATCGAGAAGTATTATCCCGGAATGACGCTCCGAAAATTGAATCTGAAGAACCAGGATCGGAAATTCCTTACCGGCGTGATCAATGCACTCTTTACTTCGGAGAAGTGCAACATCCGCGACTGCTATGAAAAAAAAGCACTGTGGTCCGGACTTCTCCATCATATCCATTACCAGCCAGTGGACGAGATTTCTGCACGGTTCTCGGCCGCGATGCGCGGTCCTGAAAATCAGTCCGTTCTTTCAGGATTCGAGCGGGCCATGGCAGCCAAGGATATCCGGGCTGCGGTCGCCGTGCTGAAACGCGGCAAGGGCTCCGCGGCACTCCTGCGGAACCTGAATTATATCGTCAGCCGCTGTGCAAACGACGAGGAAGTCCAGTTCGTCATCGATCAGCTGGATGGGGCAAACGGCGTCGTACTGATGCAGCTTCTGCAGCAATACGCCTCCTATCCTTCAGAAACGGAGCGCCGCGCCTTCCTTTTCCCGAAGCACAACCGGCTGATCGTACATACCGAAACGGACGCGGAGATGAAACGCAGGAAATCCAATATTACGCCGGCACAGGCCGCGCTGTTGGAAGCAAAACTGCGGGGACTTCTTTCCGCCACGTTTTCAGGTCGGCTGGGCGCTGTCTATATCGACTCCGATATGGAAAAAATCGCCCTGCCGCTACAGGAAAACACAGCGCAGAGTGGATTCGGGGTGCTGCCGAAGGGATCCCGCATCCCTATCGGCGCGGGAAAAAAGATCCGGGCCTTCACCTATTGGGAAAAAGTACATGACATCGATCTGTCCGTGATCGGCATTGACGGCGAAGGGAAACAGACGGAATTTTCCTGGCGCTCCATGTGGAACCAGCAGTCGAAGGCGATCACCTTCTCCGGGGATGTGACCAGCGGATATGACGGCGGAAGCGAATATTTTGATATCGATCTCACCCTGTTTCAGAAGCAGATGCCGCACATCCGCTACCTGATCTTCTGTGACAATGTCTTCTCCGGATCGCCCTTTTCTTCCTGCATCTGTACCGCCGGCTTTATGATGCGGGACACCATCGACTCCGGGGCCATCTTCGAGCCTAAGACCGTTCAGACCTCCTTTACCATCAACTGCCGGAGTACCTTCGCCTACCTTTTCGGGCTGGATCTCACGACCCGTGAGATGGTCTGGTTAAATGTCGCGCGTGAGAGCACCGCACGCGTAGCCGGAAATACCTCTCTTGGCTTCATGACACGGTATTTTGACATCACCAAAGTGCTCAACATGAAGATATTCTTTGAGATGCTGGCCACCCGCATTACAGACGATCCGACGGAGGCCGATGTGATCGTCTCCGACCGGCAGGTCCCTGTTCCGATGCACGCGGAAGTCATCCACAGCTACGACTTTGAGAAAGTGCTGGCACTGATGCAGTAACCAGAGCGGACCTGGGGAACGGTGGCGTGGTCCACCCTGACCAATAAATAATCTTGACATCGGTCCTCGGTCCGTCTACAATAAAATTCAGAATAGCTAGCCGGATTTACTTCTTTTGGCTCTTAACCTTGGAGACGTGGGTTCGAATCCCACCGGCGCGGGTCCGCCCGTTCCGTAGCTCAGTGGCAGAGCGCCGTTTAATCCGGCGATATCATTCTAAAAAGAGATACCGTGAACAGATTTCTCATGCCGCCCCCGAGGCAGTTGAAAAATCTGTTCACGGTATCTCTTTTATTTCCATTTGTGCAAAAAATTCCATTTGTGCAAAAAATACCTTCGCCGGGAAATTTACATCCCGTCTTTCATGACGATTTCTCTCGATTCACTATATCAACAATCTATTTGTTCAAAATCTACACCTTCTCAAATATTTACAACCCGGATTTAGTCCGAAAGCCATAGAAAACGCCTGAATCTGGGTTGTAAATCTCATAACAAGCAACACATTTGAACAAAAACAGCTTCCACTTGATCGATTTTAAGATTCTCTGAAAAAACCAGGTTGTAAATTCCTCAGCGCTGACCTGTTTTGAACAAGGACTGCACATCTCCCCTGCAAAGACCTGAACCACACCTCACCACCCTCGGATTCATGAAACCGGGCCACGCCTCCGTCTCCTGGCCCGCTTAGAACCGTAGCGAGAGGCAGCTGAGGCCACCGTCGAGCTTGCGGTATTCGGAGGTGTCTACCACGATGGTGCGGTAGCCCAAGTCCTTTACCGCGGCCAATACGGCGGGGTAGCCTTCCGGCACGATGACGGTGTCGTTTACCCAGATGCAGTTGGCGGCGTACGCTTCCTCCTCCGGGATCTGCACGCGGTGGTATTTCATGAATTCCGGTTTGTCGACAAATTCCCCGGATACCAGCATGATGTTATTTTCCAGATAATTGACGCCAGTCTTCAGATGGAGCACCTCTTCCAGATGCACTTCGGAACACGTCATACCGAATTCTGCCAGGATCTCCGTGAGCTGTCGGATGCCCTCCTCGTTGGTGCGAGCGGATCGGCCCACATAGAAATGATCCCCTACCATCATGACATCGCCGCCCTCCAGGGTCCCGGGCGCCTGAATATAGCGAATCTTCTCCTCCGGGTAAAATTTCCGAACCGCATCAATGATCTCATCCTTCTCGCCATTGCGGGACGGCGCCCCGGGATTGGTGATGATGGCGCAGGCGCGCGTCAGCAGCGCGGGATCCTCCACAAAGCAGGAATCCGGATACCGCTCATCCGCCGGCAGCACCGTCACATCCACGCCGCATTCCTTCAGCGCTTCAATATATGCATCGTGCTGCTTCAGGGCCAGCTCGTAATTCGGTTTTCCGGGAAACAGACCGGAGGTAATGCCCTCCGTAAGGGCACGGCATGGTCTGCGAACAATCACATGGTTGAATTTTTTCATAGTATCCTCCGATATGTACAATAACAGTCCGTCATCTGCACTCACACTTTTCCGTCTGTAATAACCTTCCGATTGCTATAATAACAATATACCGACCAAAACACATCCCTGTGTGCACGCGTTGATGATCTGCTCGATCCAGTTCCCGCAGGCATCCCGCCGGTCAAAATGACGGCTGCAGGCAATCATGCCGCACATCCCGCAGACAGCCAGAACGAAAAACAAGACCGACGGCATCCGGATCGCACTCTGCAGCAGAGCTGATACTGTGCCGCGATCCGCAAGCACAGCACCGATGATCATCAGCAGAAAACCGGCTGGCATCAAGAAGCGCAGCTGCGCACCTAGAATTATGACATCTTTCCCCCACAGTGCGATCAGAAGCTTCCAGAGCACCTTTCCTGTTCCCGCCGCCAGGCAGATTATTGCTCCGACTGCAAACAGGCCGCTCCCAAGCTTTCCGCCCAGGATAATCGCCGCCACGCCGAAAAATATGACCGGCAGCGCATCCACCAGTGCCAGCGACGTGGTAAATCCCTCGGTTCCCACTTTAGGATTCCCCTTTGAATCCATCTCGGTCCCCGCTGCTCTTGTCTCATTCCCCATATTCATCTCACCAACCATCATCATTGCTCGTCCCACCAGTAGTCCCAGGCATCCTCCCAGCCCTCATCGAAGTCACCGTCGCCGAATTCTTCAGCCCACTCATCCGCGAAATCATCCGGATCATCAAAGGAATCCACATCGTAAGGGTCTGCCTTGCCGCTGCTCCCGGACTTTTGCTTCTGTGCTTTCTGAGATGCCCTCCAGGCCGCCTCCTGCTGCTGCTCCGCTTCCTTTTCCCGCCGATGCTTCAAACAATACATGCTGCCGGGATCCCTGGAAAGCTTGCAATCCGGTTCACTGCAAATATGCTTCTTGCAATATCTTGCCCACTGCTTATCCGGATCCACCGGTTCATTGCAACCCGGCTCGCTGCAAAAATCGCTTTCCGACGAATGCTCCCTGCAGTAAAACTTGGTCACGCGGCATTTTCGGCAGCCATCCTCTGTGCAGTTGTGCTCCCTGCAGTAATCGTAAACCTCCACATGCAGATTTTCATCCGGATGGTCGACCATGACCTTCCTGCTGCAGCCGGACAATGCGCATTCCGGAAGGTTTTTCGTAACAGCCTCCATGGCTGCCTTCTTGGCCGTGGCCTCCTGCTTCAGTGCCAGGATCTCCTCTGCCAGATAACCATCATAGTTTTCCGGTACTTTTTTCAGATACTCCGCCTGGTATTTATACGCGCCTTCCGGGCCCCAGTCGTGCGCCGCATTCTGCGCTTTCAGATAGCTGATCAGAACCTCGATTTCTTCCTCACATCGATAGCGGCAATGCTTTGTTCTCTTATAGTATTTTTCCTCTGTCAGCGAAAAATAAGATGAATCGCCGGCATTCCAGTCATCCCGGAGTTCGTCATAGGCCTGATGATACGCCTTCTGTACGATTTTCTCCGGAAACGGCGGATAAAAATACAGCAGACATACATTCCCCAACATCACAACGGTCAACACCAGAATAAGAACTCTGGTTTTCTTATCTTTCGGTTCCCGGCCCATTATTCGATCCGCCAATTTCACACTGCTCCTTTCGGGGGGCGTCTACCCGCCAAAATTGGTCTACACGTCCCCGATTCTGCGCTCACCTAGTCCCGTATGTCCCAGCGGCGCATGACCCAGCGGCCTTCGATGTCGATGAAGCCGCGCATCAGGTCGTTCTGACAGTACCAAAGACCATCATACCAGGGATAAGCGCCCCGGTAGAAAGCCGGACGGGCGATTTCTTTCAGATCCAGATCATAGAGCACACTGCTATACACCCGGTCATCATAATCGATGTCGTCTGGATTCTCTGCCTCCACGTCACTGGTCCAGCCATAGGCAGCCACGCCCGTCTCTCCGAGCTGGTACATCATTTCGTACAGCTCCGCGGGCAGCTGTATCTCCTTCCCGGTCTGAAGATCGTACAGGCAGTCATTCCAGTCCGCATCCATCGTCAGCAGAAACCGCTTGTTGATATCCTGCGGCGTCTGTCCCTCGGGCAGCGTGACGGACACCACGCCGTTCTCCGTGGAGAACCAATAGGTATTTCCTTCCTTCGCGTAAGGTACCGTCTTCCAGTCATTCGTCATCAGGCCAGCACAGATCCGCCCCTCCAGCGCATCGCAGGGGATACCGATCAGAATCCCATCCCGGCAGTCGATCCCCACCTCGTACCATGCTTCCTCCGGCATAGAGAGGACCTCCTGCAGATTCTCATCCAGGACATGATAAACAGTACTTCCCTGACCCGCCTCGGCATTCTCATAGCTCACAAAATATTTTACCGTCTGTATGCTGATATCATCATAGGCGTAATCCTGCAGCGGTGGCCGGTTATAAAATGTATAGCCCGCCGAGCGATAGACAATGTCCCAGGACGGCGAAACAACTCGCACCTCTCCGCTTCCCGAAAGCAGATAATTCTCACCCAGCCGGGAGATTTCCTCGAACTCCCAGATACTGCCCTGCCGGAAGCATGCGCCCTCCACGGGTATGCAGTCCTCGGCGGCGGCATCGTACTGCCAGACATCCACGCCCTCGCCGTTTTCCATCAAAATGTAGATTGTCCCGTCGATATCCCACATCCGGGCTTCCCCCGTGTAAGGGAGCGATATCAGCGTTTCACCGTCGGCATCATAGACCGTGGTGACCATTCTTTTCATATCTTCCAGCACCAGATAATTGCCCTGGACCAGGCCGTTGATCTCCTCACCGCCAAACGGGCCAAGCTGTTTCCCGGTCTGCAGATTCAGAAAAATCCCCTGATCATAATCGGTACACAGCAGCTTCCCCGGGAAAAGCGTGACCGGTGGTCCCGCCTCAAAAGAGGTCGGGTAGCTGCACGTCCATTTGCCATCGGCGGTATAGATATCCTGTCCGGAATATTCCGAATTGGGCATCATAATGAATGAGCCTTCCGGGCACAGCGGCCGGGGCGTCTTTTTCCGAATTGCTGCCTGAGCTGTGGAAGCTGCGGAAAGCGCAAGCAGCAGCGTTATCACTAGCAGCATAGCTGCTATCCGCCTCTCCCGCATGATCCTAGCCGGATATTCCTTTAATTCTTTTCTGTCATCGCACCGGTACATAGCCGCACTCCCCGACAAATGTCTGACCCTCCTCCGACAGAAGCCAGTCGCGGACCTGCAACGCCTTCTCCGGAGAATCCTCACGCACCACCGCGTAGAAATCGTTCACCAAGCTGTATTCCCCGCCGGCGATTGCCTCTGTGGAGGGATCCACGCCGTCCACCTTCAGGAATTTCAGACCGCTGGTGCCCATCATGGATTCTACATAATAATAGACAGAATAGCCGATCGCCATCTCCGAATTATCGTAATTTTCTTTGATGGCCTCCACCATGCCCTCCATGGTCGGCTGCATGTAATAGTATTTCTCGTCAGTCATTTCCGCGTCGCCCACCAACAGCTTGCGCATCAGCGTCTGACTGCCGCTGGTCTCCGGCCGGGTAAACACCTGAATCGGAACATCCGCGCCGCCGACTTCCTTCCAGTTGTGGATCTTTCCGGTAAAGATATCCATCAGCTGCTGTTTGGAAAGTTCATCCACTGGATTGTTCTCGTTTACGATAAATACCAGCGCATCCTTGCCGATGGGCTGTTTATCTAAGGGCGGGTAGTCCTTCAGCTTTTCCACCGTCTCCTCCGCCGGCTCGTAGGCGATGCAGAGGTCCCGTTCACCCGCGGCCAGGTTCAGATAGCACGGGTTCGTATTGCTGAACACCTCGTTCACCCGCTCGTCCGCCTGCATCTCCGTGCAGCCGGTAAAACGCATCATCAGTTCCTCGATCATCGGCACACAGGCCAGCGAGCCGTCCGTCACCGGGAAATCATCCAAGGTCATAATCGGAGCAGCGCCAGTTTCCTCTGCATTTTCATTCTCACCGTTTTCAGCAGCCGCGGTCGTCTGCGACGCCGGCGTCTTGGCGGCAAGACCAGCGGAGCCGGTGGTCGTTTCAGCTTCTCCCGTTTTTCCGGCTTCCCCAGCCTCTCCGGCCTGCCCCGAATCTGCCGCGCCGCTGCTCTCCGCAGCCACGGTGGTTTCCCCTGCGGCTCCGCCGCCGGAAGTCCCGCCGCTGCAGGACATCATCATCCCGCACAGCACAAAAATCAGCACTGCTGCCATCACTCTTCTGCGCATGATCATCTCTCCCTTCCTGTGAAAAGTACTTCGCTTTCACTATCCGTTCTAAGCCTCATCGTAAGCGTTTTTTTCGCTCGGGATCTTTTTGCTCGCATTCTTTAGACGAATGCCCGTTATATTGTTTATTCTACCACATCTCAAGGCAAATCGTCCATACAGTTTACCATATCCGAACCTACCATGGCCGATGATTGTTGATAATAGTTGATGATTGTTGATAATTTCTGATGACTTCAGATGCCTTCAGGCTGCAAAAAAATCACCCCGACTTACAGGAAGCTTTCCTCATAAGCCGGGGCACTTAGGAGACAGGGGCTCTGTCTCCCATGACGTTAACGCTTTAGTGGGTCACAGCTAAACGTCCCAATGTCACCTTTTGACCCACTTTTCACTTTACGGTTACCTTGATTTTTGCACAAACGCCGTTTTGTGCATAGGCGTATACATAGCAGGTGCCTTTTTTGATGCCTTTGATGACACCCTTGCTGCTGACGGTGGCGATTTCCGGATGATCCGTTTCGTAGGCGATTCCGCGGTGTTTCTTGATCTTCAGCTTTTTGCTGGCAGCTACCTGCTTCGCTTTCAGCTTGAAGGTCTTGTTCACCTTTACGGATACCTTCTTCTTCGCCTTGGTGGTAATCTTCTTGGCATTGCCCACCTTGCCACCAGAAGTTGCAACATGAATCGTTTTGGAAACTGAGACCACGTGGTCGTTCGCATCCAGTGCCATCACCAGGTACTTGTAGTACGTTCCCTTTTTCAGCTTCTTCTGTGTGAAGGATGTTTTTGTCAGCATTTTGATGGCTTCATACTTTCTGCCCTTGCCGCAGCGGTTTCCGTACAGAACGTAGTGCGTCGCGCCGCTAATCTTCTTCCAAGTCACCTTTATACTCTTCTTTGTAACCTTAGTGGCTTTTGCCTGCAGCAGGCCAAAGGATGAATCAGCCAAGTCCTTGTCATCCTGTTTAGCGAAGATAGCTTTCTCTGCCGCTGTCTTTCGGGCACCCTTTCCGGTGGGATGCTCTGCATCCAGCTTCTGCTGTGCAGCCTCTTCTGCGTTCGGTTCGGTTTTCTGTCCGGATGTATCCGAACCGGCCTCCCCGGAGCCCGTGTTTTCTTTTTCAGCCTTTTCTCGTTCAGCTTTTTCTCGTTCAGCCTGCTCCTTTTCCTTCTCGGCTCTTTGTCTCTCTTCCTCTGCTTTCCGCGCTTCTTCCAGACGCCGTTCCTCTTCTTTCTTTGCTTCAACAGCGCTCTTGGCCTCTTCCAGTTTATCCAGAAGTTCCTGCGGGATCATTGCCTGTTCTTCTTCAGTCAGTGCCGCCAGCATATCTTCAGCTTCCTTTACTGCAGATTCCTCCGGTACGGCATCCTCGGCCGCCTTCGCAAGCTGTTCCAACTTTTCTGCCACGGCCTTCACCGCCTGATTTTCACGAACTTTAAAGGATGTTTCTCCCGTACCTGTATAATCTCCCAGATAGGACACCGCCACAGTATACGTTCCGACTTCTTTGACCTCTTCCGGTACTACAGAATTTATCTGATAGGCTGTGCCTTCCAGGGCGACCTGCTTTCCGAAAATCTCAGCTGTCACCGTCAGCTCCGGCTGCATCACCTTTCCGGTGTAAACCAGATCCTTCGCCGTGACCTCAGCCTTCCCGGTAAGATCCAGAGGATCAATATCTGCCTCCAATGTACTGCTGTTCGATTCCAGCTGATACTTATCAGCATCTTCTCCATCCAGCGTCCAGCTGCAGACAACCTCCTTCTTTTTACCGGCATGCTCATCCGCAAAGCTTCCGGTACCCGTAAATGTCACGTCATCCCCGGAAAGAATGGCGCCTTTTTCCAGACTGCCGATCACTACGGCATCGGTGGTCCCGTCAAACGTCTTGTCCTCTGCAACAGCTTTGTCGATCCGTAACGTTTTCGGAGCAACCTCCACTTTCACTGTCACCGGTTCTGCGTCCAGGTAATTATCATTGCCCGGGGCAGTGACCGTAACTTCGGCCATGCCCACGCCGATAGCTCTCACGGATCCGGTTGTTTCATTCAGGGTAAGAATCTTCTTCCCTTCCTCACTCAGGCTGAAGCGAATCGGCGTCGCAGCCGTTGCTGTCAGCGCAGCCTCCGGATCGCCATAGGTCATCGACACCGCTTTCTCTGCAGAAATCTTCTGTGCAGCCCTCTGTATCTCAAAAGGAACTGAGACCGTGCCGGTATAATTACCGATCCCGCGAACAATGGCTGCGGCCATACCTGCATTTATGTTCTGCTCGTAAGAAACTTCAAAGTCTGTTTCTTCCGTCAAGGCTTTCCCGTCAACAGTTACGTTCATCTTCGGC
>CAMNFR010000020.1 GCA_946537305.1 uncultured Lachnospiraceae bacterium | reverse complement strand
ATTGATGAGATTATCGCAGAGGCTACAGCCAGTATCGAAGAGTATAAGGAACTGAAGGAGGCTGTGATTTTTGAGGCAGTGACGAAAGGACTGGATAAGAATGTCCCGATGAAGGACAGTGGAGTGGAATGGATTGGTGAAATGCCGTCCACTTGGCATGCAATTCGAATCAAGTATTTGCTATCTGAGATTAACAATCGTTCAGAGACAGGCGAGGAAGAACCGTTATCTGTCAGTCAGGTGCTTGGAGTTGTCCCGTCTGCAATGATTGCGGTAGCTAACCCTGCGTCATCTACCATTGGGCAGAAGATTGTTCAGACCGGCGATCTCGTTTTTAACAAGTTAAAAGCACATCTGGGTGTATTCTTTGTGTCAAACTATAATGGACTTGTAAGTCCTGATTATGCCGTCTATCGGGCGAATGAAAAGGTGAATCCGAAGTTTTTGGAGTATTTATTCCATACTTCAGCATGTATTACTGAATTTAAGAAATACATTACAGGCGTTGCAGTTGGTCTAATGAGGCTGTACACAAGTGATTTATTCAACATTTATGTTGCACTTCCCGAAAGAAGCGAACAGGAACGAATTGTAAATCATCTAAATGATAGCGTACATAAATATGACGCTCTCATCTCAGAAAAGCAGGCTCTTATCGATGACCTGCAAGCATATAAGAAATCACTCATTTATGAGGTAGTAACTGGAAAGCGGAGGATCTCATAATGTCAAAGCTTAATATCGACCAACAAACAATCAAGGAACTGTTCGAAAACAAGAAATCGGACTTCCTGATTCCAGATTACCAGCGTCCCTATGCATGGGGCGACGACGAATGCCAGACCTTATGGGATGACATCTTCACCTTCGCGTTCCCGGACAACGATTATTCCAAGTTCGACAAGGATAACGACGAATATTTCCTTGGACCGATTGTTACGTTTAAGAACAGCAACGGTAAGCTTGAGATTATCGACGGCCAGCAGCGTCTTACAACGCTTATGTTGCTGCTAAGGGCATTCTACTCCCGTTTCAAAAACATGCAGGATTCCAACTCCAAGAGCACGCGGGAAGTGATAGCAAAATGCATCTGGAAAACAGACGAATTTGGCAATGCCGACACCAACCAGTTGAAGATTGACTCCGAGGTCTCGACGGATGAGGACAAGGAAGAATTCCTCAGCATTTTGAAAACCGGCGATGTAAACGACAAGCAGAAAAGCAAGTATGCAAGAACATATCGTTTCTTCCAGTCCAAGATCAACGAATTTCTGGAAGGATACCCGTCGTATTTTGCATACCTGCCCACCCGTATTCTGAACAATTGTATATTGCTGCCGATCGAAGCCGAGTCGCAAGACACCGCTCTACGTATCTTCTCGACACTGAACGACAGAGGTAAACCCTTGTCCGATGCGGATATCTTCAAGGCACAGCTGTACAAGTTCTATTCCGACAAAGGCGAGAAGGACGAGTTCATCAAAAGATGGAAATCCCTTGAAGAAATCAGCGGAAAAATTTTTAATCCGATATCCGGCACTCCTCTTGACGAACTCTTTACCCGTTACATGTACTACGAAAGAGCGGTTCTCGGAATAAGAAGTACTACCACTGAAGCTCTGCGTAAGTTCTACGAGAGAAACAAATATGCCATCCTTAAGCGTGACGTGACCATGGGTGATCTCGAAGCCCTGGCAATGTTTTGGAATGATGTCTCAAACCAAGATAAAGATGTATTCTCTGAGCGAGTGCTTCGAAAGCTGTTCGTCCTGAACTATGCTCCAAACGGCATGTGGGCGTACCTGCTTTCTGTATTCTTCATGCAGAATAAAAACGAGGAAGGCAGGCTCGATGACAATGTCCTGTATGCGTTTCTCGACAAGATTACTGCCTTCATTTTCGCATACGCATTTCTGCATCCGGGTGTGAACGCACTCCGAACTCCGGCGTATCCGGAAATGATCGGTATTGTAAATGATGAACCTATCAGCTTCAAAGACTATAAGTTCAGAGAGAGCGAATTGAGAAATGTTCTGGACAACTATGAGTTCACCAACGGGCGTCCTATCACAAAGTCCATGCTGGCATGGTGGGCGTTCCAGAATGAACTTCAGCCGCTGTGGAAACTAGATACAAGACTCGAGATAGAACACATCTTCGCACGTAAACGGCAGGAAGTGGAGAAATCCCTGAAGAATAAGCGCAACCTTGAGTCGCTCGGCAATAAGGCCCTTCTGGAAAAGAGCATAAATATCCGCGCAGCCGACTATCGCTTCACTGACAAGAAGAAATACTACGATGGATACGTAAACGCCAAAGGGCGTAAAAAGGAAGGCACCAGTAACCGAGAACTGCTCGATATGGGCAGGGATGTTGTAGATTTTACTGAAACGGATATCATTAGCAGAAAAGCAGGCATTATCGATGCATTCATACAGTACGTAAAAGATAATGACCTGATTATTCAGGAGGTATAAAATGTCAGATACGGAAAAACAGTTTGAATCCGATATTGAGGCTTCCCTCATCTCTCCAATAGGAGGATGGCAGAAAGCCGATGACAGCGGTTATAAAAACTCCATCGACATGGCATTGGACATCGATACACTGACACATTTTGTATCAATCTCCCAGCCTGGCGAATGGACCAGATTTATTAAGTCTGCCGGAGCTAATCCGAAGCAGGCGTTCTATAAGGTGTTTGAGAATGCCGTTCGTGCCGATGGTCTGATCGCCGTTTTAAGACACGGCTTCAAACATCGTGGAATTCTCTTCCGGGTGTGCTATTTTAAACCAGAAACCACGCTGAACGAAATGGCGCAGAAACACTACGATCAGAATATCTGCCAGTGCATTCGCCAGTGGCATTATTCCCAGACGAACAACAACAGCGTGGATATGATGCTTGCAGTGAACGGTATTCCTGTTATTGCCATCGAGCTGAAAAATCAACTTACCGGACAGAGCGTCGACAATGCAAAAACACAGTGGATGAATGACCGTGATCCGAGGGAGCCGGCGTTCAAGCTGAACCACAGAATTCTCGCATTCTTCTGTGCCGATCTGTACGAAGTATGGATGACAACAGAATTGAAGAAAGAAAAGACTTTCTTCCTGCCTTTCAACCAGGGCTCTAATGGTCCAGGCGTAGACGGCGGCGCCGGCAACCCGCAGGACCCCAATGGTGGATATGTAACAGCGTATTTCTGGGAGAACATTCTTCAGAAAGACAGCCTTCTGGACATTATTCAGAAGTTTATCTCTTATGATGTAAGCACCGAGACTATTCACGACAAAATTACAGGCGAGAAAAAGACGATTACTTTGAAAAAGGTCATTTTCCCTCGTTTCCACCAGTTGGACGTGGTCCGTAAGATGATTGCTGACGTAAAGGCAAACGGTCCTGGCAGAAGCTATCTCGTACAACACAGCGCTGGTTCCGGGAAATCCAACAGCATCGCATGGACGGCATATCGTCTTGCATCGCTCCACGATAACTTGAACACGCCGATCTTTACATCCGTTGTGATTGTAACCGACCGTAAGGTCCTGGACGCACAGCTCCAGAATACAATCAACGGTTTTGATCATACTCTCGGCTCTGTTGTCACGATTGATGAGAAGAAAAATTCCAGAGACCTTTTGGAAGCTGTCAATGCCGGTAAGCGCATTATTGTCACGACTCTGCAGAAGTTCCCTGTTATTTACAAGGAAGTAGACGAGACCTCCGGGAAAAACTTCGCCGTCATCATCGATGAGGCGCACAGTTCTCAGACGGGCCAGTCCGCAATGAAGTTGAAATATGCACTTGCAGATAAGTCTGACGCCCTGAAGGAATATGAAGAAATCGAGAACTGTGACGAGGACGAGCGCGAAACCAAAGAAGACCGTTTGGTTCAGGAACTGATATCGCAGGGAAAGCATAAAAACCTGTCTTATTTCGCCTTTACGGCGACACCCAAGGCGGCTACCCTTGAACTGTTTGGAACGCCATATGAGGGCGGTTACGCGCCTTTCCACGTGTATTCCATGCGTCAGGCGATAGAGGAAGGCTTCATTCTGGATGTCCTTCAAAATTACTGCACATATAAAATGTGCTATGAAATTGCCAAGAACACTCCTGATAACCCTGAGGTGCCTTCTACAAAGGCGTTAAGAACTATTAAGCGCTTTGAAGAACTGCACCCGCACAACCTTCAACAGAAAGCAGCAATCATTGTTGAGACATACCGTGATATCACCAAGAAAAAAATCGGTGGGAAGGGCAAAATGATGGTCGTAACTGCATCCCGTCTGGCTGCTGTTCGCTACTATCATGAAATTAAAACTTATATTGATGCAAACGGTTACGATGACAGAATCTTTGTTGCTTTCTCTGGTTCTCTCAAAGACCCCGACGAGGTTGGGGGGCCTGAATATACTGAATCCGGCATGAACGTCGATTCAAACGGACATCATGTGACGGAAGCACAGACAAAGCAGGTGTTTCATGATGAAGGTAACATTTTGGTTGTCGCTGAAAAATATCAGACTGGTTTTGACGAGCCTCTGCTTCATACGATGATCGTTGACAAGAAGTTGAAAGATGTGAAAGCAGTCCAGACGCTGAGTCGTTTGAACCGCATCTTCCCTGGCAAAGAGGATACTTTTGTGCTGGACTTCGTAAATACTGCTGAGGAGATCCGCGAGGCATTCGAGCCCTTCTATAAGGAGACGATTCTCGTTGAAGAAACAGATGTGGATCGCATTTACACAACTCAGAGAGAACTTCATGAGTTCCACCTTTACGATCAAACAGACGTAGATAAGGTTGCAAATATATACTTGACAGACAAGCGTGTTGAAAGCATTCAGGGGAAGATTACAAACGCCTTGCTTCCTGTAGCCAATAAGTACAATGCCATGTCTGATGCATCCCAGAGGATAAAATTCAGAAAGTTGGTAAAAGGATTTGTTCGCCACTACGGATTCATCACACAGATTGCCCGTATGTTTGACAAAGATCTACACCGGGAATTCATTTTCTGCTCCTACCTTTATCGCCTGTTACCGAAGGATCCAGTCACTCCGTTTGATCTCGGGAACAAAGTGAAACTCGAATACTACAAATTGGAGAAAACCTTTGAAGGGGCTATCGAGTTAGACCCGAAGAAGGATGTTGGCCTGATTCCTCCATCATTAAGGGTTACAGGTGGTAGTGAAGAAAAGAAATCACCATTGGACGAAATCATCGAGCAAATCAACGAAGAATATAAGGGTAACTTCACCGATGCAGACAAGGTTATCATTCGGACACTCCACGAACAGCTTGTCAAAGATGAAAAGCTACGCAAATCAGTTAAGAGTGACGGACAAATGATGTTTATGACCAGTATTTTCCCTAAAGCTTTTGATGCAGCGGCACAGAAGGCGTATATGGATTCGACAGAGGCATTTACCTCTCTTTTCCAGGATCCAGACAAATACAAAGCTGTAATGGCAGCTCTCGCACAAGGAATATACCAAGAGTTGAATTCGCAAAGCACATAACTAAAAACGATCAAGTTGCCAAGAACCCCTTCTACGCACTAAAGTGTCTGGAAGGGGTTCTGCTAATAACCTAAAAACCTCAGTTCATCTTTTCAAAATCCATATGAAGAGAGTTTTCAGCACATGTCTGCCCTTACCGCCTTTCTCTAAGTTTAGCGAATATGGATATTACACGTCAAATAATCGCACGCACGGCAAAAAAACTGCTTCTGAGCTATTGTCTCCCACCACCTACTATAAATATAATAGTTCAGAGACTTTATAGGCAAATATCCTCAATTAGAAAGGAGAAGCAACATGAACGTATTTGAGATGATGGGGCGGCAGTATCAAGATCAGATCACGGGCTTTACAGGGGTTTGTATCGCAGTAGTAGAATGGATGTATGGTTGCACGCAAGTGGTATTGCAGCCAAAGGCGACAAATCCCAGTCTAAAAGCTCATTCAGAGTTTTTCTTCCCCCGATCCCTGGTAGAGGTTACTGATTATATCGGACTG
This sequence comes from uncultured Lachnospiraceae bacterium, assembly GCA_946537305.1. Lineage (GTDB taxonomy): Bacteria > Bacillota > Clostridia > Lachnospirales > Lachnospiraceae > UBA3305. Next base: position 32,321 of record CAMNFR010000020.1, on the reverse strand, counting down.
GAGGGCATCAATCCTCCTGAGTACACACAGCCACATTTCTTTGGACAGTTCTGCCGTGACAAGATTACAGGCGTAAAAGGTACATGTGTAGGGCGTATGACCTTTTTAGTTGCCAGCGCTCAGTACATGTTGGAGTTTCAAGCAGAGGACCAGAGTACGGAATCTCATAGTACGTGGCTCGATGAGGGCAGAATCGAAGTGATTCCGGACAGCACGAAGAGTATTATGCCAGAGGAGGTGCAGGGGGCACGCCCGGGTGGTGTGCTAAGTGCTGATCACTACCCGCCGACAATGAGTCGTGTCAATATGATATCAGAGGGTATCTCCATATCTCATGATCTCATGAGTCACATATAAGTATTATCATCATAGTAAGAGGGGCGTGCCATGAGCGCAGATCACATCTTGTTATATACACAATGTCTGGGGGATAGGCTTCGAATGCGTAGAGAAGAACGCGGGCTAACACAGGCGGGGATAGTGGATTGGATACTTGATTCCATGGGCGTCGACATAAGTGTTGCAACTGTCCAACGCATAGAAAATGGTTCACAAAACATTGCAATCAAATATTGGTTGTACTACATGGCGGCAGTAGGGTTACCACCGGACAAAATAGCAGTAACCAGAGTTGACGATTGTCTGGTATGTTATAACGGTGCAAACAGTATCCTAGTAAACCGTCATTATGATGCTGCCGGGGAGCCGATTCGTTCTATTTTGTTAGTTGATCGGGGCGTTATCAGTTGTGAATGGGCCTATGAAAGAACAACACGTAGAGGATTCACCTTCGTGGACATTGTTGCTGACGGCCATGAAGCTCCAGTAGAGGAAAAGCAGGAAAAAGCAAGAGACAGGTGACCCTGTCTCTTTTTGGTGAGTTACTTTTTGGGGGACTCCCAACTTTAGTGTGATGAATTGATCTGAATATAGCCGCCAGGTTAAGAAACCTGACGACTTTTTTGATTCTGCGAAAACCCAAAGTATCTCGGATTTATTTCAGGAATTCGTATTCGAACAGCGTATCGACAAGGTTGTTCAGGTAATAGTTCTTGACCATACCTTTCAGGTCCTTAATCAGATTATTCAGATCTCCATACTTTGTGACCATGTTCGGACTTCCATCCTTCTTTACACCCTGCTGTACTTTAATGTTGATTTCTTCATCGATCTGATACAATCCATAAGTGAACTCCGGATTATACTCATCAGTCTCATGTACTTTTTTCAGAATGTCAATCCACTTCTCAAACAGAGACTGTTCTTCGTATGTCAGTACATATCCTTTTGCGATAAACTCTTCCAGTTTCTCGCGTGCAAGAGTAGTCTTTCCGTCCAGATTATCGAAGCAGAGTTCGTTGCGATAGAAACGACCGTCAGATCCGTGAAGAGAACGACAATGATTCTGCGGTTCAAAACATGAAAATATCAGACATTTTTTGAGAAAATCTACATTGGCACCCGATTTCGTATCTGCATCAAATTGTGCCTTTTTATCAGCGGATTTCATAATTCTGGCGCGTTCTGTCCATTTTCTGTTATAAGTAATATATCTTGATGCACAGAATAATGGTAACTTCTCCACGAACCTCTCACGGCTCAGAAAGAAGCCGTGAGAGTCGTATCTCCCGACTCTCACGAGAGCAGAATTCAGGTCGGGATTATCAAAACCAGTACCGTTTGCAACAAGATATCCAACCATTTCATCACTGTAAATTTTCTTCACGCGAACCTTGGCAGAGGTAAAGCACTCAGAGCCATTCAACTCGCAAGCAATTCCATCTAGTGTATACGATGAAAATGGCGACAAATCATAATATTCGCTCATTAGTGCATTTATCTGTTTTACTGGAAGGTGGATGCATTCAGAGTAGTTTCTATCGTGAGTTAAATCGAATCCGTCTAAAACGATTTGCTTTGATGTAAAGTCCGGCTCATTCGACCACCATGCTACCATGATACATGCGTCAATGTTGGTGTGAAAATGCCGTCGATTGAAGCCATATCCTCCCATAAACTTTTTGCTAACCAGATGCTGGGCTTTCCAGTACTTTACCGGACTGAACACAATGTAACTATCTGTAGGTTGACGAAGAAAATATTTGAATGCGGACCAGATAAATGCGTTGCCCATTTCATTTAGAGCTTGTCCAGAGACCTCTTTTCGCATTTCTGCCACTACACAGCCGGATTTCCAGTCACTCTTCACGCCGGTTGTTCCGTTGGACTCAATATAGGGCGGATTTTCGAACAGGATAATCGTGCATTTCGGATTGTCCAGATACTTCCTCACTTCCGGATTGTCAATGATATCCCGAGTTAACGCGTTCGCTCCAGACAAAAATCCCTCTTCGTTAAGCGAGGGTAAATCGTTAGGGTTGGCGGGTACGGGCGGAATGATATACCGAACACGACCGTTATAACGATCTTTCAATACCATCCATTCCTTCAGTTCATACGTACTGACAATAACGTGGGACAGAATATCTTCCCCACCGTCATCAAGATACATTTCCAAATTGCCCGTTCCGGCACACCTGTCGATGATGACGTAATCATTCCCTGTAGGAACACGTTCGATAGCCTTCCGCACAAGTTCCGTTGCTTTGCGGGCATATTCAGGGGGCGTATAGAAGGACCCAAGCTTCTTCTGTGTCATCGGGTCGTTAAGGATGTCCATGATATACTTGAAGTCAGTCTCTTTACCGGTCCAAGGATTGATGAATGCTTCGAGCGTTCCCTTTGGATCACGCAGTTCCTCGAAGAACTTCTTCTTTTCAGGCTTCTGCTTATACTCTGCAGCGTGGTCGTAGTAATATGACGCCCAGCCATATACGTTATGGACGTTGATATCCACCTTCACAGTCTGCGGAGCCTGCTGAACAAACCTCAGAACGTCAAGCATCCCACGAAGAGGGTTGCTCATGTCAAATGAAATCAGATCCGTTCTGCTTCCGGCAGAGAAGCCTGGAATGCCATCTGAAGCCTTCATGTTGGCGTATTTCGGAATGTCATTTACGATGTGCATGTAATTTGCCGTGTCGTAGATATAGCATTTCTGCTCTTCCTGACCGACAAGGCAAATCTTTGCCGGAACCGGAATGCCATCACGGTTGAAACGCGTTAGATAAATCAGCGCCTGCCCAAGGGCTTTCGACTCGCCATAACTCTGGATATTAGTCTTATGTTCAAACAGAATTCCGCGTGTATAACCATCTGTGCTTCTATCTACACTGATACCATCGTATTCATCGCCAAACAGGTTGCGATAGAACTCGCCCTGCCAGGTTTTCTCATCTGAATTGAATAACTTGGTAATAACTGCCATCAGAATGATACCTCTCTCTTATGTCTTTTTACTTACATACGGCATTTTGCATGCCTATCTGAGTAATATGATTGAATAGAGAGCTTCTCACTCTTTAGCCGACATTCTGGTTATGTCCAATAAAAATATCCCCCTCCGAGAAATATTCTCAGAGAGGGATTGAATGATGCTTGTTCTTGTTGCAGGTTAAAATACTTCGCCTGTATCGACGATTTGCTGTAAATCGGCGCTATCAACGTCCCAGCCTTCCGTTAATTTGCGTTTGGTGTTTATCATATCCTTAAAAGCTTCCACCTAGTCATCTCTTCTCTGTTTCATCATAGATAGAATTGCCGTATGTAATAACAACGGCAGACGTCGTGTCATAAGATATTGCTTAATCCCATTATTAGCAATGCGATTTTGTTAAAAAGTGGTCATATTATTATAAAGATCTAGCTGATTGACCTGCAAAGATCTCTATGATCCAAGAGGCAAGAATTAACTAGGTTGTTTTAGTCTTAGTTATCCGTTATCGTCTCATTGGATGATGATGCTTTGGACAAAAGAATGATTCGTAGTTCGCCGTCGTTCACTTCAACTAAGAACGGTTCTCCCATATGAAAGCCAGCTTGCTCGAGCCATTTGCCCTGTAATCTGATCACCGGGACATTAGCGTTCGTGAAACCTGGTGCTTCATAGACTTTTAATTTATGTTGCTTCATGTAATACCTCCTTCGTGGTTATACGGTTACGGAATCAGTCTTGCTCTATAAAAGCAATCACGAAATCATATGATTGAATAATATAAGAGCTCCTCAAATAGTCTGATTTACGGGCGACCTGGTCGGACAACTGTGCATTATAGGGAATAGCTTTCGGCTTACAAGGTGGACAACTGTGTATTGTAAGGCTCCGATTTCAGCTTATAGATTGGACAACCAGTAATGTAATGCAATTCCAAAGCCGTCTACTTTGGACAGATAAGCATTGTAACTTATCAGAAACCCGTCTTAATTGGACAACTATTTGTAATGGAATAGGCCGGTTTTGAGTCCCTATTGGACAACATAATGTCAGAAAAGCCAAAAACAAGCCCGTTTTCAGTTCAAGTTGGACAAAAAGAGGCAGTTAGACAGATAGTAATGTAAGAAACCAGAAAGATATTTCCTCACCTCGCCCTCGCTGCACTGGCATCTGGTACGGTCCGGATAGTACCCACAGCGACAGGGATTCATAGCCGCCACGATCATGGTATCCGCCGGAAAGCGACAGGCGCCACTGACCCTGGCGATCATAACAAATCGGTCCTCCATGGGCTGTCGGAGTACTTCCAGGGTGGATTTCCGGAATTCCGGAAGTTCGTCCAGGAACAGCACGCCTCTGTCTGCAAGCGATATTTCACCGGGGCGGGGCACCATTCCGCCGCCGACCAGGGCTGCCGTGGAGATGGTGTGATGCGGCGCGCGGAACGGACGAGTGCTGACCATGGGTGAATCTGCGCTCAGAAGACCTGCCACACTATACACTTTAGAGACCGCCAGACTCTCTTCCAGCGTCATCCGCGGCAGTATGGTGGGAATCCGCCGGGCGATCATGGATTTTCCGCTGCCCGGCGTACCGATCATCAAAAGATTGTGCATCCCGGCCGCCGCCACCTCTGCCGCCCTTTTCATGCTCTCCTGACCATGCACTTCCGAAAAATCCACGGTTCTTGCCGCCTCAGCCTCTGCCAGGATCTGGTCTGCCCGGCACTCCGCAGCTTCCTGCTGATCCGGTGCGCACAGAAGATCGACCGTCTCCTCCAGGCTCTTTACACCGACCACCCGGATTCCCTCCGCCAGCGCGCCTTCCAGACGGTTTTCCCAGGGCACGAAACAGGCCGCAAAACCGTTCTCTCTGGCTGTCAGGACCCTTGGCAGCACGCCGCTCACACCATGCACTCTTCCGTCAAGCGTCAGTTCTCCGATCATGACCGTTTTCCGCACGCTCTCCGGAGGAACAATGCCGTACGATATCAAAAGAGATATGGCCATGGCCAGATCATAGGCCGTCCCTTCTTTCCGAATATCCGCCGGAGAGAAATTAATGGTGATCCTTTTGGGCGTCAAAAGAAAGCCGGCATTGCGAAGCGCTGTCCTTACGCGCTCCCTGGCCTCCTTTACCTCAGAGGAGAGAAATCCGACCATGGAAAAATCCGGCAGGCCGGAGGACACATCGCTCTCCACACTCACCGGAATACCTTCTATGCCCTTCAGGGCTATACTGTTTACCTTGGAATACATAAAGCGAGCTCCTTTCAGCTCGCCCCAAAGAAAAATAGATCTGCCATATAGAAAAAACAGACTGTCCGTCCGACGCCCCCACGCCTATACGAACAGTCTGTATTATATCATGAGTATTTTCGGTTGTAAAGAAGAGAATCCATCAACTTAAGATTCCCTTTCCTGACATATCCAGGACCGGCGCCGACTTTCCGCCCACATTTTCCGTGCTGGTCGGCAGATTGATCTTCTGAATACCATAGAGCTCCGTCAGTGAATCCATGGCCTTTTGCATCTCCTTCAGCGCAATGGGGTGGCAAATGAAAGAGATGAATTTCTGCATATTCTGGCGGCTGGTATCAAAACCCTCTTCCAGATCGACTACCTTAAAGCTGCACACCTGTTCCACAAAAATGCTGAATTTCTGTACCGGATTCCCCACAGAGGTACGGGTGACCAGCAGGAATACCGATCCGTCCTTTACCACATTCGGGTAGACCAGCTCCAGATTGATGGAGATGGGCAGCTTCACCCCGCGCATCTGCGCGGGGTTGGACTCATTCTCATAACGAGATTTGCGTATACTGCTCTTGACAAATTGAAGATCCATTTTTACTTCTCTTTGATATATTTGTCGATGGCCGCAGCGGCGGATTTTCCGGCGCCCATAGCCAGAATAACGGTAGCGGCACCGGTGACAGCATCACCGCCGGCATATACGCCGGTGCGGCTGGTCAGGCCGTCCTCACCATTGGTGATGATGCAGCCGTGACGGTTGGTATCCAGACCTTTGGTGGTATTGCGGATCAGCGGGTTCGGAGAGGTTCCGATGGCAATGATCACGCAGTCAACATCCAGCACGAATTCGCTGCCTTCCTTTGCGATGGGACGACGACGTCCGGAGGCATCCGGCTCGCCCAGTTCCATCTCCACGCACTTCATACCGGCCACAAAGCCCTTCAGCGCACGGTCTTCCGTCTCGGTGGGAAGAATCTCTACCGGGTTATTCAGAAGCTTGAAGATGATGCCTTCTTCCTTGGCATGATGCACTTCTTCTCTTCTTGCCGGCAGTTCTTCTTCGGAACGACGGTATACAATATAAACATTCTCCGCACCCAGTCTCTTGGCCGTACGGGCAGCATCCATAGCCACGTTTCCGCCGCCGACAACAGCCACGTTCTTTGCGTGCATGATGGGCGTGTTGGGATCATCCTTGTAGGCCTTCATCAGATTGCTGCGGGTCAGGAATTCGTTTGCAGAGTAAACACCCTTCAGGTTCTCACCGGGGATATTCATGAAACGAGGCAGACCAGCGCCGCTGCCGATGAACACAGCTTCAAATCCATAATCGCTCATCAGCTCATCGATGGAGAGAACACGGCCGATGACCATGTTGGTCTCTACCTTTACGCCCATGGCGATCAGATTATCTACTTCCTTCTGCACGATAGCTTTGGGCAGACGGAATTCCGGAATACCATATACAAGCACACCGCCGGCCAGATGCAGCGCTTCAAAGATCGTAACTTCATAACCCAGACGGGCCAGATCTCCGGCGCAGGTCAGTCCCGCGGGACCGGCACCGACAATCGCGACCTTGTGGCCGTTGGACTCAGGCTTTACAGGCAGCTCGGTGGAATGCTCTCTGTGATAGTCAGCCACAAAGCGCTCCAGACGGCCAATGCCGACCGGCTCACCCTTCTTGCCGCGGACACAGAACTGTTCGCACTGGGTCTCCTGCGGACATACACGGCCGCAGACGGCGGGCAGAGAGCTGTCCTCGTTGATGATCTGGAAAGCAGCTTCAAAATCACCTTCCGCTACCTTGGCGATAAACTCAGGGATCTTAATGGATACAGGACATCCTTTGGTGCAGGGACGGGCCTTGCAGCTTAAGCAGCGTTTTGCTTCGTCGATTGCCTGCTCTGCGGTATAGCCCAGCGCTACCTCGCTGAAATTCTTATTGCGGACATTGGGGTCCTGCTCCGGCATAACATTCTTGACCAGAGACATATTCGCTTTTGCCATGATTACTGTACCTCCTTCTTAAACAGGTTACAGGTCTCTTCGTGTTTATGAAGCTCAAACGGACGGTACATGGCACCGCGGCTCATAGCCTCGTCAAAATCTACCTGATGACCATCAAAGTCCGGACCATCCACGCAGGCAAACTTGGTCTCGCCGCCCACAGTCAGACGACATCCGCCGCACATGCCCGTACCATCGATCATGATGGGGTTCATGGAGATTACAGTCTTCACATTGTACTTCTTGGTCACGGCGCAGACAAACTTCATCATGATGACCGGGCCGATGGCGATGACTTCATCAAACTGATTGGCATCCTCAGCCAGCAGGTCCTCCAGCGCGGCAGTCACAAGACCGTGGCGGCCCCAGGTGCCGTCATCGGACATCTTGACCATGCGGTCACTGCACTCTTCAAATTCCTTCTCCAGGATCACGATATCCTTGCTGCGGAAACCGGCAATCGTGGTCACCTTGCAGCCAAGCTCATGCAGCTTTCTGGCAACAGGCAGTGCGATGGCGCAGCCCACACCGCCGCCGACAACGCAGACGCTCTTCAGACCTTCTACCTCGGTAGGTTTTCCAAGCGGTCCGACAAAGTCCTGAATATATTCACCTTCCTGTTTGTGGTTCAGCAGTTCCGTGGTGGCGCCGACGATCTGGAAAATGATCGTGACCGCACCGGTCTCCGGATTCGTCCCGGCAACTGTCAGCGGAATTCTTTCTCCATCCGCATCCACACGCAGGATAATAAACTGACCCGGCTGTGCCTTTTTGGCAATCAGCGGAGCTTCGATATCCATCAGTGTAACAGTGGAATTCAGCTCCTGTCTCTTCAAGATCTTGTACATATTCACCAACCCTTTCGTGACGAGTGCCCTGACCCTTTCCCAGGCACTTCACATTTGTATAGAATGATGCAGATCGGGCGGCTCAGCGGGCCACCCCAATCCCGCATGACATTATAACAAATCAGGTTTCATTTGTAAAACAGATATTGATTAAAATTTTCACAAAATCTTCTTGTATCACTTTAGAATGTTTCGTGATATCAATTTTCTCTATAGAAAAAGCAGCCTTTCGGCTGCTTTACTCATCTTATTTCAAGCCAAGTTCTCCGGCAACTTCATGTAAGGCATCCAGTGAATTATCATACCAGAAACCAAGGAACTCTGCCGTTACCTGGCGTTTAAAATCAGCCAGTGCGATTTCCTCGTGGTAATAAAATACCCGGCCTACCCTATACGAAGTAAGGTAACCTTTTTGAATCAGATGAAGAAGAAATGTTGACACCGTCTGACGCTTCCAGTTCCTTCCGTATCTGTCCTGAATGGCGGCCATGATTTCGACCAGTGAAACGTCCTTTCCGGCGTCCCATATGCTCTTCATTACGATCCGTTCACATTCGGTGAGATTTGCACTATCAGCCATCATGTTCACTCCTTCCTAAATGCCCCCGCAATTTCTGTCGTGAATTATATCATCTTTCAGACAAATGCGCAACAACTTTCTTTGGTAGTTTGCCACATTATGGCACGATAAAGGAAGTTCCGTGACACGAAAAAGCTAAAATGTCAAGCAGGACCGATTTCTGTCACCGACTTTATTCTGCGGATGTAGTCTCTTCAGCAGGTGACGCCGTGGTCTCAGCCCCACTTTCGGCCTCAGCCTCAGCGGCAGTTTCTTCTGCGGCTTCACTCTCTGCCGTCGGAGTCTCCGTCAGTTCTGCCGTCTCCATGATGATCTCCGGAATACGGCTCATACGAAGATTCATGCGCATATAACCCGGGCCATAGAAATCCCTGTAGGTCTGAACGTCCTGCTCTCCGAAATATTCTGCCATCTCCTCATCGGTGATCTGAAGATCCAGTTCATCTGCGATCTTCTGCGTAATGACGTACTGCTTGGCAATCTGCTCTGCCTGATCATGATAATAAGCCTTCAGATCATCAACGCTCTCCAGTCCGTTGGCTGCCAGATAATCCTCCAGCGTCATATTGTAATTGTAAGCAGTGCGCTCGGAATACTGCAGGTAGATATCCATCTGATTTTCCGTGACTGCATCCGGGGTCTCAGAGAATTCGCTCTCATCCAGCAGCTTCTGCCATACCGCGGAATAATACTTGCCCTTCTGAAGGTTCTCGCGGATCTTTGTTTTCATATCCTCTACGGACTCATATCCGTAAGACTCTTTCAGATTCTCGGCCACGAAAACATCTGTCAGTTCCGGCGTTTCCTCTTCAACAATATAGTTGATGGTCGTCACAAAGACAGCATCCTTGCCGGACAGTTCCGTATTGCCGTTGTAAGGATCCGGGAATGTTACATTTACATCGAAAGTCTCGCCGGGCTTGTGGCCGATCAGCTGCTCCAGGAAATCATCAATATACTGCGTCACGCCAATGGTAACATCCGTACCGGCTCCGTTGGTATTCCCACCTTCAAATTCCACGCCGTCGACAGAACCAACATAGTCAATATTTACGGTATCGCCGTCCTTGACCTCCCGGTCCTTGATCTCTTTCTTCTCCATATGTTCAGAAAGAAGCTCGTCGATCTGTGCCTGCACCTCTTCATCCGTTACTTCCACATCTGCGGCAGCAAGGGTAAGATGCTTGTAATCCGGCAATGTAACGGTATCTGTAATGCTGGTATCCTCCAGATCTCCGTTCTCTGTCAGGCCGGTCGAAAAATCAGGCATGGGCACTTCTTCGAGCGCGGCTTCTGTCTCCGCCGCAGTCTCGCTGCCTTCCTGTGACTCTTCCGCAGCGGCTGTTTCAGCCGCTGTGCTCTCTACTGCCGTTTCCGTCTCAGCTGCTGTGGTCTGTGCGCTGTCCGCGCTACCGCATCCGCATGCGAACATGGATGCTGTCAGCACCAGCGCCAGTGCAAAACGAATTTTTCTGCTGATCATTTTAATCTGTCCTCCTTATTAATGAAAGCGTTTGAGCAGGCCGATAAGCCGGGTTCTGTCGTTGAATGATCATCTATCTAGTCCTGTCGTTACCGACAGGCTCAAGCGACCTACCCGAGAGCAGACGGGCCGCCTTATGCTCTCTGCTTGGTCTTGCTTCGAATGGGGTTTACATATGCCCTGTCTGTTACCAGCCAGGCGGTAGTCTCTTACACTGCCTTTCCACCCTTGCGGGCGCCGTACGGCGCTTTCGCGGTTTATTTCTGTTGCACTATCCTGGGAGTCGCCTCCACCGGCCGTTAACCGGCATCCTGCCCTGTGAAGCCCGGACTTTCCTCACCTGGTTGCCCAGCCGCGATCATTTGTCCTGCTCAAACGTATGGATTGTAGCAGAAAAAAAGAGGGAATGCAAGTGCAGTCCCTCTTGTTCAAAATATTTTCACATTCCCAATCTACACCCTGAAGATGCTTCCCCCGATGAATTCCTTAAGAAGTGAGTTGCGCGGAATAGCATCCGAATTGATGGTCAGGAAATAATCAAAGAACTTCAGGAGACGCTTTGCCTCCAGAAACTCCGGGGCGTCAGCGGGAATGCCGTAGAGCAGCTGCTCTGCAAAGGGCTTCATGACGGAAAACTCATAGACCATCGATGAATTAAACATGGCATCCGCGCTTTCCTGATACGGGAAGATGTTCTTTTCCTCCCCTTTTCTGACCGAAGGCCAGCGGGAAATGGTCTCCCGTGCACTGGTGCCGCGCGTTCGGGCATCCCGGATCATCCGGCGGATCAGGCGGCCGTCCGTGGTGGGGATGCGGTTATGCTCGTCGATATTCAGCTGCGTCAACGCACTGATATAGATACGGAAGCGGCTTTCCGGAGGGAGCTCTGCCGTCAGTTTATCGTTCAGGCAGTGGATTCCCTCGATGACCAGGATATCCGACGCCCCGATCTGAAGGGTATTTCCTTTGTAGACGCGCTTTCCCTGTACAAAATCAAAGGTAGGCAGCGCAACCTCTTCTCCGGACAGCAGTGCATTCATGTCCTTATTGAACCCGGCAACATCCACACACTCCAGGGCTTCAAAGTCGTACTCTCCGTTTTCATCTCTGGGCGTATGCTCCCGGTCCACAAAATAATCGTCCACTGCCAGCGGATGCGGCCGGTAGCCGCGCGCCTTCAGCTGAATAGAAAGTCTGTGTGAGAAGCTTGTTTTGCCGGAGGAAGAAGGTCCTGCGATCATGACCATTTTTACATCCGGCCGTGCCACGATCTGGTCGGCGATCGCTGAGATCCTGGCTTCCTGTCTGGCCTCGGCGATCAGGATCATATCCTCCATGTGGCCGCTGGCGATCTGCTCATTGATCTCACCTACCGTGGAGTATCCCATACGTTTGCCCCAGTCGATATCATCCTTCATCACGGAATACATATGATCCTGCGGGCGCAGCTTCCGAAGTTCTCCGGGATCCGCTTTTCCGGGAAGCACCAGCACAAACCCTTCTTTATAGGGACGAATGTCAAATACTCGCAGATATCCCGTAGACGGTACCATATAGCCGTAGTAATAATCGCTGAACCCGTCGATCCGGTACAGGTTCACGAAAGAACTACGGCGGAAGCGGAACAGCTGTTCCTTATATTTCATGCCGGTACGCCGGAAGAAAGCAATGGCATCCTCCACCCGTTTGGTGTACTTTTCGATGGGTATATTCTGTTCCACAAGTTCCTGCATGCGGCTGCGGATTTTTTCGAGCGTCTCCTCTTCGTTAGTAAAGGCACCGTTAGACTCTATATAAATGCCGTCAGAGACCGCAAATTCAGCGATAACGCCGGCGCCGCCCGGTCCCGGGAATAAATCGCAGATCGCCTTGTTCATGAGCATGAGGGCGCTGCGCTCATAGGCACTCATGCCCGCCGTCTGGGCTGTGGTAACGAAATTTACCGTACAGTCTTGCTTCAGCGTTCTTCGGAGTTCCTGCAGTTTCCCGTCTACCAGGGCCAGCACAATATCTGCCGGATATTTAGACCGATACTCTTCTGCCAGCGCCAGCAGCTGCGTCTCCCGGGGGAGCTGACGTAACTTTCCGTCGATCGTCACATTTATGCGGTTCATGACTGCCTCCTTTTCATCAAATCTTCCGATGCTCTGCACAGGAGGAGTTCCTCCTGCAGTTCCCCGCGCCGTGCCTCGGCCCGGCATCCTTCCTTCCCTTCCAGTGATCGCAGGATTTCTTCAATCTGGTGTTTTCTGCGCCGCAGGCTTTCTAGCAGCACCGGATCACTTCTATCCAACAGCTGCCTGCCCCAGATATACTCTGCTTCGCTCCACGGCTCAGACATTCCCGGAACCGCCTCGATGACATGATACTCTTTTTCGTCCTCGATCAGCATCTCTTCTTCAGCGATCCGATATCCGTTTTCTGTCAGAAAACGGCGGAATGCCGGCAGTTCTGACTGGGGCGAAAGCACCAGACGCTCTGCTGCCTTTGCCGTTTTCTCTCCCCTCTGCAGGATCCCGCACATCAGCGCACCGCCCATGCCCGCGATCACTATAACGTCCGCCTCTCCCGGAGCCAGCGCCTCCAGCCCGTCTGAAAGCCTGGTCTCTATCCGGTCTTCCAGTCCTGCCTCCCGGATATTAGCGGAAGCTCTGGCCAACGGACCAGGGCGCACATCCATGGCAATCGCCCTAAGAAAGGCACCCTCGCGCACCAGTGTCAGTGGGACCAGCCCATGATCGCAGCCGACATCTGCAACCGCGGTACCCCTTCTGCAGCGGCGGATTACACATTTCAGGCGTTCCGAAAGTCCCATAAAATAGCCGCTACCTCCCCTGCAGGCGGATCACCTGCTTTTCTATGTTTGCTTTTTCCCGGATGATCTGCTGCATACGCGCAGGATCCTGTGTCTTCCTGGCTTCTTCATCCAGGGCGTGTCGCTTGACCCTTCGGATGTTTTCTGCCAGGATACGGTCCGATTCCGCCTCCGAAAGTTCCTCCGGAAGATCCGCAGCAAAGACTTCTGAAATACGGCCACGCATCTCTTCGTCCTCCGCATATCGGTCCATCAGGGCAGATGCACTGATCACTTCTCCCCGGCGGGCCGCAGGCCACAGTTCCTCTGCCAGCATTCGGCAGATCTCATCCGTAAAATCCTCCGGCGTCAGGTACTCCGACAGACGTTCCGGCTTTCCCTCCGGAGAAACCGCCCAGCACAGCAGCATGCGTTCGGACTGTGCAAGACCGCCTCCTGTTTCTTTCTTCTTTCTCCTGCGTATCGGCGCCGCAGCTTCTTCCCGCGGCTGCTCCGGTTCTGCGGGAACACTCATCGATTCCCGCCGCACCATCCCCCGCAGAGCCTCCGCCGGGATCATATGCCTTTCCGCTACTGCCTGCAGATAGTTCTCCCGTTCCAGTTCATCTTCAAAGGAAGTCAGCTTCCGGGCAACAGCCCGGTGAAATGCCGTTTTCTGCTCCGGATCTGTCATATCATAGCTTCCGGCAATGACATCACTTTCAAAGAGGAAGGAATTGACCGCACCGCGTATCCGCTCCTCAAAAGCTTCCGCCCCCAGATGGACCATAAATTCGTCCGGATCCTTGTGCGGCCGCAGATCCAGCACACGAGCGGAAATACCGGCGGCAGAAAGAATCGGAATCGCCCGCATGGCAGCTTTTATACCTGCTCCGTCACTGTCATAGCAGAGGATCACCTCTTTTACAAAGCGGCGAATCAGATTCGCGTGGCCGGGCGTAAGGGCCGTCCCCAGAGAAGCGACCGCACAATCAAAGCCCGCCTGATGCATGGCGATCACATCCATATATCCCTCACACAGAAGGAAATACGGCCGTCGGCTTCTGCGTGCCAGGTGCAGGCCGTAAAGATTCCGGCTCTTATCAAACAGCGGATTTTCCGGGGAATTTAAGTACTTGGGTTCCCCGTCGCCCATCACACGGCCGCCGAAGGCAATTACCTTCCGGTTCCCATCCATGATCGGAAACATGGCACGGTTCCAGAAGTAATCCATAACGCCACGTTCACTGATCCTCACCAGTCCGCTTTCAGAAAGGATATCGTCCCGGAATCCCTTCTTTTTCAGGTATCGGTACAAGGAGTCCCGATAGGAAAGGGAATAGCCCAGCCCGAATTTTACAACGGTCTCCTCTGAGAGGCCGCGGCGGGCAAAATACTCTCTGGCCCGCGCGCCGGCGGGACTTTTCAGCTGATAATAATAGTATTTGGCAGCCTCTTTATAGGCAGCCAGCATCTGTGCACGGCGCCCGGCTTCCCTTTTTTCTTCCTGTGTCTGTTCCACCTCCGGCAATGCAATTCCGGCCCGGTCGGCCAGTGTGCGTACCGCCTCCGGGAAGGTCTGGTTTTCATACTCCATCACAAAAGAGATGACGTTGCCGCCGACCCCGCAGCCGAAACAATGGTAGGTCTGCCGCGATGGCGAAACAGAGAAGGAAGGTGTTTTTTCATTATGAAAAGGGCAGCATCCGAAATAGCTGCCGCCTCTTTTCTTCAGTTTCACATATTGCGAGATGACCGGAACTATATCGTTCCTGGTCCTTACCTCGTCTATGATTTCCTGGGGATAGAACATAAAAGCCTCCTTACCAGGATTTCGGAACAAAAAGATTCTCAAATGTAGTGACCGCGTAATTGTCGGTCATACCCGCTATATAATCGCAGACCACGCGCGCCGTAGATTGATGGCGAATCCAGATCAGATTCAGATATTCCTCCGGCATGGCATCCACATGTTCCATATAGTACCGGTACAGATAGGTAAGCAGATACCTTGCTTTGCCGTCCTCCTGTTTGGGCGCGCTGCCGGTATATACATTCTGGAACATAAACTTTCTCAGGCCGCTCATGGCAGCCTGGATCTCCGGATCCATGCGGATCTCCGGTTGGTCTATGCTGTTTTCGATCACACTGTGGATCAGTGTATTCAGACGTTCCCGCACGCTGTGCCCCAGAACGCCGGAAAACTCCACCGGGAGCATATCCTCTGTCAGAAGACCTGCGCGGATAGCATCATCAATATCATGATTGATATACGCGATCTTATCGGAAAGGCGCACCACCTGCCCCTCCAGGGTACTCGGATGTCCGCTGGTCCTGTGATTCAGAATGCCATCCCTCACCTCTTTGGTCAGGTTCAGCCCCTCTCCGCCCTTTTCCAGCAGTTCCACCACACGCACGCTCTGCTTATAATGGGCAAAGCCCTCTTCACACAAATCATTGAGGACAGCTTCCCCGGCATGTCCGAACGGCGTGTGCCCCAGATCATGCCCCAGTGCGATGGCTTCTGTCAGGTCCTCGTTCAGCCGGAGGGCCTTGGCGATGGTACGTGCGATCTGGGATACCTCCAGCGTGTGCGTCAGCCGCGTACGGTAATGATCTCCCTGTGGAGCCAGAAACACCTGTGTTTTGTGCTTCATCCGCCGGAACGCCTTGCAGTGAAGAATCCGGTCCCGATCTCTTTGATAGATCGTGCGGATATCGCAGGGCTCCTCCCAGACATCACGTCCTGCGGATTCACTGCTCTTCGCAGCATAAGGGCTCAGATACAGTTTTTCCCGCTCCTCCATCTGCTCCCGTATGGTCATTCATTTTCCTCCGTATGAGACCGCAGCCAGGCCAGCACATCACCGAATACCAGATCCCGGTCAGTCTCCTGCAGGATCTCATGACGGTCTTCCGGATAAAACATAATGTCGATATCCTTCATGCCCATGGCGACAAAACGGTTATAGACAGCCAGCACAGCCCGGGTATATCCCCCCAGCGGATCATCCATACCGGAAATCATGAATACCGGCAGATCCCGGGGAATACGGTCGAAATTCTTCTCCTTTGCCAGGGCCAGGAGTACCCGGAAGAAATCCCGGTAGGCTCCTACGGTAAAGCAGAAACCACAGCGTGGATCTGCTGCATAGGCACGAACGGATTCCTCATTTTTAGACAGCCAGGAACCGGGGCGCAGCGGGTTGCCGTACTGCAGCGCATACTGTCCCAACGCCAGCAGATCAATCAGCTTGCTGTGATGGCGTTTGCCGAACAGCTTTGCGGAGACAGACGAGAGCATCAGAGCCAATCGCGCCTGCGATACAGTGATATCTCCTGTTCCGCAGATGATGGCACCGGAGATCTCCTTCCCGTAAACCGTTATATAGCGCCGCAGGAGAAACGATCCCATGCTGTGACCAAGAAGGAAAACCGGTCTGTCCGGATATAAACGTTTTGCCAGTACTGTCACACGGTACATATCCTGAATAAGAAAGCGGTCTCCGTTTTCTTCCGCGAAGAACCCATACTCCGCATGCGCTCCGACAGAGCCACCGTGTCCCAGATGATCATGCCCGATCACCGCAAACCCCTGCGCTGCCAGATATTCAGCAAATTCATTGTAGCGTTCCAGATGTTCCACCATACCGTGACTGATCTGCAGCACGCCGCGGATCTGCCCGTCCGGCTGCCAGCGGAACCCACGCAGGCGGGTCTTCCCATCGGAGGAAGGCAGCGTAAACATTGTCCTATGTATCATATTTTCCCTCCCTGTGTGCTTCAGATGCCAGAAAAACCGTTCGCCAGGCACCATGAACGAACCGCGAGCATGCACTTGGCGGTCTGTTCACAGTGCCTGGCGCACATTGTCCGGCAGTAACCAGTATTGTTTCAGACTTGTATTTCTGAACAGTTATGTACGATAAATCGTTAACCCTCGATCTCATCCGGTTCCGGCGGATCTACGGGCTCCGGCGGATCAGTCTCCGGCGGATCAGTCTCCGGCGGATCGGTCTCCGGCGGGTCAGTCTCCGGCGGATCGGTCTCCGGCGGATCAGTCTCTACGACTTCTTCCGTCTGGTCCTGTGTAGGTGCCTTTGTAGTGGGCGCCTCCGTCTCGGTGGCACGCGTGGACTCTGTCGAACGCGTCGCCTGTGTCGCCTCTGTCTCGCGCTCCCGTTCCCGTTCGGTGGTTCTTTCTTCTCTCGTCTCCGGAGTGGTCTCGGGCGGCAGCTCCTTCTGTGCCGCATAAATGACCACCGGCGTACCGGTCTCCACCGTCTGATACAGCGCCTCAGCATCTTCTTCATCCATATAGATGCTGCCGAGCGACCCGTCATTCAGATAGATGGTGCCGCCGAATGCCTGCCGCCAGGATGCACCTGTCAAGCCATATGCCTCGGTGAAAGGCAGCCAGTAGGAGACTTCCCGATCCGGTACATCATCGTTGCCGGGCAGCGTAAAATCCTTCACTTTATCGGTAATAAAATAGACTCCCTCCGGTGTGTCATATCCCTTGGAAACATCGCCACTGATAATGTCCGCGGACTGTACCCGTACACCATCTTTATAGTAGTACAGTCTCTGGTGCTCCAGGCTGACTTCCACATAGGTGGACCCGATATCCCGGGAACCCTTTACGTTCGCT
Organism: uncultured Lachnospiraceae bacterium; assembly: GCA_946537305.1. GTDB lineage: Bacteria > Bacillota > Clostridia > Lachnospirales > Lachnospiraceae > UBA3305. The sequence continues at coordinate 14,366 of CAMNFR010000020.1, read as the reverse complement.
GTCTGCTCGTAAATGGGCTCCAGCGTCGTGGGCGTTCCGCTCTTAATGGCCTCCACGACCTTTTCCGTCATGGCATCGTAATCCATCAGCCACCCGTAGGTACCGCCTGTAACGGAAATGGTCTTGCCTTCGGTCGTGGTAAAGGTATGGGAATGACCGGCAGTATCATATTTGTTGGAAAGCTCTCCCAGCCAGGAGATTACGCCATTCTCGTCAAATTCTGCCCGGCCCTCATAGGTCAGCTTTACACAGCCGGACAGGGATTCCTTGCCGAGGGTCTCGATATGATTCTCATCAAAAGCGATCTTCACATCGGCGTCAAGATATTTGCTCATCTCCTTGACATCTTCCCGCATCTGATCTGTTACCTGGATGGTGGGAACATAGAAGTTCTCCTCCGCAAGGTCCAGCGTGGGCGTCAGGGACTCGTAGCAAGCGATCGCGCGGTCCGCCACTGCATTCACGTCTACCCAGGTCCCGGCCACGCCGTCCACAAGCACAAAATCATCGGCTTCCGGATCATAGTAAACGTAGGCGTCCTGGGACATGGTCATGGCCCCGCTGTTGAAGATCGGCAGAGAGGCGATGGCATCTCTTACGTGAAATTCATCCGCCTGGGCGACGCCTTCAACGGTCAGCGTATCGCCGGCTTCCTCTGTGCGCTCAAAGTCCTCATGATTCTGGCTGTCCAGATAGCTGGTCAGATCCAGATCCTCACGGATAGAAAGCTTTCCGGCCTCTGCATCCAGGACCTGATCGGCCTCCCGGCCCGTGATGGTCAGCGTATAATCCGCCAGGGCCTTTGCCAGCAGTTCCTTTGCCTCATCCGGCGTCTTGTTAGAGACATCCACCCCATTGATGGTGGTATAGGGCAGGAAATGCTTCTCGTAATAATTTTCGTTCTTGGGGCCGAGATCACTGATCACATTGCCGAATTTCAGACGCGATGCCGCATAAAAGCCTCCCGCACAGATAGCCAAGGCGATCAATGCGATCAAAATCTTGGGCAGCAGGCTGCCGCCTCTTCTCCTTCCGCCATCATCCGGATCACCGTTGGCACGGCGAAGACGTTCTCTTTCCTCCCGGTTGGCACGGCGGATCTCTTCGTTTCGGCGGCGGCGGTCATCATCCGTCGTCGGACGACGCCCGGCACTACCCTCTCTGCGGAAGCCCTCGCGCACGTCATCTCTGTCGGCACGTTCCCGCCTGTCCGGTCTGTTACGGCGGCGGGCACGGTCCGATTCCGGATCCATAGCCGCACGGGCACGTATCTCGTCCGCAACAGGGTTTTCCGAAACCGCTTCTTCTGCTTCCCGGGCCGCGCGTTCCGTTTCATCCATATGGTCCAGATACTGTTCTGCGGTATCTGTCCAGCGGCGGTTGGCAGATCTTCCGGTATCTACCAGATCAAAGTCATCATCTGCCGTTCCGGCACCGGGGCGGACAGTGACATCCTCAAAGTCATCATCAAATCTGTTTGCCATGAATACTCCTCACCTCTTCCCAGTCATTGGGGCTGGGATGGTTCCTGTATACCAGATATAGATTTTCCTGCAACAGTTCTATTCTACCTAAGCCTCGCCCTTTATGCAAGCGTTTTCCAAAAAAAAACATAAAATCAACCCCTGTTTTTAGTAAAATTCCAGTTGACAAACCTTTCCTGTCTCTGTATAATACGAAAGTACGGTCAGAAATACGTGACAAATCTGAAAGACGGGAGGTTGATCTGATGTCCATTTGTCCTAAAAATAAATCCTCTAAAGCGAGAAGAGACAGCCGCAGAGCGAACTGGAAAATGAGCAATCCCACACTGGTTAAATGCAGCAAGTGCGGTGCCCTGATGGTTCCTCACAGAGTGTGCAAGGCCTGTGGTTCTTACAACAAAAAAGAGATCATTCCTCAGGATTGATGAAAGGCTGACAGAAAGAAATCTTCTTCGGAGATTTCTTTCTTTTCTTTTTACCGAGCGTTTTATGCAGGATCAGGTTCCGGGGGTTTTTTATGCGCGTAACAGGAATTATAGCAGAATATAATCCGCTGCACAACGGACACATCTATCATTTAACACAGGCCCGGCACACCTGCGGAGCGGATGCCGTCGTGGTCGTCATGAGTGGTTATTTTGTGCAGCGCGGAGAGCCGGCCATCGTGGATAAATACCGCCGTACGCGTGCCGCGCTCCTGGCCGGAGCCGATGCGGTGCTGGAACTGCCGGTATCCTGCGCGACTGCTTCCGCAGAGCGTTTTGCTTCCGGCGGCGTGGAGATCCTGGACCGCCTGAATGTGGTGACAGATCTGTGCTACGGCGCGGAGGCGGAGGACTCTCAGCTTCTGGCCGATACAGCTCGCCTGTTGGCCGAAGAACCGGCGGAGTACCGCGACCTTCTCCAGGTTCATCTGAAAAAGAACCGCTCTTTCGCGGCTGCACGCGCTGACGCCGCGGAGGCAATGATCCACGGATCCGCGAACCTTCTCTCACGCCCGAACATGATCCTGGCCGTGGAATACCGAAAAGCACTCCTGCGAAGAAGCAGTTCGATAGAACCCCACGGGATCCTTCGACTTGGTTCTTCCCACGAAGAGAAGTCGCTGGTATCTGCGGAATCCGGTCCGGCTTCCGCCGGCGCCATTCGCCGGGCATTGCGGGAAGGCGCTTCCTCTGACAGCAGCAGCCCGCTGGCGGCTTTCCTTCCGGACTATTCCCGCAGTACCCTCGCAGACTATTGCATCTTTCCCGACGACCTGTCCTTCCCCCTGCAGCAGCAGCTGATCCAATGGAAGGATCTGGCATCTCCTGTCTGTTCGCCGGATCTTCTTCGCAGAATCCTGGATACACGCAGGAACCTGCTGTCCTTTTCAGAACGAACGGAGGCTGTCTTATCTGCCCATCTGACGCGCACGCACGTACAGCGGGCACTGCTGCATCTGCTTCTGGATCTTCCTGCCTCCGATCATAGCTTCGGAGAGGATATTTCGCCCATTCCTGCCGTCCGCCTTCTGGGCTTCCGACGCGGAACGCCCGTCATGCGGCATTTGCAGGACAGGAGCAGCATCCCTGTGATCACCCGGATGTCTGACGCGCCGGAAAGCTGGTTCTCAGATGATCTGCGGGCTGCGGATCTCTACCGGGCCGTCGTGTGGCAAAAGTCCGGGATCGTTCTGCCGGATGAATATCACACAGGCCCTGTGATCGTGTAATCTTTCATCCGTTAGATACGCGCGCATCCAGACGCACTTAAAAAAAACGAGAACAGGTTCCGCTTCTCACCCCCATCGGAATGATCAGCGGAACCTGTTCTCGTTTTTTCTTTTTTACTATTTTTACCGGTATCTGCTTACTGATTCTTCATCAGCAGTTCCATGATCTCTCCGCTTCTTCTTACGAAGGCGGCCATGGCGTCTGCTTTCAGCGGCTGATGGCTGATCGCAGCCAGGTCATACAGCTGCTTGCAGAACAGTTCTGTATGCTCTCCATCCGGGTTCTCCATGATATACTTTACCAGCACGTTTCTGGCATTCAGCACCAGCGTAGCCGGCGTATCCTGTCCCATATCGCCCATGCCGTAGAGTTTCATCATTTCCTGCATGCGGCGGCTCTCCTCCGGGACCGTGAGCATGGAAGCAATATCTGCATCTTTCAGGTTTTCTACCGTCACCGCCAGCGCTTCCTGCCCCAGTGCCTTCCGGAAGGTCTCCGTCAGGCCGTCGGTCATCTCCTTGGTGATCTCGCCGCCCTCTTCCTTCAGAGAATCACCCACCGCGGCGTCTATGCGGCGGAAGGACAGCTTCTCGTTCTTCTGCTCCAGCAGGCTGATGAACGGTGCATCAATATTCGAAGGCAGGATCACCGCGTTCATACCGGCCTCCTGATACATTTTGATGTACTGGCTCTGCTGCTGCTCATCCGTGACATAAGCCACGGTGATTTTTTCTTTCTTTTCCTCCGTGCCATCCTTCTTGTCTGTCTCACCCTCCGGTGCTTCCTTTTCCGGATCCGCCGGGAGCTCATTCAGATCATTCAAAGTCTGGTACTTGCCCTCCAGATTCTTGAACAGAAGGCTTCCCTTCACTCGCTCATAGAATTTCTCATCCTTCAGGCAGCCGAACTTGATGAAAGGATGGATGTCATCCCAGTATTTCTCGTAGGATTCTCTGTCGCCGTTGCACAGATCGTTCAGCTTATCCGCCACCTTGCGGGTGATATAATCTGAAATCTTCTTTACAAAACCATCGTTCTGCAGCGCGGAGCGGGATACATTCAGCGGAAGATCAGGGCAGTCGATCACGCCCTTCAACAGCAGCAGGAACTCAGGAATGACTTCTTTAATGTTATCGGCAATGAACACGCGGTTGTTGTACAGCTTAATGGTGCCTTCTACAGACTCATATTCATTGTTGATCTTCGGGAAGTACAGGATGCCCTTCAGGTTGAAAGGATAATCCATGTTCAGGTGGATCCAGAACAGCGGCTCCTTAAAGTCCATAAAGACCTTGCGGTAGAAGTCCTTGTATTCTTCCTCTTTGCAGTCGTTGGGATGCTTGGTCCACAGAGGATTCGTATCGCTCAGAGAGACGGGCGCGTCATCCTTCTTCTCTTCCTTCTTCTCCTCTCCCTCGGCAGCCTCCGTCTTTTCTGCCTCAGGCTCAACAACAATCTCCGCCTCCTTGGCCTTCTGCTCCATCCACTTCTCAGCGGTAAACAGATAGATTTCCACCGGCATGAAGGAACAATATTTCTCAATCACAGAGCGGGCACGGAATTCCTGCAGAAATTCACGGCTGTCTTCGTTTACATACAGCGTGATTTCCGTACCGATCTCCGTGCGGTCTCCTTCCCGCATGCTGTACTCTGTACCGCCGTCACAGTCCCAGTGCACCGGAGCAGCACCGGGCTGGCAGGAAAGCGTATCAATGGTCACGCGGTCCGCTACCATAAAGGCCGAGTAGAAGCCCAGACCGAAGTGACCGATGATCTGCTCATCCGTGGTCTTATCCTTATATTTTTCAATGAAAGCGGTGGCACCGGAGAAAGCGATCTGGTTGATGTATTCATCCACCTCTTCAAAGGTCATACCGATACCGGTATCGATCACCTTGATGGTCCCGGCCTTTTCGTCCACAACGACCACCACGCGGTCTTTATGATCTTCCGGCAGTTCGATCTCTCCCATGCCGTTCAGCTTATGCAGCTTGGTCACGGCGTCACAGCCGTTGGAGATCAGTTCACGGTAAAAAATATCATGATCGGAATACAGCCATTTCTTAATGATCGGAAACAGATTCTCACTGTTGATGGAAAGATTTCCCTGTTTGTTTTCCATTATGATCACTCCTTATCCCTTATTGTTAGCACTCATATCATTTGAGTGCCAATCACCAAGGGATAATATACTCTTCTTTTCCGTGAATGTCAACCGTTTTCTATTAGGTCAGGGAATGGCGATCTCTCCGCTGGTATATACTTCCTCATAGGTAGAAAGATCCGTACCCGTCAGCGTAAACTTCACATCCTTCAGTTCTTCGATCTCCTCGGTCTCCAGTGTATCCAGATCAAATTCCAAATCCGCATACGTAATGCAGTCCGGCAGGAGATAACCATAGGCAAACGCCATGATTTCTTTACCGCCCACGGTCACTGTCCCGTTGGAAATACTGATTGGTTTATCATCTTTACCGATCAGGCACAGACGGATCTTTTTGCTGTACGCTTCCTCTGTCTCCGGATACGCTGTCACGCTCAGGTGATCGTCCTCATAGACCTGGCTGCCGCCTTCCATCGGAACCGGCGCCTCTTCTCCCTCCGCCACTGTGATCTCTATCGGTCCCGTAGCGATGAACGTATCATAGGTCTTGTAATCGCTTCCGGAAATGACCAGCACCAGCGATTTGATCTCCTGAATGCCAAGCTCTTCCAGATTTGTAAGATACAGACAAGCCGTCTTTGTTTTCCCGCTCTCCACATCACAGAAAAAACTGCCGTCTGTCATGATATGGTTCACCGCCGCAGCTTCACTGTAGAGCTCCACCGTCGTATCCGTATTGTTAGTGATGTCCATATCCACATAATAATCTGTGCCTTCACGGTAAATCTTCACCAGACGCATTGATACGTCCTTTTCATTCAGGATCAGGGCATCCGGATCTTCCGCCGTGTATTCCTTGATGACTTCCGGGGCTTCCAGTTTCTCAAACTGACTTCCCTCTTCCATGCTCCCTTCTTCCTCTTCTTCTCCGATCAGTGAATTCAGCGAACCTTCCAGATCGACGCCGTTCCTGGCTTCCTCCGGTATTTCCACAGTCACACTTTCAGGATAGGAAAAATGCATGATCATCGAAAACCGGCTGAAGTCATACGTTACCATATCAGAAAGATCACCCGTCAGATCCTCTTCGTTATTGGCCTCTTCGCTATTGGCCTCTTCCTCTGAATCGCCTGTTTCCTCCTCAAAATCCTCTTCCTCTCCGGGAAGCAGTTCTTCCTCTTCTTCGGTATCCTCCGGGGCGGACATGTCTTCCGCATCGTCCCCGGCCTCTGCTTCGGTCGCGTCCTCTGCTGCCTCTGTTCCTTCAGAGCCATCCCCTGCATCATCCGCCAGTTCAAAAAGCATCTCCTCAGGCAGGAATGTATCTTTATTTACATAAACGGTATACGCAAAATTTTTGCCCTCCAACACAGAAAGGTCCGTATCTGTTTCCGCCTGCACTGCAGATGTAAGCTGAGCCACCTTTGGAAGCAGCTCCTCTGCCGGAATGACGGCATCCAGCTGATAGCAGGTAATCTCATCCCGCTGAGCCGTCTCCTCCTGCAGTGTAAAGTACTGCTGCAGATCTGCCAGCTGTATTACAGAGGTATTCGAGGTTATCCCCTCTGGTATCTCCGTAGTGGTCTTCATCCACTGATCTTCCACGCTGACATACGTTGTAATATTCTTCTCATCCTCAGCCTCTGTGTAGATATCCATATCCACTGTCTGCTCTTCATCCATGGCATTTACCTTCACGGAAGCCCGGGTAAAGCTCAGACTGTTCTCCACGACCATCTGTGTGTTGGCTTCCATTTCCATTCCTATGCCAAAATTCATTTCTCCCAACAGCTTCATGGTCATATCCATATCCATGCCCAGGCTCCAGTCAATCTCCATACAAGACTTCTCTGCAGCCGCCTCTGTCATTTTCTTCACCAGAGATTCCACGGTCTCTTTTTTCCGGCAGCCTGCCAGCATTGAGGCTCCCATCACCAAAATCATACCTGCCGCGATCCATTTTTTTCTATTCATTAAAACCTCCTGTTCCGGGATATGTACTACCGGATTCTGTACAGTCATGTAGCAGCATTTCATAACGATATCATCATATCATTATCTTTCTGCCTGAACAAGGCAGAAAATTTCTTAAAGTCGTAAAAAGAATATAAATCCCCCGGGCATCTGGTCCGGGGGTAGCATATGAATTAGTGAATTTCCTTTCCTGCGCGTTTTTTCGTCCACTTTACCTTTCCGTTCTTTATAGAGAGGCGGTAATATTTATCAATCCGCAGATGATACGGATATTTTGCATAGGTCTTCATGCAGAGAGTATTGCCGCTGGCCCTTCCACGGCTGATATCCGTGATCGCCCAGCCTTTTTTCGTTTTTACCTCATTCCAGCCATGCGCCGCTTCATAGTAATATACGCCGCCCATACCCATTCGCGTTTCGAAACCCAGCACCTTGGCACAGTAAGTGATGGCCGCTGCTCCTCGGTAGCAGTCTCCATAACGCTTCTTGAACATGCTTTTTGCAAAGGACGGCATATCTGAGATGCTTTCGGAATTGGCATAATGCCTGTATTTGCATTTGTTGACAAAATACTTATAGCAGGCTTTCAGCTTTTTCGCCGGCGTCTTTGCTTTCTTAGCATTTTTCCGGACACACTTGACGGCCAGTTTGACCACAGGATCTGTGATTCGCACACCGGTCTCGTCCACGTAATAGTATCCTGATTTCCCGCTGCCCACGATCTTGTTTTTCTGCATCACATGGGTGGATGGATCAAAATAATACCACTTTTTATTGATCTTCTGCCATCCACTTACGGGCACTTCATTTACATAATAATATTGAAGTTTCCCCTGTGTTACCCATCTTCCGGTAGCTGCTGATGCGCCGAACGGAAAACCAACGCCGCCGCAGAGCACGAATATAAGGAGTACCAACAGCCACGTTTTTCTTTTATTCATAATGCCCCCAGGTTATTTATTTCTAAGGGAAATTTTACTATTTTTGCGATGCGGCTGTCAACAAACAAATATAGTCTTTTTATCGCTTCCGGAGGATACGAAGTACTGCCGTCACCGCTCCGTAGAGAACGCCGGCAATCGGCCATACGATCCAACTCCTGGACCAGTCCATCCATCCCATAAAGCTTATCAGCAGATACAATGCCAGAGCAATGCTCCAATAAGCCCCCGCGATGACTTCGTTCTTCCGGTTCTCGGACTTATTGGTACGGGAATATTCTCCTTCTTCGAGGAGCTGCTCCAAACCCTCCCAATAGATAGATGTCCGTACGATCATCAACACACCGATGGCTACCAGCAAAAGGGTGAAGGCAACGGCGAGGACAAGAGAAAAATCATTGTCGGAATCGCCCATGATGATCATGCCTATAAAGATGGGGACTGCAGACAGTACACACAGCGCAATACCGACAGCCATCAGACGGGTGTGCGTGCCTGTATACTTTTCCTTTATCTCCCGCACCATGCCATCCACACCGTAGGCGGTCTCCAGTGCTTCCTGTTCCATATATTCATACGGCTTCATCACGATTCCGTTAATCACAAAGATCGCCACGCCGGCTGCGATCAGCAGCATCAATACTGTCAGGCCGATGCCAGCCGCCGCACCCTCTGTAATGGGGAGCACTTTATCTTCCTGCATCTCCGCGAGAACGATCAGAACAATGGGTGAAAGGATGCAGCTCATCACGCCCAGAGCGATCTGTCTGGCAGATCTGTCTTTCGCCTGAAGGAATGCGTTGGCTTCTTCCAAAGATACCTTATGCACCGGTTCTGCGGTCTCGTCATAGATCTGAGGGAGATCTGCCGCTTCTTCCTCTGCATCATCCTTCAGCAGGTAGTCCGTGCTGATGCCGAAGATCTCTGACATTTTTATAATCCGGTTTAAATCCGGAATAGACTGTGCGCCTTCCCATTTGGAGATGGACTGACGGCTTACGCCCAGCTTGTCTGCAAGTTCTTCCTGAGACCATCCGTTCTGTTTTCTGAGTTCAATGATTTTGTCCGCGAGGATCATAGCGGTACCTCCTTTTGTTTTGTTCACCGCAAATGTACCTCCTTTTCCGGTAGCAGACCACCAATCAGACTTGTCAATGTGTCAATCAGTGGTTGCAACCCGCTGTTTTACGGCATTTTCTTCGATTTTCGCCGCTGTTTTTGCTTTTTTGCTTCTCTATGTTACCACGAACATGGAGCTGAGGCAAATATCTTTTTGGAGGACGGCATGCTTTCGGAAGTATAAAAATGAGCCGGAGGTCGTTTCTCCGGCTCGTGATGCGTATAATACGTAATAAATTTACCCTGCAATTCCGTGTCTTCCATCGGCATGTTCAAAGCCGGCCAGTTCCGGATGCTCTCTCTTCTCTTTGCTGTAATTCTCGTAGGAAGGTTTCTTGTGCTTCTGGGATGCCCAGATCTTTTCTGCCTCCGGTGCCCACTGCACAGCATAGTCCTCACACTTTGCCGTCAGGTGCTCGACGCTTTCCGGCGCTTCCGTATTCGTCTGATGTGCCCCTGTTTTCTTGACCATTTCCTTCAGCATTTCCGGGTTTTCCAGCATCGGGCAGGGTCGCAGATGGTTGCGATTGAAAGGCTGTCCTTCATGGTACGCCATGAACAGCGGGCTCTGCAGCATTTCCAGTACGCTGTGTTCGTGGATATTGCGGTCCGAAAAATGGATGAATACACAGGGCTCTGCGTCTCCCTGGGCATTGATATGGAAATAGTTCCTGCCGCCTGCGATGCAGCCGCCTACAAATTCCCCGTCATTCTGGAAATCCATGGGGAAGAATTCTATGTCACACTCCGACGAACGGATGAAACGGATCCGCTCGATCATCTTCTTTCTCTGCTCCAGCGTGGGCATCAGCGCAGGTACCGCATTGTTGCCGACCGGCATGTAGTGGAAGTAGAATCCGAAGCGGGCTCCTTTGGAGGAGATAAAACGCAGGAATTCATCGCTGGTGACCGCTTCGATGTTAGCCCTGGTGTAGCAGATGGAGGTACCGAATACGATCCCGTATTTTTGCAGAAGGTCCATCGCCTTCATGACGGCATTGTAATGGCCTTCACCGCGTCTGGCATCATTGGTCTCCGGGGTACCTTCTATGGACAGCATAAAGGTAATATTACCCAGCCGGACCACTTCCTTGCAGAGCTCTTCGTCGATTAGCGTGGAATTGGTATAGATACCGAACATGGCATCATTATGCTTCTCTGCCAGGCGCAGGATATCCTTTTTGCGGACCATGGGCTCACCGCCGGTCAGCATATACAGATGGGTGCCAAGTTCCTTTCCCTGCGTCACGATCTTGTCCATATCTTCGAAGGAAAGGTTATTCTTGTGACCGTATGTTCCGGACCAGCAGCCCTGGCAGTGCATGTTGCAGGCATCCGTGGGGTCGAACAGGATCAGCCAGGGAATATTGCAGTCATATTTTCTGCGTGTCTCACGAATGGTCTTGGTCCCACGGAAAAAGGTTTCATATCCCATCGTCAGGATCATCTTTTTGGCATATCCGGGATCGGTCTCATCGATGACCCGGTTGATAAAACGCATCCATCGGTTATTCGGATCCTGGACAATCTCGCGGATCTTGGATAATGTGTTGGGATCCACGCCGTCCGAGTAGAATTTTGCAGCTGCATCTACCAACCCTGCGTAGGTCTTTCCTCTGTCTTCCACTTTGTCCAGATGTTTCAAAAATCCGTCGATCAGCACGCTGAAAGCCTGCCGCTCTGCCGCATGTGTTAGATTTTCAACTACCGTACCCATAAAGCACTCCCCCTGTCCAAAGACTTTATCATTTATTTTCGGCATTAATTTACGATAATACTGCGATTATAAGTGGGTTAGTCAGGACTTTCAACAAACAAAATCGGGGTTTTGTCGAAAAAAACGGGCAGGACTTCCCTTTTTGAAGTCCTGCCCGCTCTTTTTATACAATGTTGAGCATCTGTTGACTGAATCAGATTTCTGTATCGGCGCTCTGTCTTAGATTTCTGCTTTCCAGATGCCATGGAGATTGCAGCTTTCATAGGCGGCTACGGGTTTCTCACCGGGTGCCAGCGCGAACACTGCTTCCGGCTTCCCTGTGGGATCGAGGTCCTTTTTCTGGAATCCGGTCTCGGTTTCCAGGATGATCCACTCAATGTGATGCGCCTCCAGCATGGGATGCTCTACGGAGCCTACTTTCACGGTAACAAGGCTGCCATCACAGGTTACTTCCGGAATATGTTTTTCCTTTGCCGCATCCGTGGTGCCGGGAATCACTTCCTGCATCGCTTCGCCGCAGCACTTGGTCGGACATTTGGATTCTTTAAAGAGAACCGCCAGCTTGCCGCATCCCTCACACTTATAAAACTTCATGATCTCTTCCTCCTTATCTGTAATTAACGGATAGACCGTTCATTTTCTCTGATCAGGGGCTCAACCGCGCACGCTTTTCCTACGGACTGCCAGCATGGCCAGCCCAACCGCCAGGGTGAACAGGCCAATAAACTGGGAGGTGGAAAGCGGTCCCACGGCACCGCGGATCAGATCTCCTCTCCAGAATTCTACCACAAAACGCCCTGCACTGTAAAGAATAAGATACAACGCAGCCGTCTCGCCGTCATTTTTCTGTTTTTTCTCCAGATACCAAAGCAGGAAGAAGAACAGCAGAAAGTCACCTGCGCTCATGATCAACTGTGTCGGCACCAGATGCACATGGTTAGGCGCGAAATCCGAATGGGAAAAGACAATGGAAAAAGCACTGTCCGTCTCCACACCATAGCAACAGCCGGCAAAAAAGCATCCCAGACGCCCAAATCCCTGCGCCAGCGCCACCGCGGGCAGCCCGACATCGTAATATTTCCAGGCAGGGAGCTTTTTATAACGACAGAACACCCAGCCACCGAAGATTCCGCCCAACAGGCCGCCAAATACGACCCAACCCGTGGACAGGATATCCCGCAGCATTCCGGGATTGGCGATCAGTTGGGGCAGTACCGTAAGGATATACAGCAGTTTTGATCCGGCATAGCCAAAGATCAGACAGCTGATTACCAGACCGAAGATCTGCTCAAAATCCAGACTTCTCTTCTTTGCCAGCCTTTCGGCCGCCAGATAGGCAGCTACAATGCCGATACCGGTCATCAGCCCGTAGGTATGAAACGTCAGAGGGCCAATGGAAAACAGATCATTATACAAAATATCTCATCCCTTCTTCACGGACAGCAGCCGGAACATCACCGCTCACCATCCAGTGTCTTTTGAATAATCGCCTTCATGACCACAGGCGACATGCTGCCGGTCACGTATCCGTACAGATTTCCGTCCCGGTCAATCATATACGTGGTAGGATATGCCTGGATCCAGTAATCTTCCATAAGCTGCCCGAAAGCATCCATGAGAACCGGATACTCATATCCATTTTCTTCCAGAAAATCCGCGATCCCCTGTTCATCCAGCTCGTCACCGATGCCGGGGAAAGCCACCGCCAGAATGACGACTTCGGCATCCTCCTGATCCCGATACTGTTCGTAGAGACGCTCTATAGCCGGCATTTCCTCCCGGCAGGGGCCGCACCAGGTGGCCCAGAAATTCAGGAAGATCACCTTGCCGCGGTAGTCCGCCAACGTGTGTGTATTGCCGTATTGATCGGTCAGTTCAAAATCCGGTGCGGGGCTCAACTCTTCTTCCGTCTCTGTCTCTGAAGCCTCTGTTCCTATCGCTTCCGTTCCTACTGTATCATTCCCTACAGCTTCTGTTTCTATAGCTTCTGTGTCACCAGATCCCGCTGCATTTGGATCTGTCGTCCCCGCTTCGTTTTCCAGACTTTCTGATTCAGCCGCAGCGATATCCGATGTGGCAGTGGCATCATCTGCTTCGTCACTCTCTGCCACTACGGCCGAAGTATTTCCCCCGGTGCCTCCGGATGCGACAGAAAGCAGTCCGGAAATTCGGTTCATCTGCCCCGTGATCATCAGAACGCCGATCAGAAGCATCAGAGCACCTCCGATTTTGGCGCTGTACCGCACCACGCCCTTGTGCTTCCGAAAGAAGGCAAGAAGAGACGTCGTGAACAGCCCCACAGCCAGGAAAGGCAGCACAAATCCCAGGGTGTACAGCCCGATCAGCAGAAAGCCCACGGCGCGCGAGTCTGCGGAAGCTGCCATCAGCAATACTGTAGATAGCGCCGGCCCCACACAGGGCGTCCAGCCGAAGCTGAAGGTAAATCCCATGATCAAGGCCGTGACCGGGGACATAGCCATCCGATCAAGATCGACCGGAAGCTTTCTTTCCTGTTCCAGCAGGCGGTTCTGTCCAAAGATGCCCAACTGATACAGTCCCAGCAGGATGATCAGCACACCGCCGATCCGCACGAACCACTGCTGATTCCCGGCAAAAAACCGCCCGACGGCATTCATCCCGATTCCCAGCAGAAAGAACGCAAAACTGATGCCCAGTACAAAGAATATGGTGTGGACCATGACACGCAGACGACTGGAGGAACCTTCCTCCCCGCCCTCTCCGGCAAGATAGCCGATATAAAGCGGCAGCAAGGGCAGCACACAGGGCGAGAAAAAAGAAAGAAGTCCCTGAACAAACACTGTAATTGCGGGTATACTGACATCTGCAGAAAATCCCATGACTGCGCCCCCCTTCTACACTCGTGGCTATTTGAGTCATCAGGTCTAACGATGCACCAAAGCATATGCCTGATACCAAACACTGTCGTATCCTGTCACATCATTCCTGCCAAGCATACCATCACAGATGTCGAAAGTCAACGAAATCATATCTGCCACAGTATGCTCACAGCCTCAGGCACGAAAACAGCTCGCAGATATGAAAACAGGCGGACGATGAACGTCCGCCTGCCATATATTTTTATGTTCGATATCCTGATAGAATATCTTATTCGGCCATCTTAACCAGCTTCTCGTATTTCTCCTTGGCCAGAGTCTCGGACTTCGCGAAGAGCTCTTCTGCGCGGGCCGGGTTCTTGAGAGCCAGAGAGCTGTAACGGACCTCGCCCTTGATGAACTCCTGATACTCTGTCTTCGGAGCCTTGGAATCCAGCTGGAACGGGTTCTTGCCCTC
>CAMNFR010000019.1 GCA_946537305.1 uncultured Lachnospiraceae bacterium | reverse complement strand
ATCATCAGTATCAGCCGCTCACCAAGAAGGGCAACGCGGACATCGGCTCCGGCTTTAACGATGATCCCCTGTGGCTGATCGCCGCCGTCTCCGCCTATATCCGAGAGACCGGGGACACCTCGATCCTGGATGAGACCGTGCCCTATGACAACGATATGTCCGTGGCCACCAGCCTGTTCGGGCACCTGACCCGGTCCTTCCGCTTTACCGCCACCCACAAAGGGCCGCACGGACTGCCGCTGATCGGCCGGGCGGACTGGAACGACTGCCTGAACCTGAACTGCTTCTCCGCACACCCCGGAGAATCCTTCCAGACCTCCGGTCCCTCTGAAGGGCCCGTGGCGGAATCCGTTTTCATTGGCGGTATGTTCGTAAAATACGGCCGGGAATACGCGGATCTGTGCCGTCTGAAAGGCGAAAACGCCGAGGCGGAGGCTGCGCTGGCAGAGGTATCGGACATGGAGAAGACGCTGCTGACGGCCGGCTGGGACGGCAAGTGGTTCGTCCGCGCCTATGATGCCTACAGCCGAAAGGTAGGATCCGCCGAATGCGAGGAAGGAAAGATCTATATTGAACCGCAGGGCTTCTGTGTGCTGGCCGGCGTGGGCGTAGAGACCGGCCAGGCGGAGACTGCACTGGATTCCGTAAAGGAATGGCTGGACACCGAATACGGCGTCATGATCCTGCAGCCTGCCTACTCCCGCTACCACCTGGAACTGGGCGAGGTCTCCTCCTACCCGCCAGGGTACAAGGAAAACGCAGGCATCTTCTGCCACAACAATCCCTGGATCTCCATCGCCGAGACCGTCATCGGCCGCGGCGACCGGGCTTTTGAAGTCTACCGCAAGACCTGCCCTGCCTTCCTGCAGGAGGTCAGCGATATTCATAAGACCGAGCCCTATGTATATTCGCAGATGGTGGCCGGACGGGATGCTAAGTTCTTCGGTCAGGGCAAGAACAGCTGGCTGACAGGCACCGCCGCCTGGACCTTCACCAATATCTCCCAGTATATTCTGGGCGTATATCCTACGCTCACCGGCCTGATGATCGACCCCTGCGTACCGCACGATTTCGGTGATTTCACCATCCGACGTCTCTACCGCGGTGCCTCCTATGAAATCCGCGTGCAGACGAATGGAAGCCAGAAGGGCGTAAAGCACATGACCGTCAACGGAGTGCCCGTGAAGGGCAATGTGATCCCTTATGACCCTCAGATCAAGGAATACAAGATCCTTGTGACCATGTAGCGCACGATATCTGCAGTTATACGCCAAGCCCCACATCAATGCCTTCCATCAGTACGGGGACCGTTCTCTTCGTCTTATCAAAGCAAGACGAAGATCGGTCCCCGTTTTTACGTATCAGCAGATCATTGTATCAGCAGGTCAAAATAACATTCCTACACCGCGGCACCGGCATTGTCCAGGATCTCATGGAGAGCTGCCTGGCTGCTGGTGTGGCAGCGGACAATATTCACGCCCTTTTTATCAATATCTGCAAGAGCACACTGTACCATTTTGTGAGATACCGTGTTGGTAAAAAGAATCAGCAGATCCGGCTGACCGATCTGCGCAGAAAGATTAGCCGCCATCTGAGTGAACACCTTGGCTTTGCAGTGATGCTGTTTGCAGATTCTTTTATATTGGCTGACCATGCGGTCATGGCCGCCGACGATCACAATACTCATGCAATCTCCCCCGCCATGGCCTTTCCCAGTGCCCGGCAGGCTTCAAGGCCGTCATCTTCCGGCGTCTCATTCACGATCAGGCCTTCGCCGCCGATGATCACCGCGCCGGCATTTTTCATTCTTTCTGTCCAGTCACGCATCCACTGACCGTCGCCCCAGCCGTAGGAGCCGAACAGCGCCACCTTCTTGCCAGAGACAGAACCTTCCAGTTCCGCCACAAAAGGCTCCACAACATCCTCCTCCAGGACCTCATCGCCCATGGCCGGGCATCCCAGCGCAAAAACAGTCTCGTTGTTCAGATCAGCGGCGGACATGCCGTCCATTTCCAACACTTCGCGGCACATAGTCTCACCTCACTTGCATTAGCATAATCTAACTATAATGCAGTATATTCTTTTTCTTTTTTCCTGTCAATGCAAGAAACGGTTATTGAGATATTCTCTCAATAACCGTTTCTTTCTGTGTTTTCTGAATGTTCCCGCTTACATCGCGGAGTTTTTCGCAGATTCCTCTTTGTCGTTGACCATGATCTGCCGCACCTCCTGCCGCTCCAGGTATCCGCAGGCCCTAAGCCCTTCCCGAACGACCCGCTGCCAGCTTTCCGGGTTCAGACGACAGACCGTATCGTCACTCAGGCGTATACAGCAGGCTTCTGTCCCCTGCTTCCCTTCGCAGTTCACCTGGTACATATTCCGGCGTGTGATGGCGCCGAGAGATTCCAGCGTATTCACCATGCGGTAGACCGTTGCTTTTCCGATATTCGGGTCCAGACGAAGCGCGCGGTAATAGATTTCCTTGCAGCTGCTGCAATCTCCCTCCAGAATAATATCTAAAAGCATGCGCCGCTGTCTGGTAATACGAAAGCCGTTCTCTCTCAGCTGATTGATCACCAGTTCCCGCTGCATCCGGGTTCGCCGGAACTCCGCCTGTTCTGTGATATTGATTCCTGCTCCGCGCCTTGCCATACAAACTGCCTCCCGACCGGGCACCTTCAATGGTGCCGTCTTGTTTTTCATGCGGTTAGTATAGCATAATTAATATTAGCAGTCAATAACCCTCTGTTGTTGTCGCAAACATGTCTTGCATTTTCCTGCCGGAAGTGCTACAGTTCTGTCATTAGAATCATTCGGAGGAACTTCTTATGTATAAAAGCGGTCTGATCCTGGAGGGCGGTGCGATGCGGGGCATGTTTACCGCCGGCGTCCTGGATGTCTTTATAGAGAAAGATATCACCTTTGACGGAACGGTGGGCGTATCCGCCGGTGCCACCTTCGGCTGCAATATCAAATCCGGACAGGCCGGGCGCACTCTCCGCTACAATATGCGGTTCGCGAAGGACACCCGCTACGGCAGTCTCCGTTCTCTGATCACCACCGGAGATTATTACAACGAGGATTTCTGTTATCGCCGCGTGCCCGACGAACTGGACCCCTTTGACCAGAAAGCATTTGAAGAAAATCCCATGGCCTTTTATGTGGTCGCCACCCGCGTGGACACCGGCCGTCCTGCTTATCGCAGGCTCACCGACTGCGGCCGCCGGGATCTGCAGTGGATCCAGGCCTCTGCCTCCATGCCTGTTTTTGCAAACCCGGTAGAAATCGACGGGCACGCCTACCTGGACGGAGGCATTTCAGATTCCATTCCGCTGCGTTTCATGGAGCATCTTGGGTACAACAAAAACGTGGTCGTCCTGACTCGTCCGGACGGCTACCGGAAATCCACAAGCAGACTGCAGCCGCTGATGGACCGGCTGTTGGATGATTATCCGGCCATTTCCAAAGCCATGCGGCGCCGTCCGGCTGTCTACAACCGCACCCTGGATTATATCCGGGAAAAGGAAGCCGCGGGGGAGATTTTTGTGATCCGTCCGCCGATGGCACTTCCCGTAGGAAGGCTGGAACACGACCCGAAAAAAATGAAGGCCGCCTGGGAGATCGGTGTCAATACCGCCCGGGACTGTCTTCCGGAGTTGCAGAACTTCCTGCAGCCGTAAGCAGGCGTACAAAAACACCTCCTGTGATCTGCACTCATCAGATAGTGCAATCATACAGGAGGTGTTTTTCGATCTTTCATCGGACTTGTTTCTGTTTTGTATCGGTTCTACGCGAAAAAAGCATCGATCGCGGCCGCGATTTCCGGGATATCCTCCGGGGCGAGCGCCCGTTCCGAAAAGTCAGAGGAGTCACGATCACTTACGATCAGAAAACGCCCGGTGGGATTTGACACCGGAGCATTTCCGTTTTCCTTCCGGATCACTTCGATCTTGGGATAGGAACTCTCCTTCAGGCCTTCCAGAAAGATGATATCCGCCTCCGGGAAGAGACGGATCAGTTCCTTTTCACGGATATCACTCCCGCGGCGGTGGATGAACACACGCTGGTCGGAGAAGCAGGCCGAGGCATAAGCCCCCGCCTCCGTGAACTGCCAGGTGTCCGTTCCCGGAATGTCGCAGGTGAAATCATGTCCGTCGTGCTTGATCACGGCCACGCGCAGTCCTTTCCCGGCCAAATATTCCGTCAGCCTTCGGATCAACGTGGTCTTTCCGGAATTTTTTACGCCGCAGACGGCGATTACTTTCGACATATCTGCCTCCTTCCGGAGAGTCTGATCTGCTTTTCTTCTATTTCACTTCCACCAACTCGATACGGAAGTTCAGCGCCTTGCCGGCCATCTCATGGTTGGCATCCAGCGTGATATTTACATCGTCCTTGGCCGTCACGGTCACGCGCACGGGCTGGCCCATGGAATTGGAAAGAAATACCTGCTGTCCCACGGTCAGTCCCTCTGAACCGGGCAGGTTCTTGATCTCAAAGGTAAGAATGGCATTCGGATTCGGCTGCCCGTAAGCATCCTCCGGCTCCAGGTGCACATCCACGATCTGTCCGACCTCCATATCCGCCACCGCGGCGTCGAACCCACGGATCATCTGACCGGCCCCGCAGATAAACTCCAGCGGCTCGCCCCGGTCGTAAGAAGAATCGAACTGGGAACCGTCATCCAGCGTTCCGCGGTAATGTACGCGGCAGGTCTTTCCCACATTTCGTCCGGAAAACTCGGAGCCGCAGCAGCCAGCCCCTCCGTGGCCGCAGCATTCGTGGTCCTCTTCTTCGTGGCCGCAGCAGTGCTCACCTTCCCCGTGATGACCGCAGTCGTGGCCTTCACCGTGGTGGTGATCGCAGTTCGCGCCGGTATTCACCAGTTCGCCCTTCAGATAGGCTTCCACGGCCGCATCGGTATCTCCCTCCGCACCTGCCACCAGCTCAATGCCGGCAGCCGCCAGGGCAGCCTGGGCACCGCCGCCGATGCCGCCGCAGATCAGCACATCAATGGCATGATCCGCCAGCAGCCCGGCCAGGGCACCGTGTCCCATTCCGTC
Organism: uncultured Lachnospiraceae bacterium; assembly: GCA_946537305.1. GTDB lineage: Bacteria > Bacillota > Clostridia > Lachnospirales > Lachnospiraceae > UBA3305. The sequence continues at coordinate 34,807 of CAMNFR010000019.1, read as the reverse complement.
AGAACCGATCACCTGGGAGGAGATGACCTTGCCATTCTCCACCTCATATACCTTAAAGTTCTCGGTCCTTCCGAAATGCTGAAAAATATTTCCGTTCTCGTATGTTGCTGCGATTTTCATAAAATCAATCCTCTCTTATGTTCTGCCGCATCGTCAAAAATGCATATATGCGAACGTATTGTTTTCCTGATCTCTTGACCCATGTGTGATATTATAGCTATTTTCCAACAATTTGCAAATAAAATAATTATAACTCTCTTCTAAACAGTTACATCTTACAGTAACGATTCAGAACCATAATCTACAAATTCAGCAGCACCAGCGCGCACAGGATGAGCGCCAGACCGGCCCGCTGACGTCTGCCCGGATATTCTTTAAACAGAAAAGCGCTGACAACGGCCACCAGCAGGATGGTCGCCGTGCTGAAACAGGGATACACCAGAAACGCCGGCAGACGCACCAAGGCCGCCAGCAGCAGCACGGATGAAAAATAGTTGGGGATCCCCACCAGAATACCGGCCAGCAGCTCCCGCAGAATGATCTTCTTTCCGGTCCGCCGGTATTCCCATACGGAAAGGGCGAAGGTCAGAAGAGATGCCATTGCGAATACATAAAAGAAATACAGTGTATCCTGCGACCGCTCCCCAGCCCGCTCGAACAGCTTGGCAAGCCCGTCGCTGGTCCCGCACATCAGCAGCGTCAAAAGCAGCAGGATAGGCGCTCCCGCCGCGGCAGAGGTTTTTTCGCCGCCCGGCTCCGTGTGAATCACGATCAAGGCCGCAAAGGCCAGTGCAATGCCCAGTACTGACAGCAGTCCGGGGCGTTCCCCCAGAAACACTATGCTGATCAGAAGCGGAATGATCAGTCCCAGTCTCGCAAAGGCCGCCGTCATGGTAGCGCCGTTGCGGGCAATGCTGCTCTGCATCATCACCAGGCCGCCCACAAAGAAGAACCCGCCGACCGCGCCAAAGGCTACGGTGATGGGGCTTCCATGAAAAATCAGTCCTTTATCCGGCAGCAGTACGCCGGCCGTCAGCAGACAGGTAAGATAGTTCCCCAGCAAAATGCCGTACCGATTGCCGTTCTGCGTATGAAAGATTTTCAGGACAATGGACATGGAGGCACTGCCCGCGATAGCCAGAAGAAGATAAATCATACAATATCCTCCTGAAACAAGTGACGTTTTGATCCTTACATCGTACCTTACAGCGGCAGCAGCCACTCACAAATATAGACCGCCAGACAGGCGCCGATGGCTACCCGGAACAGATTTCCGTCCACCCATGCCAGAATCACACCGGCGGCCAGACCGACCGCGGCAGAGATCACACTGCCGGTGGCGGAAAGAATGGCCGGGAAGGTCATCACGGAGAGCGTTACATAGGGAACATAGTACAGGAATGATTTCACGAAGGGGCTTTTGATCTCCCGCCGGATCAGCGTCATGGGGAGTGCCCGCACCAGATAGATGGTCAAAAACGCCACCAGCAGATACAGGTTGGTATTCTTCATGGTCAGGCATCTCCTTTCTTTTCATGATCCGGATGCTCCGGAGCTTCAGGCTCTTCTGCGGATTCAGGTGCTTCCACTACCGGCACCTTCCAGGCAAAGAGCGCGGCGATTCCCACCGTCAGCAAAATAATACGCATACCGGAGGAAAGCGCCTTTATGCCCGGCAGCACGGAGCAGAGGTAACTCGCGCCCATAGAGAGGACGACGATAAGTGCAATGATCCTGTCCTTTTTAGCCGGGGGAATAATAATGGCCAAGAACATGCCATACAGAGCCACGCCCATGGCATTGGCAGCCCGCAGGGGCAGAATGGCGCCCATAGCGGCCCCCAACGCCGTGCCCAGGGTCCATCCCGGTGCGGCAATGGCAGCCATGCCGTAATTGTAAAAAGGATTCAGGTATCCCTCCACCGAGGAGGCGACGCCAAAGATCTCGTCCGTGACGGCGTAAGATATGGCCATCCGGTGCCCCAGGCCAGTCTCCGGCCGGATCTTCTGGGAGAGGGCGGCGGACATCAGAACATAGCGCATATTGACCACAATCGTAGTGATGATCATGACCAGATAGCTGCTTCCTGAGGCGATGACGGTCATCGTGGCAAACTCACCGGCGGAGGCCAGCATGGTCAGGGACATGACCGCCGACTGGAGCACGCTCATGCCGATCTGACGGGCGGTGATCCCCAGGGTGAAGGCAACGGCAAAGTATCCCATGGCAATGGGAAAGCCATCCTTCAGACCGCGGCGAAACCATGTAAGGTTATCGGTTCTGTTCGAAGACATGGATTAAAAACCTTTCCTGTTGTTTTCCGTTCCCCGCGCAGCGGGAAACCTATACTGTTATAGCAATTTGCGGACCGGGCGTCAATCACATCTTGACGCCGGCAGGCAAGAAAAAGGGTGACAAGCGGGACGTACCTTCTGTCACATTGCGTGCAATGTGACAGAAGGTACGTCCCCTTGTCACCCCCTTGAAATTACAGGGTAATAGTAATTACTTTCTGGCGCTCTGTCTCTTGAAGGTGCCGATGGCTTCGAACACCAGGATCACAGCCAGCACGATCATGGCAGCGGCAAAGATCAGCTGGAAGTAATGGCCCCACAGCGGATCCGCAGCCATCTCCTCAGCAGTGGTATGTGCCGCAGCGTAACCGCCGATGGCAGCAAACTTCTTGGAGACAGTGATGCACAGCTGGCTCAGGGTAGCGACCAGCATAAAGCACATCGGGAAGTAGAACATCTTGTTGTTCTTTCCGACTTCGCCCAGCCAGCAGCAGACAGCCAGCAGAGCAATACCGGCCAGCAGCTGGTTGGCAGCGCCGAACAGACCCCAGATCTGAGACAGGCTCAGTCCGCCCAGGATGCAGCCGATCAGAACCATGACCAGCGTACCTACCAGCGGATGTGCCAAGAAGGCGCGGATGCCGGAAGCATCCTTATAAGTAGCCTCATCCTCTTTCAGGAAGAGCTCGCTGAACATGAAACGGGACAGACGTGTACCGGTGTCCAGAGAGGTCAGCGCGAATACGGAAACCGCCAGGGTCAGCAGAGCGGCTACCACGGTGTTGCCGTAGAACATGGCGGCGATACCATCAGCAAAAGCTCTGGCAGGGCTGCCCAGATCTGCGGAGTAACCGGTAGAGATCATACCTACGGCGATCAGGGAGATCACGCCCAGGGCAGATTCGATCAGCATGGAACCATAACCGATCGCCTTCGCATGTGCCTCGCTCTCCAGCTGTTTGGAGGAGGTACCGGTGGAGATCAGCGAATGGAAACCGGAGCAGGCGCCGCAGGCTACGGTGATGAACAGGGCCGGGAACATCGGGCCGATGCCGGTGGTCCAGCCGGTGAAGGCCGGAAGCTGGAAGGTGGCGCTGCCGGCAAACGCGGAGTACAGGATACCCACGACAGCAACAGCCATCATAGCATACAGCAGGAAGCTGGACAGATAGTCACGGGGTTGCAGCATGATCCACACGGGGATCAGGGAAGCGATCGTGATATACGCACCGATCAGAACGATCCAGGCAGTACGGCCCATGGCCAGACCTACGTTCAGGCCGATCACCAGAGATACCACGATACCCGCGATACCGATGATGGTAGCCGGAAGGGTCTTCATGCCCATGCGGTTCGTCAGCATACCGTAGATGATAGCCAGGATAATGAACAGAACAGAAACCATGGCCGTGGTCTGGTTGCCGTTCGGATTCGTCACAAAGCCAAGGGTCACCTCAGCGTCAGGGGCGGTGAAGAAGGTACCAGCCACAACGTTTACGAAGGAGGCGATAACCAGGATCAGAACCAGCAGGGCAAAGATGATGAAGAGCTTCTGAGCTCTCTTGCCCATGGTGTCCTTGATGATCTCGCCGACCGATTTTCCGCCGTGGCGCACGGAGGCAAACAGGGAACCGAAGTCCTGAAGGCCGCCGAAGAAGATACCGCCCAATACACACCACAGGAAAACAGGAAGCCATCCGAATACGGAAGCCTGAATAGGTCCGTTGATCGGGCCGGCACCAGCGATGGAGGAGAAGTGGTGGCCCATCAGGACCGCGGGCTTCGCCGCCACATAGTCAACGCCGTCTTCCATTGTCTTAGCCGGGGTAGGTCTGCTGGGATCTACGCCCCATTCTTTTGCCAGCCAACTTCCGTAGGTCACATAACCTATGACCAGAAGCACGATGGCTGCAACAATGATCAATAATGCTGTCATTTTTGTTTCTCCTTTTTAAAATAAAAATTTTAAATATTGGAAATGAGCTTCTTCAAGGATTCGCCCCGGCGGTTATGGACGATGCTCCCCTCCGATGTCTCATAGGCAATCAGCTTCAGTGTACTCCAGCCGCGCAGCCCCAGCCTGTAGCTTTTATAGGGGTTGGTACCGGCGATCGTTTTGCGGGCGCCTTCGGTCATCTTCTCACACAGGATGATCAGATGGGCGTCGGTATTGCGGTGATTGGGCTTGGGATCTGTCCGCTGCAGACATTCCTTCCACACCAGGTCCGCCCATTCGGCTGCCTTCGCCTCATCCAGCTCCGGCACCGTCGCAAAGAAAACGTATTCATAGGAATCCTGCTCCGCCACCTTGGCACTCTTGATCAGGAAATATTCCTCATCGTGCAGGCGGAAAACAGCTTCCGCGGCGAACGGCGGCATGGGATCCTCCCGGTTGATATCATAATACCGCTCATAGGCCGTCAGCAGGCGCTCCAGCGCCGTTTCCAGCGTCATGTCCGGGCCGCCTCCTCTTCTGTCTTCGGTCTGGCAGGGCTGGAGAAATCCACCTCCGGCAGCTTCTGGCGAAGGACCCGGATCACCTCTTTGGCGGCCTTGGTCCCGGGCAGCTGGATCTGTGCCAGCTCACCGGCTTCTCCCTGGATCACCAGATTTTCAATATCCAGATTCCCTTTGCCGCAGCACATGGTCGCAGGGACCATATAGACCCGGCGGAAGCAGCGCTTAATATCCGTGAAGGGGATATAATACTGACGCAGTCTTACGCGAAAGAACAGATTCGCTTCCCCGATCTTAAGGGCTCCGATCTCTCTGGCTTCCTGAAATTCCGTGAGCAGTTCTTTTTCCTTGCTGGGCGTTCCGTCCAGTGCATACAGTTTCATATGACTCCTCTTTCCGGCGCCATCCGCGCCGCTTGCTGGCTTACAGGGCTACACCGGTATAGGTGATCCGGTGAAACCACAGGACTTTCCGGATATCCAGACAGATTTCCTCCGAAAGTTCCAGATGATATGGCGGTAGAAGCAGGCGCCCCTCCTCCGCGGGAAAGGCCTGATAACGTTTCTTTTCTATCAGATAATCCGCGAAGGAATCATCCACCAGCCGCACGTACAGCTCTGTCACATCAAAATCTGAGTGATCGCTGCTGGCGACCTCTATGGATATATTGCGTTTCTTCCGTCCCCTCAGGTAATCCGTCAGCTCTTTACTATATCTGATTTCCATGGTTTTATCGTACTATAAGCGAAATGTATCATTATCGATACGCAAACGATATCGTGTATAATTCTACATCTGTTTTCAAGCAAATGCAATACTTTTTTTATGAATACTTTATAATTCTATCTTTTATTTCTGTCATTTATTTACGGTTAGTTGAACCATCCTTTTTCATTTCGTAGAAAAAGCGGAGGCATCCGCCTCCGCTTAAGCATCTTATGTATCCTCTGCAGCTGTTTTACTGCCGGATCCTTCCCTTCTTCTTCATGCTTATCAAAAGAAAGATCAGCACAGCCAGCGCAGCAGCGCCGGTCATGATCCACCGCATGGGATCTGCCGCGTCACCGGTCTTCGGATTCTTCTTTTCTGTTTCCTTCCCCGGCGTTTCCTTTTCTGGTGTCTCCTTCTTCCGGATCTTTACGGTCTGCGCCTCATCTGTCAGATCCTCATGGGCCGCGATCTCCGCCTCTCCCTCTGCGATCAGCAGCTTCTCGAAAGCAACGGTCGTCACGTCTCCCAGGCCTGAGGCGTCCAGCGTAAAGGTCAGTTCCACCGTTCCGGAGGACTTCTCTGCGCGGAAGCTCTTCTTTGCTGTCACCGCCTTGCCGGCAGAATCCTTCAGCACCTCTCCGCTCTTTTTGTCCATCAGTTGGCCCTTCATCAGGTATTTCTGCCCCGGGATCAGCCCCTGATAGGTAACGGTATCCGTGATTTTCACCTTTTTGCCAGCCGCAGCCGTTTTCTTCCCTGTTTTCGCATCCTTTGCCTGGGTGCGGATCTGCGGATAATAGACCGTCTGGCCTTCATCCGAGAGTTCTCTGTGCTCTGCGATGCACTGGTCCTGAAGATACAGGGATTCAAAGACCACGACGCCTTCTGATTTCAGGGCACTTCCCGGGAAGGAAAATGAGAGCTGTACACTTCCGGAAGCGCTCTCCGGCGTAAAGGTCATCTCCGCTGTGACCTCCTCATTCTTTTCGTTGGTAAGGGGCTTTCCGCTCTGCCGGTCCATCAGCACGCCCTGCAGACGATACTCGGTGCCTGGTTTCAGGTTGGTATACTGCACCGTGTCATCCAGTGCGATGACCTCTGTCCGTTTTCCCAGATGCTTCTTTGTGACCGCATCGGCCGCCTGGGTGCCGATGCCAGGGAAGTATACGGTCTGTCCTTCATCCTTCAGATCCGCGTGTACCGCGATCTCCGGAATCTCTTCGAACGCCACGGCGGTCTTTCCGGCCATCGACGGGGCCGGTGTAAATCGGAATGTAACTGTCGCACTTCCGTCTGCCTCCTCCGGGGTGAAGGTCGTCTGTGCCTCGATCTTCTTTCCTTCCGCGTCCGTCAGAGCCTCTCCGGTGCTCTGATCCATCAGTGTACCTTTGACTGTGTAGGTGGTCCCTGGCTTCAGATTCATATAAGTGACAACATCCTCCAGCACTACCTCACGAAGGGAAGAAGGATACTTGGACTCAGTGCCTGCCTCCGAAAGGGTCGTCCCGATTTCCGGGATATACACCGTCTGCGCCTCATCGTCCGGATCTTCATGGCGTGCGATGATGTTTTGATCAAAGGACAGCTCCTCAAAGACCACAAAGGTCTGATTTGTCAGTCCCCGGCCATCAAAAACGAATTCGACCTCGGCTGTGCCTGATGCCTCGCGGGCGGTAAACATACTCTCCCCGCGCACCTCCTTCCCGGCAGCATCTTTAAAGGTCTCTCCGGTGGAGCGGTCCATCAGGACGCCGGCGAGTGTATATCGCTTCCCGGGTTTCAGATTCTCGTAGGTCACCGTATCCACGATCCGCACGTTCTCACGCGCCTGAGTTACATTCGTTTTTGTTTTCGGATCCACAGCCTGGGTGCTGATCTTTACAAAAGATATGGTCTGACCTTCATCTGAAAGCTCCTTATGCTCCGCTACCGCTTCTCCGCTGTCCGCATAGGTCAGTTCCTCGAATACGACCACATCCTCTCCGGCCAGGGACAGGGCATTAAAAGAAAACTGTACCGTGACGCTTCCGTTCCGGCTGCCCTCCGGCGTAAAGGTCAGTTCCGACGTCACAGCCTCTCCGCTCTCCGGATCTGTCACGGGTTCGCCGGAATCCTTATGCATCAGTGTTCCCTGCAGCCGGTAGGCGGTCCCTACGGTAAGTCTCTCATAGGACACTTCATCCACGATCACAGCCTTTTCCTCTGGCAGCACATAGCAGGAACCGTTCTCACCTGCTGCCTTTGTATGGATCTCCGGCCACTTTTCATTCTCCAACGTTCCCAGATCTAAAAGGCCGCCATTCCGCTCCTCTGTATCGGATCGGATATGAAAGGTTTCCGTGATCAGTACCCGGCCGGCGTTGCCGTCACAGCGCAGTTCTTCCAGGACATAATCCCCATAAGGGAAGGCTCCGCTTTCATCGGAAGCCGGCGCCTGTTTTCCGTTTTCATCCAGTCCGAACCAGACACCGGCAGAGGCGTCTCCTCCATTTTCATCACCGGCATTGGTTTTTTCTGAATGCGGAATCCGACGGGAATCAAAGGTTCCGTTCTCATCGGTCATGATAATATGGGATTCTCCGGTTTCCGTATGGGTGATGCGGAAAGGAATATTCGCCATTTTCTTCTTGGTCTCCGCCTGCACCTTGCGGAACAACAGCTCTCCCCGCTTCGGTTCATTCGTCAGCGGCAGGTCTTTACGCGACTGCACCTTTACACGGATTCCCTCTCCCAGCGGGCCGGTCTTGTAACCCACAGGCGCTTTTATTTCCTGCAGCGTATACTCGCCCACAGGGACATGCACCAGTTCCGCATGGCCATTCTCCCCGGTGATAATGGTCCCGTCCGCGGAGATATCTCCCCGGGTCCGGTTTTTCTCCGTAGGAACAAATGTGTTCCCTTCCGCATCCAGCAGCCGGAAGGATGCACCGGCCAGAAGTCTGCGGTTCAGCGCACTTCTTTTTTCTATAGAAAGATCTCCGAAGGATGCATAGTCATAGGCTTTCACCTGAAGCAGGGCCTGATCCCAGGTTTTTCCCTCTACCTGCAGCTGTACCGTTTTGGTACCGTTTGCCTCCGTCTTTTCCGTGACCTTCGCGGTAAAGGTATCCCCGGAGACCACCTGATCTCCTACCTCCCAGTACATTGCCTCTGTGGTAAAGTCCTCCCCGGGATTTTCTTCCTTCACCTGCAGCGTGCCCAGGGGAATGATGGCATTTCCGGCCGCATCCATGTAAAAGGCACTGCCCGACACCTTGTGCGCCGCATCCAGCGCCGCCGCATAGACCTTTTTCCCGCCGGACTCCTGTGCCATGGTCCGTATATTCCAGCTGCGCATGAAGCGGCCCTCAGCTGCTGCAGCTGCATAGTAATACACCCCGAAGGCGATTCCCTCTGCTGTCAGACTGTCGCGGATCTCATAGCCCCCGTCCGGATTGCCGGCATCATATTTTGCGATGGAGATCCTGGCGAACAGCGGCACATCAGAAACCGTTACCGCATTGGCCCCGGCCTTCAGTGTCACGGAATGGACCGATGTGTCCAGCTGATATCCCATTGCGGCCTTTTTCTCCCGAACGTACCAGGTCTTTCCGATGGCTGCTGCCGGAAGCTTCAGGAGCTGGCTCTTCCCATCCGCGCCTGTCGTCAGCGTGTACAGCGGCGTACCGGCTGCCTTTGCCTTCGCCTCTGTGTCATACACGCCGTATTCAGCACCGGCCAGAGAATACATAGGATTATCCTTGACCATGGCTGCGAAGGTTCCTCCGCCGGCCGTGATCTTGGTCAGCTGCAGCGACGCCTCCTGCAGCCAGGATACATCCAGGCTGACCCAATTATTCTCGGCCTTGGCTGTATCCAAAAATCCCACGTCCTGCTTACCGCTCACCTTCAGAATAAACACTTCAAAATCCCTGGTATATTCCTGCCCGATCAGCTTGCCGGAGGAGTAGGTCTTCGCAGTGGATGCCTGCGATACCGGTGCCTGCAGATAAAACGACATGCCGGCTGTGATCTTCACCTTGCCGCTTTTTGCCGGAATCTCCTTTTTGGTGCCGGCATCCATGAACTGCACACCGGCCTGCGCGGGGAATTCCACATAATTCCCCGCCGCGCCGGTAAACTGAAAGGTCTCGGTAACCTGATATTTCCCATCGGAAGAAATCACCGGGGTCCCAGCCTTCCAGGCGTGGTCCTTGTTCAGAAATATGTCCGGATCAGGAATCGCAGGCATATCCTCCGCATAGCTGACCAGGGCTTTGGCATATTTTTTAGCAGTCGCATTGGTGGAATTATCCCAGTCGTCATCCTTGCCATATGCCTTCCCCGCCGCCAGATGGGTAATCAGGAACTGTCTCACCTTATCCTTGGCGCTGCCGCTGTTGTATACATTTTCTGCGGCGTAATAGCATGCATCTCCGGCGTATTTGCTGTTGCCGTAATATAACACCTTGGCCAGCAGGTTGGAGGCTTTCACCGTTTTCAGCTTTCCGTCCACTTCACCGCTGGCGGCCGAATAGGAGGGTTGAATACACTGTCCTGTGCAGCTGTACTTCTCTCCATTGTATTCAAAGGTTACCGTAAAGACCGGCGTCGCACCGTCTCCGGAGCCATCTCCCAAGCCATAATCATCATAGGAATACCATGTGCCTGTTTTCAGTTTGGCATCAATCTCCTTGGAAGATGCCATTGCCCGGACTCTTGCGATCATTACACCACTTCCCTTGGTGATTGTAGAAGCGGCAACCTCTGATGCCGATGCCGTCGTTTCCGCCTTGTCTTTTCCGGCGGTCTCTTCCGCCGCCCCGCCGGATGACTCCTCCCGGGGCTGTACGGCCGGCACCTCCGCTGTCTCTCCGGAAGCATCCGCCGCGGACGGCTTTTCGGCCGCTTCCCCGGCATTTTCAGTTGCCGCCGGCTTCTCCTCCGACTCCCCGGTACTTTCAGCTGCCGTCGTATTCCCTTCCGGCTCCCCGGTACTTTCAGCTGCCGTCGGCTTCCCTTCCGGATCCTCGGTCTTCTCAGCTGCTGCCGGACTCTTTCCGATATCTGTGGCCGGCTCAGTGTTTTCCGCGGGCATCACCCGGGCCTCCTCCGTTTCTTTGCCGGCTTCATCCGTTTCCTCACGGATCATGGTCTCTTCCACTACACTTTCCCGTGCCGTCTCCCCGGCCAGTACCGCGGGCGAACCGCCAAACATTCCTGTCAGTCCCAGGATCACTGCCAGCATCAATGCGGTGATCCTTCCTGTCTTTCTTTGCTTTCTTTTCATCTTTCCTCTTTCCCTGCACATTCTGCAGCATCTGTTTTGCCCTGTTTACATGTTTTCTTCCGGTCACGGGATGATCTCTTGCGCGCCATCCATGCGCCATGTCACCGACATCAGGGGCATCAGGATAATCCTTTTTACGGACGTTCATTCAGCACCTCTCCTTCCCATACCGTGACACCGGTTTCTTTTTCCGGACAGGCATCAAAGATGATCTCCTCTCCCTCGATTTGCCCGGTGGCCGCCACATGACTTCCGTTCACATACATTCCGCTTTCAATTCCCAGTTCCTCCAGCATGGTGCGCATGAGAGCCGTGGCGGCACCGCACTCCAGCAGCCTCCGTTCCCATATCGGTCCCACATCTGATACAAGCAAAAATGCCCTTCCTGCCGGATCCGTTCTTTCATAAATAAAATGCGTCAGGATCCAGTCCCGGCAGGCAGCCGCCCGTTCCACGTTCCCCATCCCCGGTGAGACAGACTCCGCGGCGATCTGCTGAAAAAATGAACGGCAGGCTGCATTCCCGTTCTCCACCGTGAAGGTGATCCGGGCGGCCTCCTTCCGGATATGGTTCGCGGTCTCATAAAAGATGATCTGTTTTTCACCGGGCGTGTCTGTCTCGTATTGAAGCACGTAACCGCCCTTCACCGGGTCAAAGCCATCTGTCATCGCTCCCCAGCCGGATATATCCCGGTACGGCAGCGAGGAAGCTGTGATTCCGGAGGTCTCGCCCTCCGAACGAGAGATATCCCAGGAAAGAGATGCCTCCTTCGGATTTTGCGTTTTCAGAAAAATGATCACCTCACAGTTCTGGTGTACATAACCATAATTACAGCAATACAAATGATAAGAAGAATGATTCAGGATCCGGGCTTCATAGAAATAATCATTTTCCTCCTCTGCCTCCACGTGAATGGTGATCTGTGCGATTCGTCCCGCATTTTGGGCCGTGACCACGGCATCACCCGCTTCGCAGGCATGAAAGTATCCGGTATCATAGCCGCCGAAGGAACAGGTAAGAACGCTCTCATCCGAAACATGCCAGTCTGTGTGCCAGCCATCCGGGAAATCGCTCTCACAATCCAGCTTTAGCAGGAAGTCCGTGTTCAGGTCCACCGTGCGCTCTCCTCCGTCCCGAAAAGAAAAAGGCATACATGACGGATCCGGACCGCTCTCCTTTTCAGAGGGTTCCGACGGCACTGTGCCGGTACTTTCTGCGGCCGGGCCGGTGTTTTCTTTCCCGGCAGGGATACCGGGTTCAGTCCCCTCCTCCTTCGGCAGGCCCCGGGCTTCTGTTTCCTGAGGATCCCCGCCAGTCTCCGGACACCTGCTGCAGCTCTTCTTTCGGCGCTTCTTGACCACCTTTACCGTGCAGCGCCACCGCTTCCCGCCGCAGCGGGCCGTGATCACGGTCTTCCCTTTTTTTCTGGCTTTCACCTTTCCCTTCCGACTCATGGAGGCAACCTTCTTCCGGCTGCTTTTCCATCGGGTCTTCCCTTTTCCGGGTGCCTTCAGCACAAGGCTTTTTCCTTTTTCCAGCGTGAATGTCTTTCCTTTCCAACGTTTCACCTTCTTTGCGGCCTGCACAGGCGCCGCTGCAAGCAGCACCGCCATCAGAAAAAAGCCGGCCAGACATATCCACCTTCTCTTCATGTTCTTTTCCTCCGCAGCATTCTTTGCAGGCATGTGGCCCACTTTCCGTTTTTTACGCGCAGAAGACCGCCGGCCGGAACCCTTATCACAAGGTTCCGGCCGGCGGCCTTCTCTATTCGCCAGTATAGTATAGCACAGTACCTGCGGTACGCGGAGGTCCCGTTTGGTACTATAGGTTTCTTTTTTGGTACGCTCAGGTACTCTCTGTCTCTACAGCAGCGGTGCGATCAATCTCAGGATCATCTGTCCGATCCGCAGGGCACGGCTTCTTCCGGTGGTATATTCCTCCGTCACGTCCCGGCACAGCTTCATGGTCTTTTCAAAATCCTGCCGCGTCTCATGCACCGCGCGGCAGTTCACATACAGGCAGCCGTTTTCGAAATGATGATACAGGCTGCGGTAATCCAGATTGATGGTCCCGCAGACGGCTGCCACGTCATCGATCAGGCACATCTTGCAATGACAGAAGCCCGGGGTATATTCATATACCTTTACCCCATTGCGGGTCAGCGCATTGTAATAAGAACGTGTCACCTGATACACGATCTTCTTGTCGGGGATCCCGGGGGTGATCACGCGGACATCCACGCCCCGCTTGGCGGCGAGCCCCAGCGCATGAATGATCTCATCGGTCAGGATCAGATAAGGCGTAATGAACCAGCAGTAGCGGGTCGCCTTTTCTGCCATGCTGATATAGACCTCCTCTCCCACATGTTCATTATCAAGCGGAAGATCCCCATAAGGCTGCACAAAGCCATTTTCCTCCGCCGTATAAGAAACCGGCGGCAGGTATTTTCGGAGATTCGTGTCATCCTTGTCATCATCCCGCACGGCGTTCCAGTTTTCCAGGAAGGTGACCGTCAGGTTTCTTACCGCTTCTCCGGTCAGACGGATTCCGGTATCCTTCCAGTGCCCGTAGGGGCTGGTGCGGTTAAAATATTCGTTGGCCAGATTGTATCCGCCGGTAAATCCCACCCGCCCGTCAATGACCGTGATCTTCCGGTGGTCCCGGTTATTCAGGAAAAAATTCAGGCCGGGTGCCACGGGATTGAACACGCGGCAGGCGATGCCCACCGCCTCCAGGCGCCGGATAAAATCTGTCGTGATAAAACCAATGCTTCCCAGGTCATCATAGAAGACACGGACCTCCACGCCGGCCTTTACCCGCTCCTCCAGGATCTCCTGGATCTCGTGCCAGGACTCCGCGTCTTCTATGGCATGGTACTCCATAAAAATAAAATGCTTCGCCTGCCGCAGCGCCTCTTTCTGCGCATTCAGGCCCTTCAGGCCATCATCATAGTATTCCACATCCGTATTCTGATACACCGGATAGCCGCTCTTATCGATCAGATAGCGGGAAATACCGGCAATCTGTGGATTCTCTTCGGCGAGCGCCTGCCAGCACGCCTCACGGCGGGATTTTTCCGGTCCTTCTCTCAAAAGAGGAAGCAGCTTAGCATCAATGGCCTCATAACGTTTCCTCATCTTCCATGTACTGCCGCTGAGCCCGATCAGCAGATACATAACAAGGCCCATCAGCGGGAACAGCATGATCAGGATGATCCAGGGTGTCTTCATGGCAGCCGTCTTATTCTGGCTGTAAATTCCAAGGACCGCGACCAGCGCCAGGCCAAGAATGATCCCGTGAACCCACTCCGCATTCTGGTCCAGCCGCGTAAACATCAGAATGATCAGTATAATCTGAAGCAGAATCGCCAATGCGCAGTAAAACAACCGTTTCACACCGTTGCGCACATCTGCTTTTTTCTCCAGCGTCCGCTTATGCATACAGATAGTCTCCTCCTCAGCGTTCCACTCTTTGGGCCGTCAACATGGCGATCGCCTGCCCCCGCGCCGAAAACTTTTCTTCATATTCTGTCATCACATTATCCTGTGCCCGCGGACTGTGATGCAGGTCTTTGGTACAGAACAGGATCTTCCATCCATGTTCCTCGATTTCCTCCAGGGAAAAGTCGAACAGATCCATATTGTCGGTCTTAAATTCCAACAGACCTCCTGCCTGCAGGATCTTGTCATAGCGGGACAGGAATCTTCCGGAAGTGAGCCGTCTGTCCGCGTGCCGGTCTTTAGGCCAGGGATCCGAGAAGTTCAGATAGATTTTCTCCACCTCGCCCGGCGCAAAGCAATCCTCCACGAACTGCGCATCCATCCGCACCAGGCACAGGTTGGGCAGCTGCAGGACCTCTTGTTTCTGAACGGCCCGAAGCAGTACGCTGGAATACTTTTCAATGCCTATGTAATTGATGTCCGGGTGTTTTCCGGCCATTCCTGTAAGGAAACTTCCCTTCCCCATACCGATTTCAATATGCAGGGGCGCCTTCTGCGGGAACCATTCCTGCCAGTGTCCGCGGTGCAGCTCGGGTTCTGTCACCGCATATTCGCTCTTTTCGATCGCTTCTCCCGCGCCGGGAACATTCTTCAGTCTCATAAGGTCTTATGCCTCTCTTTCTTCTGCCTGGTATAAAGGTTACCATAGGCGGCACTAAAGTGCAAGACCAAGGTCCGGGGGCAGGCCCCGCCACATTTGTTTTGACATATTCTGCAGATTGTTGTATTATGAAGGGTACAAAGTCGATTGTATCCTGCTTTGTCAGAACAATGAAAAGTGGGGATATAATGCGCAAAGCGGACCATTTTCTTTCCCTTCAGTGGGGATGAAATCACCACATACTGCAGAATCAAGACCCGGATGTGGGAATAACAGAATACGGCAGAAAAGAGGAAATGCTATGAAAATAATGCACCGCGCCTTCTCGGCGCTGGTGGTCTTTGCCGTGATCATCATACTTCTGATCACCTCTATCGAGATCGCCGCCTACAGCGACTGGAATTATTATCAGCGGGAGTATACCCGTCTGGGCGTTCTGAATAACATTCCCATGGAAATGAATGATCTGATGGACGTTACGAAAGAAATGATGAGCTATCTGCGCGGCGACCGCGCGGATCTGGTGGTGGAAACGACCATTGACGGAAGGGACGCGGAATTTTTCAACGAGCAGGAAAAGTTCCATATGAGCGAAGTCCGGGGGCTCTTTCTGGCAGGCATTGGCCTGCGCCGTCTTATGATCATCATCGCACTGGTCGGGACCGCAGTCCTTTTTTTCACCAAGGCCACGCTTTCTGATCTGCTCCCCGCAGCCTTTCAGCGGGGGAGTATTCTGCTGGCCGTGCTCATAGGACTGACGGCCTGCTTCCTTTCTACTGATTTCAACCGTTACTTTACTCTTTTTCACGAAATATTTTTCGATAATGATCTGTGGCTGTTCGACCCTGCCACAAGCCTGATGATCAATATGCTTCCGGAACCTTTCTGGATTCATATCTGTGCCCGCATTGGCATTATATTCTCAGGGCTGATCGTGCTGTGCTTTACCGGCTGTTCTGTCTGGCGCCGCTTGCGGCGGGATATGCTTAGCCTTGAAAAAACGGCTGCCGCGCTTGTCTTAGTTGTTATACTGGCTGTCGGACCTGCCGGGAATGCTTATGCCATTACCGCAGGCGCTCCGCTGCCGGGCACCTTTACCAATACGCAGACCAAACAGACGAAAGCCGAAACAGCGGAAGCCGGCGACAGCCAGGAGACCGCCGCTCCGACTGAAGAAAGCACGGGAGCGGCTGCCATATCCAATATTTCCCATCTGCTGAACGCCACAGCTCCCAGTGACACCGCCAACTTTTCCGTGAGGGACATGACCGGGACGGATGGATGGCCCGCTCCGCCGGAAATCGATTCCGAAGGCGCCATCCTGATGGATGCCAAGACCGGTACCATCCTCTACGGCAAAAACATTAATGAAGCCTACTATCCGGCCAGCATCACCAAGATCATGACTGCACTGCTGACCCTGGAAAACTGCAAGCTGGAGGATACTGTTACTTTTTCCTACCGCGCCACCCATGAATTGGAACAGGGCAGCACGCATATCGCACGCACGGAGGACGAACAGCTGACCGTAGAGGACTGCCTGTACGCACTGCTGCTGGCATCTGCCAACGAAGTGGCGCAGGCTCTCTCAGAACATATTGCCGGCAGCTTTGAGGATTTTGCCACCCTTATGAACCGCCGGGCAGAGGAGCTTGGCTGTACGAATACCCACTTTACCAATTCTTCCGGCCTGAACAGCGAAAGCCACTATACCACCTGCCATGATATGGCCCTGATCATGCGGGCCTGCATTCAGAATCCGGACTTCCTACGGATTGAGGAGGCTTCTTCCTACACCATTCCCGCGACCAATAAAAATCCGGATCCACTGCCCATCGCCCAGAAGCATAAGCTGGTGCACGACGGCGGAAATCACTACGAAGGCGCACTGGCAGGCAAGACCGGCTATACCACCATCGCCGGCAACACGCTGGTGACTTATGCAGCACGCGGGGACATGGAACTGATCTGCGTTGTGATGCACAGCATCGGCACCCACTATGATGATACCCGCAAGCTGTTTGACTACGGCTTTGATAATTTCTCTCTGTATCAGCTGATCAATCAGGATCTTTCCGCTCTGACCAATGCCAGTGGAGAGCCGCTCTCTCTTCCGAACGGATCGCAGATCCTGCCGAACGAATGGATCACCCTTCCGCGGGACGTGGATTTTTCCCATCTGATTCCAAGCCTGGAGCTGATCGGCGGCAAGCCGGATGCTGACGGCAACCGGGAAGCCGGCGTAATCCGCTACAGCCTGAACGGCACCGAATACGGCGAAGCGGTTCTCTTTGTTCTGGGCGGAGACACAGAGACCACGGAAGAGACCCAGACGGCGGAAGAGACCACCGCGGTCCAGGAAACGACCTCTACAGAGAAAAGCAGCGGACCTCTTTCCGCTATCCGAGAGCAGCTGCAGAAGCTCCCCAGTCCAGGGGAACTCATTCAGAAACTCCCCTCTCCCAAGAAGCTTGGGCTCACCAAAGTCTGGGAATTCCTGAAGAGCAACTGGTTCCTCTTTCTGTTGGGAATTGCCGCGATCATACTGCTGATTCTGCTGGGAATCCGCATCTCCCGCAATCGGGAAAGGAGGAGGCAGAAACGCAATTACCGTTACGGAGGACACACCACCACCCGGCGAACACGCCGCAGGGGCAACAAATATACCATGAAAAAGAAATGATGGGCTCACGCCCATCATTTCTTTTTCTTCTTAATTTTTCTCCCACTGCGCCGTCAGGGTAATACAGTCGCCGGCCACCTTGCTCAGCGCGCTTACCTTCGCGCGGTTCTTAAACTTATATACCTTCCAGGAAGAGGACGGCGTTCCCGGCAGGAACCATTTCTTCTTCCCGGTCTTCTTGTTCCGGTAGACCACCTTGCCGTCGCTGGCCCGCTGCATTTTCCACCCCGCAAACGTATATCCCTTCCGGGTATATTTGTTGGCCGCCAACCGCAGACCTTTCTTGACCTTCAGCATTCGAGGTCCCATGACGCCCTTCCCGCCGCCGGGACGGTAGCAGACCTGATAGTAGTTCATGAATGCCGTCTCATAGACCTGTCCCCCGTTATAGGAGGAAGAGTTATAGGACAACACTACGCGCTTGCCCACGTGGAACATGCTTTCTGCCTCGCGTTGACCGCTGAAGCGTACCGTCGCCACATACCAGCCGTTCCAGTCGTACATCAGAATGCGGGTCTTACCACTGTTCATATTGCTCTGCACCACATAAATATACGTGGAGCTGCAGTCGATTCCCTGTCTTGTATAGGAATCCATGGGCAGCAGATCAAACTCCCGCACGGTGGCAAAACGGGCATCCTTCACCACCATCTTCCGGCCACCGGAGACGCCGCATACATAGCGGTCGCCGCCTGCGTCATATGCGATGCTGTAGATCTCCGTATCCAGCGAAGCTGTGGAAACGACTTTCAGGCTGGTAGGTTTTACATACGAGATCTTTCGTGCGCCGCCTGTGCTTCCGGTGGCATTGTGCGCCACGATCATCCGATTCTTTTTCTTATTATAGGTGATATCATTGCCGTGTCCGAGTGCCAATCCGGCACGCTTTTTTACGACCTTCCAATCGGACAGCCGAAACTTGATGAGTGCACATTTCCCGTTATAGGCATAATCCTCCAGGAGAAAATACCCGTAGGTACCGTCTGTACAGCTTCCCTGCAGAAAGCGATAGCGCGATTTGCTTCCGAATGCTTTGTTCCGCAGAGAGGAAATGCCCGGGTTATGATGCGCGGGCGTCAGTGCAAAAGATTTCTCAATGTCCTTTTTCTGTACGATCACATCACAGGAAAGCTCACTGTCCCCCACCGTGTAGGTCAGCATCACTTCTCCGTGCTTCAGGGCCTGTACGCCGCCCGATGAGGAAACAGCCACCCGCGAATCATTGGCCGAGCGCCAGACACCTGCCTTGGCGCTGCCGGACACCGCGATCTGACGGCTCTCGCCCTCCTTCATCAGCAGCGTATAGGTTCCCAGATGGCAGGTCGCCACCGTTACCGGCACCTCAACGGTAACCCCGTGCGCCGTCATCCGGATAGTCGTTTTCCCCGCAGCCTTTGCCTGTACCACACCCTGGGAATTCACGGTGGCTACCGACGGCTTCTCAGAGGACCACTTCGGCCTGGCCGTGATCCTCTTGGCCGATAGAATATAGCTGTCTCCTGCCAACAAATAGAGCGAATCCTTATTTACCCGGGGATCCACCACGGTCACCGTGCAGGTCAGCGTTTTTCCCGCTACGGAGGCAGTAATCACAGCGCTCCCGTATTTTTTGGCGGTGATCACCGTCACTCCGTCCTGGGTCTTTACGGAAGCCACTGATGACTTCGAAGTACTCCATTTCGGCGTTTCCGCCGTACCCTTTACTTCGATCACTCTGGTATTCCCTTTAACCAGTGTCAGTTCCTTTGCCGAAAGCGTAATCTCCTGCGATGCCGCCAGCAGCCGCGGCGCCCGCAGCAGCAGAAGAAGCAGGGTACAGAAAAGGAGACCGCCTTTCGCAGCCATACGCCACCTTGTTCCTGTGGCTTTATGCCATCTCATGCCGTCTCCTCCTTTCTTTTTTATTCATCTGAACAATTGTATTGTGTTCGTTCTCACACGCAGGACCGTCTATCCTTCCATCCGATCTCCGGCGCTCCGGCCGGACGGGCGTCTGTGCCGCCGCTCCTTACGTCGAATTTTCACGGCCTCCTTCTTTTCCTTTATCATCTCCACGGAGGCTTCGTCCGCCTCCTTGATTGTCTTGACCACAAATACACCGCCGCCCGGGGCCTTCTTCAGGCGGATCTTCCCCTTGATCAGGCCATGTCTCGGGCACTGCGCCAACGCCAGGTAGATGCTGCCGCCGGCAGAAAACCACCGCACCCGCCGGAACACCGGCAGGCTGCATTTCGGACAGCGCATGGAGGATACGGTACGGTCCGCCAGCGCCGCCTCTTTATCCGGGAAGACCCGGGACACATACTTCAGATATGTTCCGAAATCCCGGAACACCTCCTGTTCCTTTGTCTGAGGCAGACGATAATAATCCATGGATTCGTACCGTCCCACCTCTGTCAGATCCATCCGACGCATAATCTCCGCCGTGTAATAGGTGTCGTCAAAAGCACGGTGAAAGGCCCGCGTCCGCGGGATCTGCATCTCATCCACCGCATCCTCCAGCGACCTGCGGCTCTTGCCGTCATCATACAGCAGGCTGTACATCTTTTGAAGATCGCAGTAAAACAGGGGCATCGGCAGCGGATTTTTTATGCGATAATAGGCCATATTCCGCTGCAGCTCTGTCAGGTCCAATGTCCCCCATGTTACAAATTTGGCATCTTCTCCGCACCAGGCCAGAAAATCACGCACCACCGGCGAAAAAGTCCTGGCCCGCGCCAGCACTTTTTCATCCAGGTGAATGACCTCCCGGGTGCGAAAATGCATTCTGTGATATACCAGCGGATGGATCAACTCATGAAAGGTATCAATTTCTTCCTTTTTTTCATTCAGCTTGATCGCCCCGATCTCCACGATCTCAAAGGGAATCCTGGGATTTTCCCGGGATTTTCCCTGTGGACACTGGTTCCACTCCAGATCAAGAACAATATAATTCATAATATTTCCCCGCTCTATAGCTTGGTCTGCTGTCTTTTCGTGCGCTTCTCTGTTTTCCCGGCCGGGGTCTCCTTCTCCCCGCTGCGTCTGATTCTTGAGCGGAGCATATTCTCGAACGTGGGAGAAGGTGCAGGCGGTTCATGATTCCCCAGGGCAGTCGCACCGTTTTCTGCCGTTTTTTCCACAACTCTTCCGGTCTCTGCATCCACATAATCCGCCTCCGCATAGGCAGCGGAGGACTGCGGCAGATCCTTATTCTTCAGCAGCCAGCGCATAAACTCACTTGCCAGATCATACAGGATTGCTGCCACCGGAACACCGATTACCATGCCCACCACGCCAAACAGGCCGCCGAATACCAACAGGGAGATCAGCACCCAGAAGCTGGAAAGCCCTGTAGAGGACCCCAGAATCTTTGGCCCGATAATATTGCCGTCCACCTGCTGCAGGATCAGAATAAAGATCAGAAAATACAATGCCTTCAGCGGACTGACTGTGAGCACCAACAGTGCGCTGGGAATCGCGCCGAAGAAAGGACCAAAGTAAGGGATAATATTCGTCACCCCTACGATGGTACTGATCAGCACCGTATAAGGCATGTTCATTACGGTGATGCAAATAAAACAAAGAAGTCCGATGATCAGTGAATCCACCAGCTTGCCCATCAGGAAGCCGCTGAAGACTTCGCGGATATCGCGTCCCAGATAAACCAGCCAGTTGGCCGCCTTTACCGGCAGTATAGCATAGACCGCCTTTTTGGTCTGTGCCTTATACAGCTTGCGGTTCATGAGAACATAAATAGAAATAATCAATCCCAGAAGCAGGTTTTTCAGTACGACCACAAAGGAGATCAATCCGCTGGAAAGATTGGTCATAAATTCCTGGAATTTCGGCAGGAAGGTATTCTGCACCCAGTTCAAGGCACTGGATTCAAAGTCGCTGTAGTAGCTGACGACCGTTTCCTGCAGCTGCGGCTGGTTAGCGAGCACATTTTCCACCCAGACGATCAGCCGGCGGGAAATACCGGGAATACTGTTGGCCAGATTCATAATACTCTGGAACAGCTGTGGCAGAATGAGTACCAGAATAAGCACCAGCAGTACCAGTGTAATCAGGATAGCCCCTGCCACCCCTGCCACACGGATCAGTGTCGTCCTGCTTTCAGCCTTTTCCATTGCGGGCAGTCTGGCATCCAGGAACTTTTCTATCCATTCGCTCAGGGGCGCCAAAAGAAACGAGATCACCAGCCCGTAGATCACAGGCATCAGGATATCAATTAAGCTCCCCAGTGCCGTAACAATATTCTTCAGGTTATAAAAGAAAAAGAAAAACAAAATGGCAAGTGCCAAAGTACCGAATCCGGTCAGGCTTCGCATGAAGTATTCGCGAAAACGATTGCGTTTCATAATGAACTCCTGTCAATGTATTGCTGCACCTCGTGTTCTATTTTATTCCCATAGCGGCAAAAATGCAAGCACATTGCGTCACAGATGCTTTTGACCTGTCTTTCCAATCGTTACTTGCCTTTTTTTTGACGATATGCTATGTTTACGAGCGACAGATTTTGCCATGTTGTAGAAAGTAAAGGACCACTACACAGACAGGAGAATGATTGAAATGAAAGAACTGTATCCTTACGCGATTTTTGATATGGACGGCACGCTGGTGGATTCCATGCCCTATTGGCGGCGGACCGGGGCTGAATATCTTATTCAGAAAGGCCTTGTACCGGAGGAAGGCCTGTGGGAAAAGCTGGCTCTCCTTTCCACCGAGGAAACCGCGGTCTACTTTCGGGAGCATTACGGTCTTACGGACAGCGTAGAAGAAATCGTGGCAGCAAACAATCATATCATGTATGAGCACTATCGCCTGGATATTCCCGCCAAGCCGGGCGTCCCTGAATATCTGGATATGTTGGAGCAGGCTGGCGTCATCATGAGCATCTGCTCTGCCACCTCCCCGGATCTGGTGGACATGACCCTCACCCGTCTGGGCATAAGGCATCACTTCCGGTACCTGACCAGCTGTGACGAGGTGAATGCCGGTAAAGACCGGCCGGATGTATTTCTGCTGGCCCTCAAAAAACTCTCCGCCGCTCCGGAGGAAGCCGTCATGTACGAGGACGCCGACTTCGGCATCCGGACGGCCAAAGCCTTAGGCATGCACGTGGCCGGCGTTTACGATCCCACCTGCCAGACGCCGCCGGAGGAAATCTCCCTTGTCTGCGACACCTATATCCGCGATTACCGGCAGATAGATCTCACACCGCAGCGGCGATGACGGTGTGACAGCAGGTACGTCCCCTTGTCACACCCTGACGAGAAAGATATCTTCTTCCACCTTATGAACCTTCAGCACAAAGTCGAATACGTCGACGGCGGTGGAGAGTTCGTAATCGCCCTGTGGGAAGACCTGGGCGTTTTCAGGGCGGAAGAAACGCTTTGCGGATTCCGTCTGCCGCAGTTCTGCCAGCTCTTTTTCCATATCCAGCGGATGATCCTCCAGAAGGCTTCGGATATACCGCGCGGCGAGCACATCCTCCGGGGCGGAATAAAGACCGTGCAGCCCCATGGCCACCAGGGATACCTGCGCCGGGTTCTTTTTCCGGATATAATCCGCCACGGCGCGGGCATTCACCAGACTGCCGGTAATGATCTCATCGGCTCCGGCGGCAGCCACCAGGCCCTGTGTTCCGGCGCTGGTGGTGTGGACCACCGTCCGGCCTGCCAGGTCGGCATCCGCTGTCTGGGACGGGGAGTTTCCGTAGTCAAAGCCCGGCAGCTTTACTCCCTGCCGTTCCCCGCACAGAATATAGTCCGGATGTGCTTTCCCCAGCGCCAGCGCCGTCTCCTTGGCTCCCACGGCCAGGATTTCCTTTGCGCCGCGGGCGAACAGGTACGGTTCCAGGGAAAACGCCCGGAACACGTCAATGATTACCGTCAGCCCGCGCGCCTGCCGGGCACCTTCTATGGTCTCCAGAATCTCGATCTGCATTGGTTTCTCCCCTTTATTTCGAATCACAATTTATGATTACCGGTGCACATCACAGCACCTGATAGATGACCTCTTCGCTGATATCAGCGAGCGTGGCGCACCCGGTACCGATCATCGCCTTTTTCAGCTGCTTCGTCGCCTCACGCAGGTAATTCGTGACGCCCTCCGCACCGTTTTCCCGGATGGCTGCCATCAGCGGTCTTCCGATGCAGACGCCCTTCGCGCCAAGCGCCATGGCCTTGTAGGCGTCCATGCCCGTCTGGATCTCACAATCCACAAAATAGGTCTGGCCCGCCAGATCCGGATGGTGTACCAGCATCGGCAGCATGAACAGCGGCGGGACCGCGAATTCCATACTGTAGCCGTGGTGAGAAACCACCATGCCGGATACACCTGCCTCTGACGCCTTGATGGCATCCGTGGTGCTGAGCACGCCCTTCACAATAAAGGGCAGATGAGAGGCCGCCGCATATTCCGCCAGCTCTTTCAATTCGGAGGAAGTCACCTCCCGCAGCGGATTTCCATGAAAGTTCTTGGCCTCCCCATCCTTATCATACACAAAATCAATATCCAGGCCTACTGCCAGAAGATTCAGCTTCTGTGCCTGCTCGATGCGCTTATAGATCTCGTCCCGGTCCGCATAAGGCTTGATGATCTCTATGATGCGGGCGCCGGTATCCGCGCAGGCTTCCACCTCCGAAAGCTCCGCCATGCCCATCCACATCACAGCGCCGGCATCCTTTGCGCCCTGCGCCAGGTCCCGCATGCCGCCCGGACGCGCGAACGTATCCAGATGAGAGAGCGGGGATGTCATGATGGGCGTCTCAAAGCGCTCCCCGAACAGGGTAAAGGCCGTAGACGCGCTCACGCTGTCAATATATCTTGTTTCTATCATCAGGGAATCCAGATATCTTCGAGTATTATAGTTGGAGTCTCCCGGTTTTCTTTCTGACATAAGACACCTCCTGCTTGCTTTCTTTCAGGATATCAGTATAATAAACGTTGTATGTAAAAGTCAAGTCAGACCCAAGGAGGTTTCCCTATGGTTTCATTTCAGTGCGACTATACCACCGGCGCCCATCCGGCCATACTGCGGCGTTTTGCAGAGACCAACATGATCCCTCAGCCGGGATACGGAGACGATGAATTCACTCTCAGCGCCAAAGAAAAGATCCGCGCCGCCTGCGGGTGCCCGGAAGCGGAGGTCGAACTGCTGGTCGGCGGCACCCAGACCAACGCCGTCGTCATCTCCACCATGCTTCACGACTATGAAGGCGTGGTAACGGCCGATACGGGACACATCAATGTACATGAAGCCGGCGCCATTGAATTCGGCGGTCACAAGGTACTCGCCCTCTCCGGCAAGGATGCCAAGCTTGCGGCACCGGTGCTGCAGGAATTTCTGGAAGCCTTCTATGAAAATCCCTCCCGGGACCATATGGTCTATCCGGGCATGGTCTACATTACCTTCCCCACAGAGCTGGGTACGCTGTACACGCTGGAGGAACTGACGGCGCTCTCCGCCATCTGCCGGCAGTATCAGATCCCGCTGTATATGGATGGCGCCCGTCTGGGCTACGGACTTGCCAGCCGGCAGACCGATGTGACCCTGCAGGACATCGTCCGGCTTACGGATGTATTCTACATCGGCGGCACCAAGGTCGGTGCGCTCTGCGGAGAAGCGGTCGTCTTTACGCACGGGAACCGTCCCCCGCATTTTCTGACGCAGATCAAACGCCGCGGCGCCCTGCTGGCTAAGGGAAGGGTCCTGGGCCTGCAGTTCGATACGCTGTTTACCGATGACCTGTATATGAAAATCAGCCGCCACGCCATTGACATGGCGGAGCAGCTGAAAGAAATCATTCGTGATAAGGGCTGGGAATTCTACCGTGAATCCCCTACCAACCAGCAGTTCATCCTGATCCCGGATGAAGAAATGGAAGCGCTGGGAAAGACCGTACAGTTCGAACCCTGGGAGCGCTACGACAAAGATCGCTATATCATCCGTCTGGCCACCAGCTGGTGCACCACACA
Source organism: uncultured Lachnospiraceae bacterium (assembly GCA_946537305.1). Lineage (GTDB taxonomy): Bacteria > Bacillota > Clostridia > Lachnospirales > Lachnospiraceae > UBA3305. The sequence continues at coordinate 9,327 of CAMNFR010000019.1, read as the reverse complement.
GGAAGACCTGGATACACTGGCCGCCTTTACGCGGTAAAGCGTTTATTCAGCACCCTCCGCATATTCGCTGCCATCTTCATTCCGCGGGAACTCCGGTTCCTGCGGATTTTCTGTCTCCTGCGGCTCTTCCTCCGGCTGAGGTGCTTCCTCTGTTACCTCTGCCGTTTCCTCTTCCGGCGCCGCAAAGTCATCGCCTTCCTCTGTCTCAGAGAAGATATCCTCCTCTTCCTGCACGGGGGTCTCCTCCTCCGGAAGTTCTGCGCCGCATCGATAGCAGAATCTTGCCTTCAGCGCCACCTCGCTTCCGCAGACAGGGCAGGCCCGGACGCCCCGCATCGCAAGGATCTCTGCTTCCTTATCTGCAATTTCCTTCTTCAGAGATTCGACCCGAAGAAAGGCTGCCTTCATTCTGGGCGGGATCTGCGCATTTTCCTGCTGTTCCGCATAATATCGCTTTCCGATTTCCGCATAAAGATCATACAGCTTTGTCTCCGCAGCCACCTTTTTCTGCCGCAGCATGAGCACATCCGCGGCTTCCTTTACCCGGCCGCCGACTTCCTTACCTGTGCGGCTAAGCCTGCTGCTCCATTTCCCAAAATCCAGATCCATGAGAGTACCTCCTTTACTCCTTTCCATCCTCCGGGATGATCCCGTAGAAAGATTCAACGCCATAAAACTTTTGAATGCCCGCCAGGGTAGCGTGCATATTGGCTAACATCAGATCAAGCACAGCGAGCGCGGCCATCGCCTCCATCACCACCAGTGCCCGCTGCAACACCAGCGGATCGTGGCGGCCGTGGATCACAAGCTCCGTATTTTCGCCTGTGGTGGTAACGGTCTCCTGCGGTCTGGCAATGGACGGCGTAGGCTTAAACGCCGCCCGCACCACGATCCGGCTGCCATCCGATATTCCGCCCAGCACGCCCCCCGCGTGATTGGTCTTCTTATATATGGTACCATTTTCATCCGCCCGGAAGGCATCGTTGTTTTCACTGCCCCGGCGGGATGCGACCGAAAAGCCATCTCCGATCTCCACGCCTTTCACGGCGCCGATGCTCATCATGGCTTCCGCCAGGCGGGCATCCAGCTTGTCGAAGACCGGCTCTCCCACCCCGGCAGGAACGCCCCAGATGACACATTCCGCCACGCCTCCGGCAGAGTCCTTTTCTGCCATCACCTGTTCCAGAAAGGCCTTCACCTCTTCTTCTCTCTCGGCTTCGATCCCACCGATAGAGACGATCCTTGACTCTATCAGGATTCCCAGCTTCCCCAGGATCTTTGCGGCGATCGCGCCAGCTGCCACGCGTCCGAGGGTCTCTCGTCCGGAGGAACGCCCCCCGCCGCGATAATCCCGGAAGCCATACTTGGCGTCAAACGTGTAATCCGCATGTCCCGGCCGATATGTATTCTTAATATTGCTGTAATCCGCAGAATGGTGATCCTTATTTTTCACCATCAGAGAAATAGGCGTCCCGGTGGTAAGCCCCTCAAAGACGCCGGAGAGGATCTGTACCTGATCCGCCTCCTGCCTGGCTGTGGCGTAACGGCTCTGCCCCGGACGCCGGCGGTCCAGCCAGGCCTGGATGTCCGCCTCTGCGAGCGGCAGTCCGGCGGGACACCCGTCCACCACAACGCCGACCGCCTCCCCGTGGGACTCTCCCCAGGTCGTCACAGTAAAATATTTTCCAAAAGATGAACCAGCCATCTCTTTTCCTCTTTCTGCATATATAATAGAATTGTTTTTCTTCATCATAAAAAAAAGACAGCCTGTTGTCAACGTTTCCGGCAAAAATTCAAGATAAAGCCCCTCGGACGACTGCAGCCATCCGCGGGGCACATATGATTCCTGAAGGATTATCCTCTCAGGCTGTAATATTTAAACACGGCGCTCTCCGGGATTCCATGCGCCTTCAAGCCTGCCTCCACCTTGGCGCGTTCCTCCTCGGTAAAGGACTCCGGCAGGTGTACGGTCACGTTTTCCGGGATATCCGCAAAGGTATCCGCCTGATAGTACGGCACGCCTTTCGGGCTCTCTGCATCGATCTCCTCCAGCCTCAGAAACATAAACCTCTTTCGCTTCGGCATCGACAATGGCCGCCTCCAGTCCCGCCATTCGGAACAGCTCCGCAAAAGTAGTACAGTGCGATCAGAAACGCACCAAAAAAAGCGGCTGCCGCCGGGATATACATAAGATCCCACAGAAAGGAGTTTGCCTTTTGTGACCACGCAAACAAATCCCAGCGGCACAGCCGAAGAACGAACAGGGATAGAAGCAGCATGTCAACTGAATAACCCTTTACACGGTCTCTTTCTGACCTTCCGTGCGGTTCAGGAAAAGAATCACGCCGGTCAGCAGTACAATTCCCGCCGCAATGCCGATCCACGGCGTATGGGTAAAGCCAATGATCAGATACCCGATTCCGCAGATCACCGCTGTCAGCGTTGCATACGGAAGCTGTGTTTCCACGTGGTTAATATGTACGCAGTCCGCACCGGTGGAGGACAGAATGGTCGTATCCGATATCGGAGAGCAGTGATCCCCGTACACAGATCCGGCCAGCGTTGCGCCAAGCACAGGGATCAGATATCCGCCCGCGCCGTCCGCGCTGCAGATCATGGTGACGATGGGAATCAGCATGCCGAAAGTGCCCCAGGACGTTCCCATAGAAAAGCTCATCAATGCCGCGATCACAAAGATCAGTACCGGCAGCAGGCCAAGGGGCAGATTGGTCGTGCTGACAAAACCGGAAATAAAGATACCGGTTCCGATCAGCTGACGGCAGACGCCGCCCAGCGTCCAGGAAAGAATCAGGATCAACATCGGGGGCACGATATTGCCGATGCCCTCCACAATGGTATTGACAAACTCTCTGGCCGTCATCAGCTTCCGGGGAATATACAGAATGAACGCTGTCACCAGACCGGCAAACGCCCCCAGTGTCAGACCGCCCGTCGGATTGTAGCCGATGGCTTCGGAGAAGCTTACGCCCTCAAAGAACCCGCCCACGTAGGCCATGCCGAGGATCGCGCAGATAATCAGCATAACGATCGGAAGGACCAGGTCAATGATCTGTCCCTTTATCTCCTTCTGCTCGGTCCCCGCATTTCCCAGAGCGCTCTCCTTCATGGCACGTTCCTCCGCCTTCTTCATCGGGCCGAAATCCTTTCCGGTGGCCGTGATAAAGAAGACCATAAAAATGGTAAGCAGTGCATAGAGATTATACGGGATCGTGGAAAGAAAAATATGAAATCCATCCGTCTCGCTGACCTCACTGGCCACGGCGACAGCCCAGCTGGAGACCGGGGCAATGATACACACCGGCGCCGCTGTTGCATCAATAATATACGCCAGCTTTTCCCGGGAGATGCGCAGTCTGTCCGTGATGGGACGCATGACCGTACCAACCGTAAGGGCATTAAAGCCGTCATCAATGAAGATCAGGATGCCTAGGAAGGAGGTCGCCAACAGCGCAGATCTTTTGCTGTTCAGGCGCCGCCCGGCCCACCGGCCGTAGGCCTCGCTGCCGCCGGACTTTGACACCAGGCTGACCACCGCCCACAGCAGCGCCAGGAAGATGATCATATAGGCGTTGTCCGCAATCTTGGAATACATCATGTCGAAGGTCATCGCCACGGCGGAGAAAATAGAACCGCCGGCCGCCCAAGCATAGATCAGCATGCCGGAAAACAGACCAATAAAGAGAGACGAATATACCTCTTTGGAGATCAGGGCCAGGGTAATGGCCAGGATCGGGGGGATCAGCGAAAGCCATCCCGTTTCAATCATTGTAAATTCCATAACAACCTCCCGGATCGCACACACTGAGAACAGCGGCGAAAAGCTTTAAGCCCATTATAATTTTATGCAATCAATCCGTCAATGCTTACTTTCTTTAACATTCCTCTTCCTTCTCTGTTAAAACGTATATGCCGCGAACAGCATCTTCAGGAAAAGCTGCGCCGCCTGCGGCATGAGCGTCTGGGATCTCCAGGCTGCCACCATGCGCCGCTCGGGTCCTCCGGCAATGGGGCGGATAGCCACTCCGGACTCAAACCCCTGCAGTACCTTCTCAAAGAGCACAGAGACCCCCAGTCCCTGACTGACCATCGCCAGAATACTGTAGTCGTCATACACGGCATATTCCTCCCGGATGGACAAGCCCGCCCTTCGGAAAAGGTCCCGCACACTGCTGTCCTCTCCTTCATCCAGCACAATAAATGCCTCTCCGGCCAGTTCCTCCATCGAGACTGCGGACCGCTGTGCGAGCGGATGCTGCTCCGGCAGGACCGCCATCAGCGGCTCCCGGTACAGCTCCCGGTGCGGAAGATCCCCCGCGGCCCCCGAAGCCAGGAACCCAAAATCCACCTGGTCCTCCATGATCCACCGACGGATATCCGTATAATCCCCCTGTCGGATCCAAAAGACCGTTTCCGGATACATTTCCTTAAACTGCTTGATCACGGGCGGAAGCACATTCCGTCCCGTACTGGAGACACTGCCGATGGTAATCCGGGCTTTCTTCAAGCCCTGGAGCTCTTCCTCTTTTCTGCGGCAGGCATCCTCGGCCGCGGCGATCTGTTGAAAATACGGATACAGTGCCTCCCCATCCCGGGTCAGCACCACGCCGTCCTTACGTCTTGCCAGAAGCGTGACCCCCGCCTCCCGCTCCAGTGTCTGTACCATCTGGCTGATCGCGCTCTGTGAATAGTGGATCTGCTCTGCCACACGGGTAAAATTCCCTACTTCTACTATTTTACAGAAGATCTGATGTCGGGATAATGTGTCCATATTTCTCCCCCCAGGAATCATAAGCATCGCTTATGATATCATAATAATCATTTGATTTACCGATGTCAAGTCTTCGAGTATAGTAGGGAAGACAGGAGGTTGCCATGAACATCTTTATTATCATCATGCTGTTTTTCGCGACGCTCGGCCTGCTGGATATGATTCTGGGCGGCAAGCTGGGATATGCGCCGGACTTTGAGCGCGGCCTGACCACCATGGGCGGGCTGTCGCTTTCCGTGGTCGGTCTTTTTGCCATCTGTGTTTCCTTTGTCCAGAACCACGCGGAAGCCATTGCGGCAGGAACCGCCGGCCTCCCTTTTGATCCGTCTCTGATCGTGGGCAGTCTCCTGGCGCCGGATATGGGCGCTCTGGGCATGGCATTGAATCTGGCCGCCACGCAGCCGATCGCTATTTTTACCGGCGCACTGGTAGCCGGAAGCCTGGGAATGACCATCGGCTATCAGATCCCGGTATTCCTGGCTGCCGTTAAGCGGGAAGAGATCCCCTTCCTGATGAAGGGCTTTATCTACGGGCTGATCGCCATGCCGCCCGGACTGATCGTGGGCGGATTCCTACTGGGGCTTTCCCCGGCTGTCATATTTTCTAACTTGATCCCGATCCTGATCCTGGTGGCAGTCCTGATCCTGGCTTTTCTGAAGGTACCGGATGCCACCATGAAGATCCTGATTGCCCTGGGAAACCTGATCCGGATTATCAGCTTTGTCTTCTTCGGGCTTTCCGTGATCGGTGTTTTCGCTCCGCAGTACGCGGTGGCGGATCCGGAGCTTGTGCGAGAATCTCTTTATATGATCCTGCGCATGGTGATTGTTGCCTGCGGCGGCATGGTGCTCTCCCACATTATTCTGGAGCGTTTCCCTGGGCAGATCCGTGCCATCGGGGAAAGGCTGGGTGTGAACAATGAGTCCGTGATCGGGCTGATCTTAAGCTGTACCCAGAGCCTGGCTATGCTGCCTCTGTTTTCCAAAATGGACAAGAAAGGGCAGATCATGAATGCGGCGTTTTCTGTGGCCGGGGCGTATGTGGTCGGCGGGCAATGCGCCTTTGTGTCTTCTCTCTCCACTTCTGCACAGTCCATGGCCTACATCCTCTGCAAGTTATTGGCGGGTGTTCTCGCCGTCGCCCTGGTGACACGGGCCGTGAAGCAGGCCTAAAGAGATGGGGCGGGGCCATTCCAGTTATTCATATTTGAAAAATGCAGGGGCATAGCACCCCTGCAATCGAAAAAAGTATTCTCTTAGTAGTTCGGCTCCCGCAGAATGGCGATCACCACGCACACCGCCAGCAGCATGGGATAAAACAGATACGGAATGATAGCCAAACTGGAAAGCTGGCTCAGCGAGGCAGCGATCAGCAGCTGTGCGCCGTACGGGATGATCCCCTGCAGCACGCAGGAACAGGTATCCAACAGGGACGCCGTCTTCTCCGGAGCGATATCATATTTCTCACTGATCTCTTTTGCGATCGGCGCTGCGATCACGATGGCCACCGTATTGTTCGCGGTGGAAACATCCATGAGCGCCGTCAGCAGCGCAATGCCGAACATTCCGCCCTTTCTGCCGGAAAAATGATTTTCGATGAACTGCAGAATCGCGGCAAAGCCTCCGTTCTCACGGATCAATGCAGCGATAGAAGCCACCAGAATGGTCACGATCATGGTCTCAAACATGCCCGCGGTGCCGTCACCCATCGCCGTGAAGGCCGTAATATAGGTCAACGTACCCGTGAATGCGCCGGCCAGCATGAACAGTACTATGCCGATGCCCAGCACAAGAAATACATTAATGCCCAGCAGCGCCATGATCAGTACCACGAAATAAGGGATCGCCTGCAGCAGGTTATAGTCGTAGGATCCCACGGAGACAGCCGGTCCCTTCAGTGCCACGGCGATCAGGATGACCAGCGTGATCAGCGCTGCAGGAAGTGCAATAAAGAAGTTCACGCGGAACTTATCCCGCATTTCTACGCCCTGGGTCTTGGTGGCCGCGATGGTCGTATCCGAAATAAAGGAAAGGTTGTCGCCGAACATAGCACCGCCCACCACGGTCGCCACACAGAGCGGCAGTGAAAATCCGCCGTTTGCCGCCACTTCCGCGGCGATGGGCACAAGCACGGTGATCGTCCCTACGCTGGTCCCCATGGCCATGGAGATCAGACAGGCGATCAGAAAGAGTCCCGGGACTGCAAAGCTGCCGGGGATGATGTCTAACAAAAGATTGGCTGTGCTGACCGCGCCGCCGGCCTGCTTTGCAATACCGCCAAACGCGCCGGCCATCAGGAAAATGAACAGCATGATGGTGATGTTGTCATCGCCGATGCCGCCTGCACAGTGATGGATCTTCTCTTCAAAGGACAGTGACGGATTCTGGACAAAGGCTACGATCAGTGCGATGGAAAATGCGACGACCACCGACATGATGTAGAAGCCCATCTGCCCCTCCGTCGGCCGGATATATTCGTACCAGATTCCCGTGCCCAAATACAGGATCAGAAAAACAACGATCGGCAGCAGTGCACGACCGTTCGGTTTCTTTGTGTTCATTGTTTCTCCTCCTACCATTTTATGCAAATGCAAAATACCCGGTCCGTACATCGAACCGGGCACTTATCACATTGTATCTGACACACAGAATTCCGTCAAGGAAGATTTCCTCTACTACCTTCTACCTATAGTTGATGAATATAAGACCGATCAGGCAGATCGCGACGCCGAGCAGCTTATTCCAGGTCAGCGCTTCGTGGTACAGAAAATAGCCGACCAGCAGAAGGGCCGTCGCCAGGAAGGCGCTCTGTACAATAAATCCCGTGCTGACCTGCCATCCTGCTTTGTACGCGTAGATCCACCCTGTTTCCAGTCCGACGATCACAATGCCGAGAACGAACGGAGCCCAGTTAAGTTTTCCGAATTCCTTCGCCAGATTCCCTCCCGGACCAAGCACAAAATAAAGTACCGCACTGGCGGCCGCTCCGATCAGATACGTGATTACCAGCGATGCAAACGGATTGATATCTTCCGGAACCGATTTGGCGCAGATCTGGTAGATGACGTTTGACGCCACCACCAGCGCAATAGGCCAGATATAAGAAAGCATACTTTTCCTCCTCTACGGCACAGCCGACTCTAAATTAGTCTCTCAGGAAAAACAGATATCCTGTAACGATACTGACACCAAGAGGCATCAGCTATTGCAAAGGCAATCTTCTTGTTTTTTATCATCTCTTCCGTCCTCTTATAGATAAACAAGACTATAAAAACAATACCATAGTCTAATGATCTTTTCTACAAAATATTGTTTCGTACAGGGAACTGCACTTATCGGCCACACATACGATCCATGCTTCCCTTGTCCTCGGAATCCGCCCGGGATTCAACGGCCACATATGGCAATAGATCACATGCTCCGTTTCATTGTCAATATGAAAATACTTTTTCGCGTTGTCACGGGCCTTTTCCGCATGCGAAAAGCCATGAAGCCGATGCTCTCCATTGTCCTCATGGTGCCAGTCATACAGATAAAAATCGTGAAGCATAGCCCCTGTCAGCAGGACCCGCAGATCTGCATGCAGAGAAAAAGCTCTGTTTATATCGTAGCTTAATCTGGCTACATTTTTGCAATGCTCATATGTTGAAACATTGCCGTGCTGAATATATTGTTTCATTTTCCGGACAGTCCTGTCTGACTGAATATCAGACAGGATCTCCTGCATTTCACTGTAATTCTCCATCATCTATACTCACAGTCTGCCAGATGGTCATTCACAATACCTACGGATTGCAGGAAAGAATAGGTTATCACCGGGCCTACGAACCCAATCCCTCTCTTCTTCATATCCGCCGCCATCCTTCTGGATACATCTGATTCTGTCGGAATCTCCGACGGGGTTTTCCAGTGGCCATCGATCTGTTTCCCACCGGTAAAGCTCCACAAATAGGCATCGAAAGAGCCAAATTCTTCCTGAATTTTCTTTACCGCCTGCGCATTCTTTCGGACGCTGTAAATCTTATTCCGGTTCCGTATGATACCGGGATTGGATCTTTGCGCCTCCAATTCTTCATCTGTCATATCCGCGCAGGCATCGATCCTGAAATTATGAAACGCTCTGCGATAGGACTCCCGCTTGTGCATGATGATCTGCCAGGAAAGCCCCACGCTCGCCCCCTCCAGGCACAGCATTTCAAACTGGAAATCATCGTCATGATTGATCTTGCACCACTCATGATCATGGTACTCCTCCAGGATCGGATCGCCTTCATACCAGTTCCTGCACTCACTCATAAGCCTTATACCCTATCAATTTTAAATAATTCTTCGCCACTTCCTCCGGCGGCATTTGCATTTTCGTTTCGATCCACCACTTCACTGCTTCACCCAGACTTCCGACCAGATGGTTTGTGGCAAACTCCTTCGGCACATCTTTCCTGATGCTCCTTGGATACTGTTCGAACATGGTCGCCAAATATTCCGTGACGTACTCCCACCACTTTCGCTTCGCGTAGAAGTGGGGGCTTCTTGTTCGAC
>CAMNFR010000018.1 GCA_946537305.1 uncultured Lachnospiraceae bacterium | reverse complement strand
CCAGGGCCGGAAGCGCCCCTCCCGCCAGAGGGATTAGATACGCAGCTGCCATATACGGGCTGTAGACACCAAAGCTGAAGTGCTCATAAATGACGCCGAAGATACCCAGAAAGAGCGCCGCAGCCATATATCCCAGTGCCGTCTTCGCCATATACGTCCGTTTGTTTCTTATATTTAATATGAACATATCTGCCTCCATCATGATGTCTGAAGCCGCCGACCGGAAAGCCGGCGCTGCTCAGAGAATCATTTTCTCAGGTTGATCGGATCAGTATCCGATATAAACGATATCGCTGACTTTGCGTTCTTTAATGCGGCTGCCACCGGTCGTGGGATTATTGATGACCTCTCCTTCAAAGACCATGGTGGAGGATCCGCCGCCGTCCAGATTATAGGCTGTTTCCACGCCAAGGGACCGCAGGAATTCCGCCATCTGGGAAAGAGAAAGCCCCTCGCTCTCGTTCGTACGTCCATCTGATACCACGAACAGATAGTGCCCATCCTCTGTTACAGCGATGGCCGTGCGGGGATTGCTGGCCATGGCCTTACCGACCTCTTCCCCGGCCGAAACCGCGATCTGTCCGTCTTCGATCAGCGCCGGGCCGAAGGAGAGCACCTGCACGGCGCCTGCATCCAGCAGCTCCTGCGCACTGATCTCGCTCTCATTGATGATGCCAAAGGAGCCGTCGGTATAGATGACCAGATCTTCCTTCCCGGATACAGCCTTATCCCGATAGATCACGCCGTTTCGGATCACATAGCCTCTTTCCTGTGCCCCGTAATAGTCACCGTTGATGGCCAGGATCGCATTCACACTTTCCGCGATTTCTGAAGTCTTTGCGGTCACATTGCGCCCGTAGCTGCTCTGGGCAAAGGCTGTCTTCAGATAGTTCTTTGAAGATAGAGAAACATCAGCCACATAAATCGTGGTGTCATATTCGCGGTATTCCGAGATCGTGATGCTCATGTTCTCATCGCTGTAAGAATCGATCACATTCGCTGCGCCGGAAGAATCGATCACGTTTTCTGCATTGTAAGAATCGCCCGCATTCTGGTCCGTCACAGATGTATTCGTGTCACTCGTCTCTATCTCAGTATCTGTCTCAGCATCTGTATCAGTCACTATCTCAGTATATGTCTCAGTCTCTATCTCTGTATCTGCCACATCCCCGTTAAGAGTTTCCGTCTCTTGCACGACTACATTTTCATTAATTTCGGCGTCTGCAGAGGCCCCGGCGCTGGATGTCTCGGCGGCGATCTCTGTTCCCTCGCTCTGCGGCACCACGCTCACGGCCCGGGCGATCACGAAGGTGTCCAGGCCCACATAAGCTGTAAATACGATCAGCAGTATGCCGTAAAAAACCGGCCAGATCTTTCTTCTATTTCTACGAAACATAACTTGCCTCCTCCCGAAAAACCACTCTCCGCTGCATCAGCCAGCTGAAGAAGAACAGGACCACTTCGGTCAGCACCTTTGCCAGCAGCGCATTCACGCCCAGGCCTTGTACCAGCAGGCTCAGCACTGCGGTGTTGATAGCCAGGATCCCCGCTGCCAGCAGCGCGTAGCGGACAGCCGCCCGGCCAAGGCTTCCGGATTTTTTGAAGACCACATTCCGGTTGACAAAGAAGTTGAATGTAGCGGATACCAGCCTGGCGCCTACATTGGCGATCCGCAGGGCTGCGGCAGCGGGCAGCGCGGCCAGCACCAGCAGAAGCACTCCGTACAGTGCATAGTCGATCAGGAATCCCAGGAAGGAGGATGCAGAAAACTTCAGGATCTCTTTATAGATCCGGCAGGAATCCGCCAGCGTGTCAAAGTGCGAGGAAGCATTTTCCTCCAGATAAATGGTCTCTATGGTGATTTCCTTCATGGGGACCTTCCGGGCCGCGAAGTCCAGCAGCATGTTCATTTCGTATTCATAACGGCTGCCTTCTACTGCCTGCAGCAGCGGGATCAGGCTTCCGTGAAAGGCCCGCATGCCGGTCTGTGTGTCATGGATGGCAACACCAGTGGCCAGGCGGTAGACCAGACGCGTCACGGTATTGCCGAACTGACTGCGCAGCGGGACATTTTCTGCCAGCTGACGGCTTCCCAGCACCAGCATATCCGGATGCTCCTCGGCATATCGGCAGAGGCGTATAGCATCTACGGAGGAATGCTGCCCGTCCGCATCCAGAGTGATTACGATCACGTCCCGTCCGAACGTCTCCCGGATATAAGCCAGCCCTGTCTTCAGGGCCGCGCCTTTCCCCTGATTGTGCGGATGGGTGAGCACCCGGGCATATTCAGCTGCCTGTCGGAAGATGGGGCCGGCCTTCAGGCTGCTTCCGTCATCCACCACAACTGTCTGAAAACCCGAAACCTTCAGTTTCTCCAGAAAATCTATCAATAAACTGTCCGGCTCATAGGCCGGGATCAGTGCGATCCATTGCTTACTCATACGAGCGCCTCCTCTCCGGACCCTCGGTCCTTTTCCGTATCTCCTACGATAATCTATAACAAGATTTTCATGTCCTGACGTATATCATACATGAGTGTATGTCGACATGTACCGTACATGCCTGTATACACATTATCTGCTTCACTGACCGTCGTTACTATTATTTCCACCTGGCATCTGACCGTTCGCGGGGCCGCCGGAAAATCCGCCGTTACCACTGTTCCCGCCGGGCATCTTTCCTTTTCCTTTCATTCCTCTGCCCATACCGCCGCCGAAGCCGCCCATGCCGTTTCCGCTTCCATAGATCAGAGTGTCCAGGGTTACAGTCTCTGTATAACTGCCGGCAGTCACGGTATAGGTGCCGCCCTGTGCCAGGCCCTCAGTGCTGATCACAACACAGGCATATGCTTTCTCCGGCGTGTATTCAGCCACTACATTACCGCTCTCATCGGTCACGGTCACCGCAGTACCGGCGCTCTGCTGCCCCGTATAGATCAGCATACTTCCCTGGTTCTGGGAGCTGTTCAGGTTCTGTGCCATCCCGGAAGAACTCGCCGCGATCAGCGTACCTGCCGTAATTTCCGCTGTTCCGTTGTAATCCAGCGCGCCGTTGCCGTCTCCGGTGGGGCCGGATACACAGGTCGTGCCGCCGCTGATGGTGATATTTCCATTGGAGTCAATGCCGTCGCCCTCTGCGTTCACATTGATCGTGCCCCCGGTAATGCTGATATTGCAGTTCTCGTTCGACGCGAACATATCTCCGCCAAAGGAACCGCTGCTGTCATTGCCGCCGGCCGAGTTCAGTCCGTCATCGCTGGCAACAATATTGATCGTGCCGCCCAGAACATCGATCGTCATGCCCTCCAGGCCCTCATAACTCTTTGTAATATCAATGGTTCCGTCCACAATAGCCAGTCCGCTGGAGGCATGGATGCCGTCATCTCCGGCCGAAATGGTATAGGTGCCGCCGCCGATGTAAACGTATCCCTTGGACTCGTCCTCATCATTATCCCCGTGGATGGCGTCCTGCCCGGCGGTGATGGTAAAGGTGCCATCCGCGATGCAGACACTGTCTTTGCCGTTCAGGCCGTTCTTTTCTGCCGTGATGGTGTAGGTGCCGCCGGTGATGGTCAGTTCATCCTTGCCGACTACGCCGTGACCTGCATTCGCATTGATCGTCAGGCTGCCGGCTCCGTTCAGGGTAATATCATCCTTGCTGAAGATCACCGCATCGATGTTATTATCATCAATCGCCTCGTAGCTGCCGCCGTTGGTCAGTGTATTTTCGCTGCCCTCTGCCAGGGTGACAAACACCTTGTCTGCGGATCTCACGTAGATGGCAGCGGATGTTGCGGAAGTGATGTTCACACCGTTCAGCACCAGCTGGACTTTCTCGGTGTCCTCTACGTCCACGATGACCATGCCGTTCAGGTTCCCGCTCAGGACATAGGTTCCTTCGGCGTTGATGGTAACAGTCCCGCTCTCCACGGTCACATTGGAGGAATCGCAGGCGGCGGTATCACCGTTCAGTGTAATCGCGATGGCCTCTGATTCATCCCAGGTGCCGGCCAGGTCGCGGTCGCTGAAGAGTTCGGAAACGTCTACGCCGGAGGAAGTATCCGAGCTGTCCGATGTGTTCGCCGCACTGTCTGTATCCTCTGCAGCCATCCCGGTGCTGTCTTCATCCGCAGTCTCAGTGCCGCCTTCCCCGTTGTCTGCATCTTCGCTTCCTGTAGATGTCTGGGATACCACGGCCTCTGTCGTCTGTGACTGGGTGGTCGCGGTGGAAGCCGTTCCGCAGGCCGTGAGTGCCAGCGCCAGCATCATTACCAGGATCAGACTTCTGTATTTACGGGTTTTCTTTGTATTGTTATTGCTATTCTTCTTCATAAGATCATGCCCCTTTCTGATATTCCGGCGTCCCGGCCGGGTTGAGAATGTCATCTGTTCTTTACGATGCCCATTCTACAGGGTCAAGTTAAAACGAAACTTAAAGAGGGATTTTTTTCTGAAGAAATTTTTCGCAAACCAAAAAAAGACCGGGAACCTGAACGGTTCCCGGTCTCGTGTTTCTTATAAAAATCTTATTCTTCCTCGGCCTCTTCCGGAGCTTCCTCGGTCTCCATCTGCTTGATGGAAAGGCTGATCTTCTTGTCATCCGGGTTGAAGTCCACAACCTTAGCGGTCACTTCCTGGCCTACGGACAGCACATCGCTGGGCTTGTCCACATGGTCACGGGAGATCTGGGATACATGCAGCAGCGCATCTACGCCGGGCTCCAGCTCAACAAACGCACCAAAATCTGTCATGCGGGCAACCTTACCGGTCACGATGCTGCCGGCTGCGTATTTCTCTTCCGCGTTCAGCCAAGGGTTCTTGTCGGGGAACTTCATGGACAGCGCGATCTTTTCGCCCTTGATCTCCTTAATGAAGGCTTCCACCTGGTCGCCAACCTTGAAGACCTTCTTAGGGCTCTCGATGCGGCCCCAGGACATCTCGGAGATGTGCAGCAGGCCGTCTGCGCCGCCCAGGTCGATGAAGGCGCCGAAATCGGTCAGGTTCTTTACAGTACCTTCCACGATCATGCCTTCCTCGATGCGCTCGAAGAGTTCCTTCTTCATAGCTTCCTTGCGCTCTACCAGGATCTGCTTGCGGTCGCCGATGATACGACGGCGGCGGGGATTGAACTCGATGATCACGAATTCGATTTCCTGATCCGCATACTTGTTCAGATCTCTCTCAAAACCATCGGATACCAGGCTGGCCGGGATAAAGATGCGGATGCCGTCAACAATAACGCTCAGTCCGCCGGTCAGGACCTGAGTCACCTTCGCAGTCAGGACCTCATGATTCTCAAAGGCCTCTTCCAGCTTCTTGCTGCTGCGATCCTGCGCCAGTCTCTTGTAGGACAGGACGACCTGGCCGTCACCATCATTGACCTTCAGGACCTTAACTTCCATCTCGTCTCCGACATGGACAACTTCGGTCAGATCCACGGTGGAATCATTGGTGTATTCCTGCTTGGTTACGATACCATCGGCCTTGTAGCCGATGTTCAGGCTGATCTCATTCTCTTTCACACCAATAACGGTTCCCTTGACAACAGCGCCCGTACGAATCTGGTTCAGAGAACCCTCTTCGTTTAACAACTGTTCAAAGCTTACTTCTGACATGAGTAACTACCTCCTCAATAATATTGTTCGGGGTGCTCGCCCCTGCTGTGATACCCACGCTACGTACTGGTGCGAAACTTTGTGCTTCCAAGTCAACGAGTGTCTGTATATAGTAAGTAGCGGGACATACCCGCCTGCAGATATCATAGAGCTTCTGCGTGTTCGAGCTGTGACGCCCTCCGATCACGATCATCGCATCTACATTGTCCGCAATTTTCCTCGCTTCGGTTTGCCGTTCCTGTGTAGCATTGCAAATTGTGTTCACAACAATAGCATTGTAACGCTTTTCTAATATTTTTTCAACCAGTTCTTTAAAAATCTTGTAATTAAATGTGGTCTGACTGACCACTGTGACCTCTTTCAGCGGCGGCAATGCCTCAATATCCTCCGCTGTTTCTACCACCCACGGCGTCCGGCGGCACCAGCCTACAATGCCCTGCACCTCCGGATGTCCGGCATTTCCTGTGATAATAACATCCCGGCCGGCGGCCGTCGCCTCATCCACGGTCCGATGGATCTTTTTAACAAAAGGACAGGTGGCATCCACGACATTCAGGCCCTGCGCCTCCATCTGCTCCTGCACCGCCCGGCTGACTCCATGGGAACGGATGATAATCGTCCCCTCATGGATATCCCTCAGATGGTCCTCGGAGATCACATGAACGCCCCGCCGCTCCAGGTCCGCCACCACCTCTTCGTTGTGAATGATAGGCCCGTAGGTATAGATGGGCAGCACCGTCTTTCCTTCCCGCGCCAGGTCAGCCTGTTCGTTGACCTTATCCACGGCGCGTTTTACGCCGAAACAGAACCCCGCCGTTTTTGCCAGTGTCACTTCCACGATCCATTTCCCCTTTCCCGAGGGCAGACTACAGCTGTGCCTCCTCGTACAGACCGATAATGGTCTCTACCACTTCCTCAATGTTCATATCGGAGGAATCCACCAGAACCGCATCCTCCGCCTGGCGCAGCGGGCTGATCTCACGCGTCATATCCGCATGATCGCGGGCGGCAATATCCTTCTTGATCTCTTCCAGATCACAGGCCTCGCCTTTTTCCACAAGTTCCTTGTAGCGGCGTCCGGCGCGCACCTCTACGCTGGCCGTCAGATAGATCTTCAGCAGCGCATCCGGCAGCACCACGGTACCGATATCCCGGCCATCCATCACCACGGCCTTCTCCCGGCCCAGCTTCTGCTGCAGTTCTACCATCTTTTCCCGAACAGGTCCATGGGAAGATACCTTCGAGGCCATATTTCCGGCTTCCTCCGTGCGGAGAAGCCCCGTGACATTCTCCCCATTCAGGATTACCTGCTGGGCGCCATCTTCATAATCGATGGAAATATCGGCGCCTCCTACATTTTCCGCAATCGCCGCCGCATCAGACGGATCAATTCCCAAACGGGAAAAATAGATTCCCATGGCGCGGTACATGGCGCCGGTATCCACATAAATCAGCTGCTTCTCCTTCGCTACTCGTTTGGCAATGGTGCTCTTACCGGCTCCGGCCGGCCCGTCGATGGCAATGTTCTTGTTCATGTTCGTATTCCTTTCTCCATGAATGTATGGTAAATCGCTGTAATAATTCTATTATATGTACTGATACTATTTTATTGTATGTACCCATTTCGAAGGCTGTATCATTCACTGATGGAAGCTGCCGCTTCTGCCGCCGCCAGCCCGGCGGCCCGCCCGGTCGACCAGGCGATCTGCAGATTATACCCGCCGGTGAAGGCGTCTACATCCAAGACTTCTCCGGCAAAGTACAGGCCAGACGTCCGTTTGGATTCCATGGTCTTCGGGTTCACCTCCCGCACGGATATGCCGCCTTGGGTGATGATGGCCTCCGCAAAACTGCGGGTCCCCAGCAATTTTACCGGAAAGCTTTTGGTCATGGTCAGCAGCTGCTGCCGCTGCTGACGGGTCACTTCCCGCCCGCACAGCTCCCCCGGGATCCCGGAAAGCCGCAACATGACCGGGACCAGCTTCGCGGGGAACAAGCTTCCCAGCACATTCTTCATTTGTTTGTTGGCGCCGCCCTCCAGTTCCCGCAGGATGCGGCGGTCCAGCTGCTCCTCGGAAAGGGCCGGCTTCAGGTCCAGGACCATGCGCCAGGCGCTGTTCTTTGCAGCTCCTCCGCTGTTTTTCGCCTGTCCTTCGGTTCCTTTTTCTGCCCCTTTCGGATTTGGTGCATTGATCGCTGCCGTGACCACGCTTGCGGCGGAGAGCACCAGCGGCCCGCTGACGCCGAAATGCGTGAACAAAAGCTCCCCGAAATCCTCGGCAAGTCGTTTCCCTCCGCAAAAGACCTGCATGCCGACATTCTTCAACGTCAGCCCCTGCAGTTCCTTGCAAGGATGTCCGTCCGGCAGCAGTGCGTCAAAGGGCACCAACGCCGGGAAGCGGTCCGAGACGGTGTGGCCGGCTTCCTCTGCCCACAGATATCCGTCTCCCGTAGAGCCGGTGGAGGGATAGGAAATGCCGCCGGTCGCCACGATTACGGCATCCGCCGGGATCTCCTCGCCGGACGCCAGACGTACGCCCGTACACCGCGCGGACGCTCCGGCTTTCTTTCCTGATGCGAGCTCTGCATTTTCAGATGAGCGCTCTGCTTTTTCGGATATGCGCTCTGCTTTTTCGGATATGCGCTCTGCATTTTCAGATGAGCGCTCTGCATTTTCGGACTGCACGGTATCTTTTTCTATCAGGAGTTCACGCACTGCCGTATTCAGAAACACCTGCACCCCAGCGCGCTCCAGCGCTTTTGCCAGTGTCCGTATTACATCGGAGGATTTATCAGATACCGGAAAAACCCGGTTCCCCCGCTCAGTCTTCAGCGGCAGCCCCAGGCTCTCCAGATAGTCCATCATATCCCAGTTACTCCACTGGCTGTAAGCCGAATACATGAACCGGGGATTTGTGACCACATGGGAAAAGAAGTCCTCCCGGTCACAGGCGTTGGTCACATTGCAGCGCCCCTTGCCGGTGATGTAAAGCTTCTTCCCCAGCTTTTCATTCTTCTCCAGCAGCACTACCTCCGCTCCGCGTTCGGCGGCGGATATGGCTGCCATCATACCGGCGGCTCCGCCGCCGATCACTACCACTTTTGGCATTCTGTTACTGACACCTCTTATGGCTTTTCTTACAGCTGATCTTGCAGCCGGGTCTGTTTCAGGACCTATTTATAGGCCGCACCGTTATATTCCGGCCCCACCACCACGGAAAAGTGGAAGATCGGGCGGTCGATGCGGTTGAACTTTAACGGCATGTGCTTCATACCGGCCGGACAGAAGATCAGGGATGTCCGGGTAAGGATATGCGTCTCCCCGTCAATCGTCACCTCCAGCTCCGCGCCAAGGTCGTACGGGTCCTCCGGATTGCTGCCGAAGAAGCCGATCAGCTCATCGTATTCGTGCACATGCTCCTCGAACACAGGATTCTTTTCCGGGATATCGTGGTACCAGGCGGTGTTCATCTGAAAAGAACCCGGGACCACATTATTATCGATCCAGAGGATGCGCTTTGAGAACTTCTTGTACATCGCCTGGTATTCCGGCGTGCCCATGTTCGGATCATGCAGCTCCTGCAAGATATACTTCCCCTTCTCACCCTCGGTATTCATGTACATAATATGATCTCCCTGCCTTCCTCTATTTTCGGTCTTCCGGCATCTAATTTCCATCATCCGGTTTCCGCGACTGCTTCTCATCGTCCGGTTTCCGCGACTGCTTCTCATCATCCGGTTTCCGGCGGCTGCTTCTCAGCTTATCTTCTCCGGAATCTGCCTTTGTTTATCCGGTTTCCAACGCCTGTATCACGGTTTGTTCAAAACCGAAGTTCCCCTGAATATTTACAACCCAGAATACACTTCTATTTCTGATGATATAGCCGTTTCCGCGTGCATTTGGGCAAATCAAAGTACCCACGGATTATTTACAACCCATTTTGACTCCGTCGAACCGATCATTTCCCTTAAAATGGGTTGTAAATGAATGATCGATCTCGATTATTGCACATTTCACGCTCCGAGACGCAGGAAATTTCAAAATCTGAAATTTTGTGGGTTGTAAACGAGCTTAAGGCACTGCTTCTTGCCCAATCACCAGAAGCACACGAGCACCACAAGCACACAAGCACCGTTTGCATCGGCAAATATCCGCACTGCCCTCCATGCAAGCATGGCGGTCAGCGCGGCTGCTTGCCGATGGCTTATTCGCTAAAGTATTCTACGCCGGCTTCGAAGAGCTGCATGGTCTGGTTGCCGTAGATGTTTTTCTGCAGGCCCTGTCCGAAGCGCTCGTTGTGCAGCATCTTACCGAGGACGCGGCCGTCCGGGCTGGTGATGCCTTCGATGGCCATTACGGAGCCGTTTGAGTTCCAGTGTTCATCCATGGAGACATTGCCCTGAGGATCGCAGTACTGGGTGGCGACCTGTCCGTTTTCGAACAGTTTCTTTACCCACTCGGCATTGGCCACGAAGCGGCCCTCGCCGTGGGAGGCGGGGTTGGTGTAAACGCCGCCAAGCTCGGCCTTTCTCAGCCAGGGGCTCTTGTTGGTAACGACCTTCACATAGTTCATGCGGGAAATGTGACGGCCGATGGTATTAAAGGTAAGGGTCGGAGCGTCCGCCTCCTGGCGAATAATGCGTCCCGCGGGCACCAGGCCCAGCTTGATGAGCGCCTGGAAGCCGTTGCAGATACCGAGGGCCAGACCGTCGCGCTCGTTCAGGAGCTTCTCTACCTCTTCCTTGATCTTCTCGTTCCGGAAGGCTGTGGCGAAGAACTTGGCGGAGCCGTCCGGCTCGTCGCCCGCGGA
Organism: uncultured Lachnospiraceae bacterium; assembly: GCA_946537305.1. Classification (GTDB taxonomy): domain Bacteria; phylum Bacillota; class Clostridia; order Lachnospirales; family Lachnospiraceae; genus UBA3305. Next base: position 30,821 of record CAMNFR010000018.1, on the reverse strand, counting down.
AAATCCGCCAGGGAACATGATCATCTGCGCCTCGCTGATTTCCTTCGCGAACGCTTCCACGGAATCGCGGATATCGGACGCTGTCAGGTTGCGCATTACCAGCACCCTGGCCTTCGCGCCGGCCGCCTCCATAGCGCGGGCGCTGTCCACCTCACAGTTGGTGCCCGGGAAGGTCGGGATAAAGACCTTCGGCTGCGCCAGCTTGTGGTGGCAGATATAGATATCCTTTGCATCGTACAGAGGGCTCTCCACGGGGTCCGTCTGCTCGCCCGCATGGCTGGGGAATACCTTCTCCAGCGGCGCGCTCCAGATGCGGATGGCCTCCTCCAGCGAGATGCAGGCGGAACCGTACTCCAGGGCTGCGGAATCGGTCACTTCACCGATGATCGTGCCGGTAGAAGCCAGATTCCGGATTTCCTCTTCCGGCACCTCGGCCACAATGCCGCCCCAGCCTGCCGCGAAGAACTCTTCCGCCGGGTAATCCGCCGCCACCTTTACGCCCAGCTTATTGCCGAACGCCATCTTGGCCAGCGCCTCTGCCAGACCGAAACGCTCCACTGCATAAGCAGAGACGATTCGTCCCGCACAGATATCTTCAAAAATATGACCGTACAGGGCCATAGCCTGATCGTAATCGGGCAGATATTTAGCATTCACGGACAGCGGGAAGTATACCAGCTTGTGGCCGGCCTTCTTCAGCTCGGGCGTGATGATATTCTGTTCTTTGGCCACGTCCACCGCAAAGGAGATCAGTGTGGGCGGCACATCGATATCATTAAAGCTTCCGGACATACTGTCCTTGCCGCCGATGGAGCCCAGGCCCAGGGCAGTCTGCGCCTTGTAAGCACCCAGCAGTGCGGCAAAAGGCTCGCCCCAGCGCTCCGGATCATTCCCCAGCTTGCGGAAGAATTCCTGGAAAGTAAAGTGCAGCTTCTTCCAGTCGCCGCCCGCCGCCACGATCTTAGCCACGGAGGAGAGCACCGCATACTGAGAGCCGTGATACGGGCTCCAGCTGGAAAGATAGGGATCAAAGCCATAGCTCATCATGGTCACGGCGTCCGTCTTTCCAGTCAGCACCGGCACCTTGGCCACCATAGCCTGGGTCTCGGTCAGCTGATATACGCCGCCATAGGGCATCAGGACAGAGCCAGCGCCTACCGTGGAGTCAAAGCGCTCCACCAGGCCCTTCTGGGAGCAAACATTCAGATCGGACAGAACGTTCTTCCACTTCTCTTCGACCTGCTCCGCCGCCACCGGCTCTTTCTCCAGCGGGCTTCCGGCCGCCTGCGGGATCTTCACGGAAAGTGCCGTCTCCTGGTGCGCGCCGTTGGTATTCAGGAAATCCCGGCTGATATTGACGATCACCTGATCTCTCCAGTACATGATCAGGCGCTTTTCTTCCATGACCTCGGCGACCACCACGGCCTCCAGGTTCTCTTCGGCCACGTAATCCATCATTTCCTTCAGATCGGAAGGATCGATGACCACAGCCATACGCTCCTGGGACTCGGAAATAGCAATTTCCGTGCCGTCCAGGCCGGCGTACTTCTTGGGGACCATGTTCAGGTCGATGCGCAGGCCGTCCGCCAGTTCACCGATAGCTACGGACACGCCGCCCGCGCCGAAATCGTTGCACTTGCGGATCAGACGGCTGACCTCCGGCCGGCGGAACAGACGCTGGATCTTGCGCTCAGTCGGCGCATTACCCTTCTGCACCTCTGCGCCGCAGGTGGTCAGAGAGCTGGAATTGTGAGACTTGGAGGAACCTGTCGCTCCGCCGATACCGTCTCTGCCGGTGCGTCCGCCGATCAGCAGAATAATATTTCCGGGATCAGAGGTCTCACGCATGACGCTCTTTCTGGGCGCCGCGCCCATTACCGCGCCGACTTCCATGCGCTTTGCCACATAATCCGGATGATAGATTTCTTTCACATAACCCGTGGCCAGACCGATCTGGTTACCGTAGGAACTGTAGCCGGCCGCTGCGTCCGTCACGATCTTGCGCTGCGGCAGCTTGCCAGGCAGTGTCTTTTCCACCGGCGTGGTGGGATCGCCCGCGCCGGTCACGCGCATGGCCTGATATACATAGGTACGTCCGGACAGCGGATCGCGGATGGCGCCGCCAAGGCAGGTAGCCGCACCACCGAAAGGTTCGATCTCGGTGGGATGGTTGTGGGTCTCGTTCTTAAAGTTGATCAGCCATTCTTCTGTCTCGCCGTCCACTTCGATCGGCACCACAATAGAGCAGGCGTTGATCTCATCCGTCTCCTCCTGATCGGTCAGCTTCCCTTCCTTTTTCAGTTTTTTGACGGCCAGCAGCGCCAGATCCATCAGGCAGACATATTTATCCTTCCGGTCGCCGTAGACCTCGGCGCGGTCCGCCAGATACTCGCGGTAGGTACCCTCGATTTCTTCCTTATACTCACCCTCGCCAAAGGAGATATCCGTCAGTTCGGTCTGGAAGGTGGTATGACGGCAGTGGTCGGACCAATAGGTATCCAGCACACGGATCTCCGTTACGGTAGGATCTCTCTTTTCTTCATCCCGGAAATATTCCTGGATAAAACGGAAATCCGCAAAGGTCATGGCCAGGTTCAGGGAATCGTACAGCTCGCGCAGCGGCGCCTCTTCCATCGTGCAGAAACCTGTGAAAACAGCTACATCGTCCGGCTCCGGAAATTCCTGCACCAGGGTTTCCGGCACATCGCCGTCCGACAGGCGGGAATCCACGGGGTTCACGGTCAGGGACTGAATGCGCTTCCATTCTTCCTCCGTAATGTTTCCTTCAATTACATAGGTGGTGGCGGAGCGGATGATGGGCTCCTCCTCTTCGTGCAGCAGTTTTACGCACTGCTCTGCGGAATCCGCCCGCTGGTCATACTGTCCCGGCAGATATTCCACGGAAAATACCCGTGCACCTTCCGCGCGGGGGAAGGTCCCCTCGTAGAGCACGTCCACCGGCGGCTCCGAAAAGATCAGGTCCTTGGCCTGCTCATAGGTGGCATCGCTGACATTTTCAATGTCATAGCGGATCAGCACACGTACGCGGGTGACGTTCTCAATACCCAGGAAACCCCGGATCTCGTCGGCCAGTCCGCGGGCTGCCACGGCATATTCCGGTTTCTTTTCCACATAGATTCTTCTTACGCTCATCCTTACCTCTTTCCCGGCTCGAAGCCGAAAGCTTAAGATTCCTTCTTTTCTTCCGCCCGGTCTCCCCACGCGGCTGCATCCAGTGATATTTTTACCAGTTCCTTGACTTTATCCTCCGGGAGCTGCACCTTTTCCGAAAGCTCGGCCAAGGTCGCCTCCCGCCCCAGTTCTTCCTCCAGATCGATGACCGCGGCAAGCAGCCGGTTGGTCTCCTGCGCCAGCCGCTCCCCGGCTCTGTCATGACCGCTCTGTTCAGAGATCACGGCCTTCATGGCCGTATGCAGGCGCGGCAGCAGATAATCCTGCCAGCCCCCCGCCAGAACCATGCGGCTTCCCGATGCCAGCTCGGAAGCCGCCAGCATCAGGGCCATATTGCCCTCCTGCACCAGATCCCCGATAGGGACTCCGTTGCCGGCGTGCTCCTTTGCGGTCTCCAGCACCAGCTGCAGGTGTCCCTCCACCAGGCGGTTCGTCACGGAATCATCCCCGTCCGCCAGGCGCATCAGGAGCATCTCGGTCTCCTCCGGAGAACAGGCCGGAATGCCCTTCAGCTCCGACAGATACATTTTAAAGTACGCCTTCTCTTCCCCGGTAAGCTTTTTCGGCCCCAGGGAGACGCTCCGCGTATCATGCGGGCGGTAATCTTCTATAACAATGTGCTCCTCTTCCGCATATTGGTAGATGAGCGCGATCTCCTTCCGGGTCAGCTTCCGCCCCGGGAAGCAGGTCAGGATATCGGAGATCGTCAAATGATTATATTTCCCTTCCGCCAGGCGGCGCATCTGCGCCAGGCCCTCGCGGAACTGCTCTTTATCCAGCATGAAAAAACTCCTGTGTTAAAGAATAAATTCGGCCATTACACCGTTGCTGACATCGATGCCGCGCTCTGTCAGCTTCAGACGACCTTTCTCTCGCTTTAATAACCCCTCGGCCATCAGCTTTGTGGGGATATCCCCGTATACATCGGCGATGGTCTTGCGGAATCGATTCCTGAATTCCATCTCCGAGACGCCCTGCATCATCCGAAGTCCCAGGAACATGAACTCTTCCATGCGGGCTTTTTCCGTCAGAGGCTCCGCCGCCTTGCAGCGCGCGTAGGCACCTCTGGCGGTATCGCGGTATTCCTGCAGGTCCTTCGGGTTGGTGAACCGGCGGCCATCCATATAAGAAGCCGCGTTCAGCCCGAGCCCCAGGTAATCGCCGCCCACCCAATAGGTAATATTGTGGCGGCTCTCATACCCTTCCTTTGCGTAGTTGGAGATCTCATACCGCTCATACCCCCTGGTGTGCAGAAAATCCCTGGTGCGGTGATACATCTCCCGGTCTTCCTCTTCAGAGGGCAGTTCCTTCTGCCCCTCCGGACTGCCGTAGGTGTTATAGAAAGGTGTCCCCGGCTCAATGGTCAGTGAATAGGCGGAGATATGCTCCGGTGAAAGCTCCGTCACCTTCTGCAGGGTGTCCATCCACCCTTCCACCGTCTGGTGCGGCAGGGACTGCATCAGATCTATGTTGATATTATTGAAACCCAGCCGACGGGCCAGCGCATAATTGGACCGGAATACGGACCAGGTATGAATGCGCCCCAACAGCTTCAGCTCCGCGTCGTTGGCAGACTGCAGACCGATGGAAAGCCGGTTGATGCCCAGCGCCTTGTATTCCTGCAGCTTGGATTCCGAAAGCGTACCGGGATTGCACTCCACGGTGATCTCCACGTCCTTTGCCACCAGGAAATGATCCCGGATATCCAGCAGGACGCGCATCAGATAGATGGGCTCCAGTACAGAAGGCGTTCCTCCCCCAAAGTAAATGCTGCGCACGATATAATGGTTTCCCAGCGGCGTGTAGCTTTTCAGCTCCTCCTGCAGGGACTGCATGTACAGCGCCTGTGTCTGTCTGGGCGCCACAAAGGAGGCAAAATCGCAGTAATAGCACTTGCGGATACAAAAAGGGATATGTACATAAATTGCCAGATCTTTTTTCTGTATCAAGGTAAATCGCCTTCCCCTCCCCTTTAAAATGCGGATATTATGATGGTGTTAAAGCCAAACAACCTTGATGCAGATTGCTCCGCGCTTTGCGCTCTCGCAATCTTAAAACATTCGAATTCCGCACATTTTCTGCCGAAAATGGCTACATTCTCATGTTTAAGCGGGTCCCAATGTCATATAAAAATGTGCAAGCACATTTTTAATGACCTTTTGACCCTTGCATCAATTTATTCGCTGTCCAGCTTCAGCACGCTCATAAATGCCTTCTGCGGGATCTCCACCGTTCCCACCTGGCGCATGCGCTTCTTTCCTTCCTTCTGCTTTTCCAGCAGCTTTCTCTTACGGGTGATATCGCCGCCGTAGCACTTGGCCAGCACATCCTTGCGCATGGCCTTCACCGTCTCTCTGGCGATGATACGGTTGCCGATTGCCGCCTGAATGGGAATCTCGAACAGCTGACGCGGGATCTCCTCCTTCAGCTTTTCGCACATCTTGCGGCCGCGCTCGTAGGCTGTCCCTTCGAACACGATAAAGGAAAGCGCGTCGACCTCCTCCCGGTTGACCAGGATATCCAGCTTCACCAGCGAGGAACGCTTGTAGCCCGCCATCTCATAATCGAAGGAAGCGTAGCCGCGGGAACGGGATTTCAGCGCATCAAAGAAATCATAAATGATCTCATTCAACGGCAGCTCGTATTTCAGCATGGCGCGGGTATCTTCCATATACTCCATGCCCAGGTAGTTGCCGCGCCGCTCCTGGCACAGGTCCATGATGGCCCCGATGAATTCCGTGGTCACCATGATCTCCGCCTTTACGATGGGCTCCTCCATATATTCAATTTCCGTGGGATCCGGCATATTGGTAGGGTTGGTCAGGTCGATGACCTCTCCGTTGGTCTTATATACCTTATAAATAACACTGGGCGCGGTGGTGATGAGGTCCAGATTGTACTCCCGCTCCAGTCTTTCCTGGATGATCTCCAGGTGCAGCAGCCCCAAAAAGCCGCAGCGGAAGCCAAAGCCCAGCGCCACGGATGTCTCCGGCTCGTACTGCAGGGAGGCGTCGTTCAGCTGAAGCTTCTCCAGCGCATCCCGCAGATCCGGATACTTGGCTCCGTCCGCCGGATACATACCGCAGTAGACCATCGGCAATACCTTTTTATAGCCCGGCAATGCCTCCTTACAGGGGCGTGCCTTTTCCGTGACGGTATCGCCCACGCGGGTGTCCCGCACGTTCTTAATGCTGGCGGTCAGGTATCCCACCATGCCGGCGGAAAGCTCGTCGCAGGGAATGAACTGCCCCGCGCCAAAGGTGCCGACCTCCACCACATCAAAGCTGGCGCCGGTCGCCATCATGGAGATGGTCATGCCCTTTCTCACCCGCCCGTGCATCAGACGGCAGAACACAATGACGCCGCGGTAGGAATCGTAGATGGAATCGAAGATCAGCGCCTGCAGCGGTGCATCCGGATCTCCGGAGGGCGCCGGGATCTTCTCTACGATGGCCTCCAGGACCGCTTCAATATTGACCCCGTTCTTGGCGGAGATCTGCGGTGCGTCCTGGGCCTCTATGCCGATCACATCTTCTATTTCATTGATGACCCGCTCCGGCTCCGCGCTGGGCAGATCGATCTTGTTGATGACAGGAAATACCTCCAGATCCGCATCCAGCGCCAGATAAACATTGGCCAGTGTCTGAGCCTCTATGCCCTGGGCCGCGTCCACCACCAGCACCGCGCCGTCACAGGCCGCCAGGCTGCGGGAGACCTCGTAGTTAAAGTCCACGTGGCCGGGGGTATCGATCAGGTTGAAGACATACTCCTTCCCGTCGTTCGCCTTATAGATGGTGCGAACAGCCTGGGATTTAATGGTGATGCCGCGCTCACGCTCCAGGTCCATGTTATCCAGCACCTGCTCCTGCATTTCGCGCTGCGTCAGAAGACCGGTCTTTTCGATGATCCGGTCTGCCAATGTAGACTTGCCGTGGTCAATGTGGGCAATAATACAAAAATTGCGGATCCTGCTCTGATCTATATCAGCCATGGGATTCTCCTCTCTTTCTTATCGTCCCTTACTCTACCATATTTTACGCGTTCACACAAGAAAAAAAGAAATCCATCGAGATTCGATTTCCCGATGGATTTCTCTACGATCAGCACCACTCCACCTGAAGGCAGATTCCTGCTCTCCTGCACCCAGTCTGCGACCGGACTTAACATAAACGCCTCTTTCATTCCTCTTCTGTATCCGCCCAGCTGATATCAAGGCAGATACTGTTATCCTCTGCGGAAACAAGAACATCTCCGTCCATCCCGGCTTTCCCGAACACACTCCGAAGCTGTTCTGTAATGGAAGGTTCCGGATCTTCCTTTGCAGCAGTTCCACAGATCTTCATCTGCATCAGGGATCTTCCGCCCACTGATCCGCCGGAAATCTGCAGCCGGTATTTTTTCTCTGTATCATCCTTTTTCAGCCCGGCAGAATACTCTCCCGTCCCGTTCACCATCTTCTGCAGAAAGCGGATGGCCCAATAAGACATATAAAACGCTGTATCGCGACGGATATCTTCCGGTATAATCGAAAAATCCATCTGGCGCAGCCGGCATTCCCAAGGTATCCTATGTTCCCGGCAATACTGTTCTACCGCATAGAACATAGCATCTACATCCGGGTCTCCGGTATAGTCCCCCATCTGAAGCTCCCCGGCCATTTCTTCCAGCCGGCCACGATAAGCCAGCAGCTTTTCCCGGATCTGCGGTTCCTGTGTCGAATCCTCTGCCGCCCACGTCAACGTACGAATATGACGGCGGATATCATGACGCAGTTTTCTTGCCGCCTCATGCTGCTCGTTCAGGATTCCCTGGTATTCCTGCGTCAGCTGGATCTGCCGATGTAATATTATATTCTGCTGACGGATGCTCTCCGCACGGACATAAAGAATAATGGCCAGCGTCGTAAAAACGGCAATCGACACATACAAAAGCGCGATCAGACTTCTCCCCGCCCTTTTTTCCGGAATGGACATCTGATAAACGGCGGGATTCACCATGCAAAGCATCACCAGCAGCGCAATTACTTTCAGAAGGGGAAATCTTTCAAACGGAAAATCACGGATCCACATTATCGGGCGGCAGCACGCCCGGATCAGAATTAAAAATACCGCCAGCTTAAACAGGATCATCGGCATACTGCAGATAACACCCGGATCCTGCAGAACCGTCCCGAAAGGGATCCCGCGGAGCAGCGCATACATACCTGCGGTGGCGATTGTCAGTGTTGACATAAGCACGTCGGATACCAGGACACTGTACAGGACTCTCACCCATCCGCCCTCATACCCCAGTCCGCCTACTGTAATAAAGAGGATCAGGAACATCATTCGGACGACCTGTACAAGGTCTGCGCCGCCCCACACATTCAATCTGTCCCAGTATCCCAGATTCATGGTCAGCGAAACGACCGGCCAGACAAAAAAGGCGCCCCAGAACCAAACGGCGCGCTCGCGGCGGACTCTCCCGAGGATAAGAAAAAGCACAAAACTGCAGAAGAACTCCTGCAGGTAATTCGGTATAGAACTGACCATCTCTACACCGCCTTCCGCCGGATCGGCATCCAGATCTTCACCTGATAGCTGTCTTCTGTCTGTGTCGCCCGGATCCGTCCCCGGTTCTCCCGGACCAGGTCTCGCAGGATCGTCTGACCGATCCCATGACGCTCCGGATCCCTTTTCCACGTCCCTTTCCGCATGGTCATTTCATCCGGCGGCAGGCTCCGGTTCTCCATACTGAGAACCCACTGTTTCTCTTCTATAAAGGACGATACACGAATATAGCGGTCTCCGGGATCCGGAAGCCGCATATTTGCCTCAATGGCGTTGTCCAGCAGATTGTAAAATATGCCTACCAGATCTATATCGTCCGCCTTCACTGCATCAATATCTTCCAGGTGCATCATCAGCGGAATCTTTTTTCGCCGGCATTCGATTTCTTTGTGCTGCAGAACGGCCTGAATGATCATATTTTCACAGTAAGTACGGGGCTCAGGAACATCTTCCTTCTCCGCTGCAGCTGTTTCCGTAGACGTATCGTCCGCCTGACCTTTTTCCTCGCCGAACAGACCGCTTGCAGCCATCATCTGGCTGATCTCTTCCCGATAGCCGCGGCATCGATCGACTGTCTCCCTCAGCTGCGCACTCTGGTCCCGCAGTGCCTCCTGCTGCAGAAGCAGCACGGTCCGCTCTCGTTCCAGGCGGCGCCGCTGCCGGGAAATGTACCAGGCAATCCCGATTATGGCCGCCAGGACCACAAGCATAAAAATGACATTATAAACCATGATGTCTTCCGAACCGGATCTTTTATCAGATCCAGACCTCCTGCCACTTTTTGAACAGTTCCCGCACCGGCTGCTGATACGCCCGGCTGATCGGAATTTCTGTCCCATTGGTCAGCACGAATAAATTAATGCGGTACTTCTGCACATGCTGCAGATTCACCAGAAAACTGTTGTGACAACGGATGATATAGGGCACACGCATCTGATCTTTCACTTCATCAAACAGGAGGGATGTCCGACATTCACTGTCGTTCAGGTGAAGAAGGCTTCCCCTCCGCAGCCGTTCCACGGCAAATATATCCGGGATTTCCAGGAACTCTGTCTCTCCGCCCAGTGAAACACGGATCCGTGAATGCTCTTCCTTATCAAAATACATATGAAATATTTTTTCCAGCCGCACCGGAAATTCATCCTTGATCACGTAGTACAGATGCGGAATCTCGTACGAATCCATAACATAGGAAAGATGATTCGTGAGGAACACAATGTAACAGCGCGGCTGAAGCTCACTCAGCCTCTTTGCTGTCTCAAAGCTACTCATCTCTCCGAATTCTATATCGAGAAAAAGCATGTCCAACCGGTATTCCCCAGCCTCCGCCGCCTGAAGCAGGGCGGTCAGATCCGAAAACCGATGGAGCGTTATCTCTAATCCAAAAGAAGCAGCCTGGGCTTCTATAAGCTCCGCTGCTTTCTCCAAATAAACTGTGTCATCATCACATATCCCCAGATGACGCATAAGTTGGCCCCCCGTTTTAAAAATAGTTTTTTTCATGTTTCAGATTCTTACATGAATTTCATCGCACGCAATAAATTATTTGCCTCTAATTATAGGAGAGACACGCTGTAATGTCAAGTTTTACGAAAATTTGACAAAAAAGAGAGTGGGAGTTGTGGAACGTCCACATCTCCCCCCTTTGGAAAAGAAATTATGTGAATATGGAACGGATTCTTTACAGTCTGGCTACGCCGCTCTTTCTGGCAGCCTCAGCTACAGCCGATGCCACCGCCGGGCCGACTCTCTTGTCAAAGGCTTTGGGGATGATGTAATCCGCCGAAAGCTCTTCGTCGCTGATCAGCCCTGCCAGTGCCATGGCAGCGGCCATCTTCATCTCTTCATTAATATCCTTTGCACGGACATCGAAGGTGCCGCGGAAGATTCCCGGGAATGCCAGCACGTTGTTGATCTGGTTGGGGAAATCGCTGCGGCCGGTGGCGATGACTGCCGCACCGGCTGCCTTCGCCTCATCCGGGAAAATCTCCGGCGTAGGATTGGCGCAGGCAAAGATGATGGCATCCTTATTCATGGAGCGCACCATATCCGGGGTCACCAGGCCCGGAGCGGAAACGCCGATAAATACATCCGCACCGACCAGGGCGTCTGCCAGGCTTCCCTTTTCGCAGGAAAAGTTGGTGACCTCTGCCATCTCTTCCTTGATCCAGTTCATGCCCTTTTCGCGGCCCTTATAGATAATACCATTGCGGTCTGTCATGACTACGTTCTTAAATCCGGCGGAAAGAAGCAGCTTTGTGATGGAAATCGCCGCGGCGCCGGCGCCGGAGGTAACGATCTTCACTTCTTCCTTTTTCTTGCCGGTCAGCTTCAGCGCGTTGGTCAGGCCAGCCAGGGTGATGACCGCGGTGCCGTGCTGATCATCGTGGAAGATCGGGATATCACACTTTTCCTTCAGCTTCCGCTCGATCTCAAAGCAACGAGGCGCGGAGATATCTTCCAGATTGATGCCGCCAAAGGATCCGGAAATCATGTAGATGGTGTTAACGATCTCGTCCACGTCCTTGGATTTTACGCAAAGCGGGAAGGCATCCACATCTCCAAAAGATTTAAACAGCACGCACTTGCCTTCCATAACAGGCATGCCGGCCTCCGGGCCGATATCTCCCAGGCCTAGTACGGCGGAGCCGTCCGTGACGACCGCGCACATGTTGTGGCGTCTGGTATATTCATACGATTTTTCAATATCCTTCTGGATGGCGAGGCAGGGTTCTGCCACACCGGGGGTGTAGGCCAGAGACAGATCGTCTTTATTCTCCACGGGCACCGTGGCGATTACTTCGATCTTTCCCTTCCATTCTCCGTGCAGCCGGAGCGATTCCTTTGCATAATCCATAGTGTGTATCTCCTCTCTGTAAGTTCTGTAGGCTTTGTAAGTTCTGTAGGCACTGAAAGTGATAGCGCTGATAGTTTACAATAGTCTTAGCATCTATGTCAATAGCCGAAAAAATAACCGGGGGCATCAGTCCCCGGCTTCTTAATGTTTGATGTTAAGCTTCAGCCTCTGTCGCCGGATCTGCCGGTTTTTCATCCTCTGCAGGCTCTGCCGCTGCCGGCTCTGCAGTTTTCTGCTCTTCTGCCGGCTCTGCAGTTTTCTGCTCCGCCGCAGTGCCGGGGATATCCGCAGCCTTCGGGATCTCGACCGCCGTGGGAAGCTCTGTCGCGGCTGCTTCTCTCAGCTGATGCTGCTCGATAGCCACCTGCTCCCAGTGACGTCTCTCATCCTGCACCTGATGCAGGATATCCATGAATTCCTTGCCGGTGATGGTCTCCTTTTTAATAAGGAAGTCCGCGATCTTATGCATGGCATCCTTGTTGCCGGAAAGGATCTCCTTGGCTTTATCGTAGGATTCCTTCAGCATCTTTTCCACCACGCCGTCAATTCGGGCCGCCGTGGCGTCGCCGCAGTTCAGAACGGAACGACCGTCCAGATACTGCCCTTCAATGGTCTCCAGGCCCATCAGGCCAAACTCTTCGCTCATGCCGTAGCGGGTGACCATGGCGCGGGCCATCTTGGTAGCCTTTTCGATATCGTTGGAGGCGCCGGTGGAAACGGAATCGAAGAAGATCTCTTCGGAAGCGCGGCCCGCCAGCAGCGTGACCAGCTCAGCCTCCATCTCCGCCTTGGTCATCAGGAACTTCTCTTCCTCAGGCGTCTGCATGACATAGCCCAGGGAGCCCATGGTGCGGGGCACGATGGTGATCTTCTGCACCGGTTCCGTGTTCTTCTGCAGTGCAGCTACCAGGGCATGTCCCACCTCATGATAGGAGACCATACGGCGCTCCTTTTCATTCATGACGCGGTCCTTCTTTTCCTTACCAGCAACGACCACTTCTACAGATTCGAACAGATCCGCCTGTGTTACATAGCGGCGTTTGTTCTTGACCGCCAGAATGGCAGCTTCATTGATCATATTGGCCAGGTCAGAACCCACGGCACCGGCGGTCGCCAGGGCGATCTCTTCAAAGTCCACGGAATCATCCATGCGCACATTCTTTGCATGTACCTTCAACACCGCGATACGCCCCTTCAGATCGGGCTTATCCACGATGATGCGGCGGTCCAGACGGCCGGGACGCAGCAGCGCCGGGTCCAGGACCTCCGGACGGTTGGTGGCGGCCAGAATAAATACGCCCATGCTGGGGTCAAAGCCGTCCATCTCTGAAAGCAGTTGATTCAGGGTCTGCTCTCTCTCATCATTTCCGCCGAAGCGGGTATCTCTGGTCTTACCGATGGCATCAATTTCATCAATAAAGATGATGCACGGTGCGTGGGACTGGGCCTGCTTGAACAGGTCACGCACGCGGGAGGCGCCCACGCCCACGAACATCTCCACGAAATCAGAACCCGCCAGGCTAAAGAACGGCACATGTGCTTCTCCGGCTACGGCCTTCGCCAGCAGTGTCTTACCGGTTCCGGGAGGGCCTACCAGCAGCGCGCCCTTAGGCAGCTTGGCGCCGATTTCGGTATATTTCCCGGGATTATGCAGGAAGTCCACGATTTCCACCAGAGACTCTTCTGCTTCATCCTGACCGGCCACATCTTTAAAGGTCACGCCGGTCTCCTTCTGCATATACATCTTGGCGTTGCTCTTGCCGATGCCCATAATGCCGCCGGCTCCCCCGCCGCGGCGCATCATGAACATAAAGATGCCCCACACGGCCAATACCGGTACCATATAAATAAGAAGCTCCATCAGCCAGGACGTCCGCTCGATCACCGTGCCCTGCAGCGTGATGCCGCGTGCCATCAGGATCTGCTTTACCTCCTCCACCTCGTTGCCCACGATGGCGGTGTAATACTCCTCTGTCACAGAGCTTGCCTGAGACGGGCGCACGGTCACCGTGATCTTCCGGTAGGATTCGTCCACCACCACCTTCTCGATATTTTCCGTGGAGATCTTCTGCATAAATTCGTTATACGTCAGCTCCGTGGAGGAAGAGTTGGTGTAGAAGCGGGAAATCATGGAGATCAGGAAAAGGGTCACCATGGCCAGCATCACCATCTGCATAAAATTGGGGGATTTCTGATTGTTCTGTTGTTTGTTGTTGTTATCCATTCGCTCACTTCCCCGTATAATGTAACTTCGCCGATTTCTCATCCGATCGCCCTGCCGCCACCCGGATGATCCCCCGGATGACTCTCCGAGTCCGTTTGATTGCGTGCAATCTTTCCTGAAATCGTACACGGTTCTTATTATAAATTCCCTGTCCTAGGAAATCAATAAATTCTTTCAAAAGAATTGTGGTTTTTATGTGAATAGAGTTTACGATCTTTATAAAAAGAGTAGCAAATGCCCCGTAAAAGGTATTGACACACGTGCCAAAATCACGTATGATAACGGGGTATGTTTACAAGTGAAACGAGTCCGTGTCGGGTTTCTTTGTAATACACTTTTCGGAAGTTCTGCTCTCTTTTACGGCTGCAGAAAGCGGAGGACCGAAGGCAACAATTCAAGCAGTTCCGGGATCTTCTCAAATGTCCCGGCACAAAAGATCTGGAGGAAAGCAAAGTGGCAAACATCAAATCCGCAAAGAAAAGAGTTCTGGTTTCTCAGAAGAAGGCTGCCCGCAACAAAGCGGCCCGCTCCAAAGTTAAGACCTACATCAAGAAGGTAGACGCCGCCATCGCAAGCGGTGATCAGGAAGCCGCAAAGGCCGCCCTGATCGAGGCCACCTCTGTCATCGACAAGGCGACTTCCAAGGGTATCTATCACAAGAATACCTCTTCCCGCAAGGTATCCCGTCTGGCCCAGGCCATCAACAAAATGGCGTAATACAAGGGGTCTAAAGTCACAAAAAAAGAGCGTCCGCTATGCGGATGCTCTTTTTTGTGACCTTAGATCCCGAACAGACATGAGAATGAAGCCATTTCCGAAGGAAATGAGCGGAATTCGAATGGCTGCATGGATTTCGGGAGCGGCTTGCCGCGGAGAAATCCATGGTATCACGTGTGTCTATTCGGTAAATCCCAGGATCAGCATTTCGGCTGCCAGAGTATCCGTCATATTGCCTTTCTTGACGGCTTCGTCCATTTCCACGCAGGTAGCGGCATGCTTTTCCAGCTCCTCATACCGGAAGCGGGAGGCCTGCCTTATATACCGGTCCGCCACAAAAGGACGGAACCCGGTCTTTTCCACGATTGCCTGCTTGCCCAATCCCTGTTCCTTCATTTCCTTTACCTGCAAGATTCCCCTGAACTGCCGGGCCACCAGCGCCATAATGCGCATGGGCGGCTCCTTCAGAACCAGCAGATCGTAGTAAAGCTCCAGAGCGCGCTTCCGGTCCCTGGTGGCGATAGCGTCGATCATCTCAAAGATGCGGCCGTTCACCTGCTGTGTGGTGATAGCCTCCACATCCTCTGTGGTCACCACCTCGCGGTCACCGGTATAGGCGATCAGCTTCTCCAACTCCTGACGAATGGTCTCCATGTCCTCCCCGGTGCGGGCCAGGAAAGCATTCACCGTGGCGGCCGTCACTTTCTTCCCCGCCTGCGCCAGACCGCGTCCCACCCATCGGGTCAGCTCTGCCGTGGTCTGTCTGGTGCATTCAGCCACATGCCCCAGCGCCTGCACCTTCTTATACAGGCGGTTCCGCTTATCGATGGCCTCCTCCACAAAGACCAGGCAGGTGGTATCCGGCATGGTGTCCAGAAAATCCGGCAGCTTTCCGGCATCCTTTTTAAAGAAGCCGGAGTTTTCCACCACGATCAGCCGCTTATCTGCAAAAAAGGGCATGGTCTCCGCCGCTTCCATGATGCGCAGCGGATCGGCATCCTTCCCTTCGAGATACAGATAATTCATATCGTCCTCTCCGGCAACGGCCGCCCGCAGGCTGCGCTTTAAACTCTGGCGAAGGTAGGCTTCTTCTCCGTAAATCAGGTAAACCGGGCGGAATGCCCGGCTTTTAATATCCGCTCTTATCGTTTTCAAGTCTTAGCCCTCGTAGTAGCTTCTGCCCTTCGCTTTCAGCGCTGTATACAGCTCTGCGTTGGTGGCATCTTCATAGGGGTTCACCCACAGGATCCCCGCGATCCCCAACGTAGCAGCCGAGAGAATATCCCACAGAATAAAGGAAAGATCCAGCACAAACGCGTTCATCTTCTCTCCGTCCATCATCTGCGCAGAAAGATCCAGCGCCTCTCTAGTGGTCAGCTCCGGATTATCGGCCAGCAGATACGGCACCATCCGCCAGGCATAGCCTTTAATGATACCCGGGATCACCAGCAGCATGGACCACAGGAAAATATATACCTCCCGCAGCAGCATGACCTTCACCACGTTGCCGTACATGTTCTGGAAAGCAAAGGCCAGGTCATCCAGCAGTCCCTGGCTGTGAATATTGTGCAGATAGAAACGGCTGCCGCCGACCAGCAGCGGGTTACCCAGGAAAAAGTGAGCAAGGACAGCGATGAGCGCGATCACGCCGACAAGACCGGCCAGCACAGGCACAAAACGCTGCGCATAATACACCCAACCGCCCATCTGAGAGCTGAAGGTATTGGCAAAATTTTCCACCGAGGGATCAAAGGCATCCATCCCGTTATAATTATAATTCAAATTGAGGCCACTGCCGCTGGTCCCTGTCACCAACATCAGGACCAGACTGACAATGACACACTGAATCCAGTTTTTCTTCACCATCAGCTTTGCATTGCTCTTCAACTGTGCTCTTGTCCAGTTCATACCATTCCCTCCTTATCTTCCGTTATCTGTTCAGCTGCAGGCACGCTGCCTTACACATTTTTACACCAGTTCAAAGGCCGCAGGATCTTTCTTCCGCTCGCCCGGCGTCTTAATGGAGAGCTCCGGATTCACGCTGGCCACGCGCGCATACTTCGGGATCGACGAGGTAATAAAAGCATTACCGCCAATGGTGGATTCCTCTCCAATGACCGTATCGCCGCCCAGCACCGAGGCGCCGGAGTAGATGGTCACGTTGTCCTCGATGGTAGGATGTCTTCTCACGCCGGAAAGCTTCTGGCCGTCTCTGGTAGAAAGCGCGCCCAGCGTGACGCCCTGGTACAGCTTCACATGGTTGCCGATCACGGTCGTCTCTCCGATGACCACACCGGTACCGTGGTCAATGAAGAAGTACTCTCCGATGGTGGCGCCGGGATTGATATCAATACCGGTCCGGCCATGGGCGTACTCCGACATAATACGCGGGATCAACGGCACCTGGCGAACGTAGAGTTCATGCGCCATGCGGTAGACCATGATGGCAAAGAACCCCGGGTAGGAAAAGATGATCTCCTCCTTGCTCTGGGCCGCCGGGTCTCCATCAAAACCCGCCTGAATATCCTTCAAGAGCATCTGCTGAATGTGCGGAATCTCCCCAAAGAAATCTATGCAGATCTGCTCAGCCTTCGACTTGATCTCCTCTTCCGGCAGTTCATACTTATTCTTATAGAGCATCGCCCGCTCAATCTGCTCGGAAAGATCGTCATAGATCTTTGCCAGATTCTGTCCTACATAATAGACCGCCAGCTCGTTGTTGATGGCATCCTTCCGGAAATATCCCGGGAACAGAACATTCCGCAGGTCCCGGATGATCTCAATAACGATATCCCGCTGAGGCATCAGCAAGCCATCCTTGCGGATGAGCAGTTCATTATCATGATAATTCTGCGACACGCCGGCCACAGCCCGCTCAATCGCGTTCTTTACATTTTTCTTCATGCGTTTCCTCCTAAAATCCCCCAAAATTTAGGATAACATATCCGGGCGGCTATTTCAAGTAATCGTTTGCGCTGACCGCGGATACAGAGATAAATGCAGATTTGTCGATTTGCTCCTATATAGGATTTAGTCTGGAGTAGGCTTTCAGTGGGATGCTTTAGTAACTACGGAGAGCCGTGGTCATATCTCGCCTGGGACAGTTCCGGAGACCACATTTTCTAACCGTCCGGTCACTCGCCACTCAGGCACACGCTCAATTCGATGAGAACGCCTGATGCGTTCTCATCTCAGTTCGCGACTCGCTTTGGGCCTTGAAGGCCCACGCTCGACCTTCGTTCTGAGCACCCGGACGCTAAGAAAATTTGTGGCCTCCTCCAAATGCCCCTGGCGAGATATGACCACGGCTCTCCTTGCCTTACATATACCCAACAAACCTATTCTTGAGAATATATGGCTGCCTTTTAGTTATTTCGTGGGGACATAAATGGGTTTTACGTCCCTGGTAAAAAGAAAAAATACTGAATTTTGATTTATGCAAGACAAGGCGGTCAACGGAATATTTCTGAAGGGAGCATTGAGGAGTCCACAAATTTGCTTAGGTCACAGGCGCCTTATGCGCAGGGCTGAGCGTGGGCCTTCAGGGCCCTAAGCGAATCGCGAACTGAAGGGAGAACGCATCAGGCGTTCTCCCTGAATTGAGCGAGTGCCCAAGCAGAAGGCGGTCGGGACCTTAGCAAATTGTGGCCCCTCCGAACCGCTCCCGGCAGAAATATTCTGCTGACCGCCGTAGCTACAAAAGCATCCCCACAAACCTATATTAGGAATGTCGGCAGCAAAACTCGAAAAAGGATGTAGAAAATGGATGCACAAAAAAGCCCGGACCATTGCAGTCCGGGCTAAAGAATCAGATGTATTGTACTTTACTTTACAGGCTCTACGGAGCATTCTACGTCACCGCTTACCGGTGCATTACCCTCGCGCATTGCCTTTCTGTACTTGAAGAAGTCCATGGCGACCTGAGGGAACAGTGCATAGGAGAGGACATCCTCATCCTGCTCTTTCCATTCGCCAAGCTCTGCTTCCAGCTTCTCCAGCTCGTCAGGGATCAGATCCGCAGGACGGCAGGTGATGGGCTCCTTGTCGCCGATAACCATTTTCTGGACCTCGGGATTGAAGGGGCGTACGGTCTGGCCATACTCACCGGACAGGATCGCCTTGGTCTCCTTGGTGGCCATCTTATAGCGGCCGCCCAGCAGGACGTTGAACACGGCCTGGGTACCAACGATCTGGCTGGAAGGAGTAACCAGGGGAGGCATACCCATGTCCTCACGCACGCGCGGGATCTCGGCCAGCACATCGTAGAACTTGTCTTCCGCGTGCTGATCCTTCAGCTGGGATACCAGGTTGGACAGCATGCCGCCAGGCACCTGATAGCGCAGGGTGTTGATATCTACGCCCAGCACCTTGGTGCTCATCAGGCCGCTGGCCAGCGCTTCTTCACGAAGTGGACGGAAGTATTCGGTGATCTCGTTCAGCAGGTTGCTGTCGATACCGGTGTCATAAGGAGTTCCCTTGTAGGTAGCTACCTGAACCTCGGTCGCCGGCTGGCTGGTGCCCTCGCCGAACGGGGACATAGCACAGTCGATGATATCACAGCCCGCCTCTACGGCGCGCATGTAGGTCATATGAGCCACACCGGAGGTGCAGTGCGTATGCAGCTCCAGCGGAACCTTGACATTTTCCTTGATGGCCTTGACCAGCTCTTCCGCATGATACGGTACCAGAAGGCCTGCCATATCCTTAATGCAGATAGAATCCGCACCCATATCCTCCATACGCTTGGCCAGATCCACATAATACTCGATGGTATAGGGCTCGCCCAGAGTATAGGAGATAGCGGTCTGTACATGGCCGCCCTCGCGCTTGGTCGCATTCACGGCCGTCTGCAGGTTGCGGACATCGTTCAGGGCATCGAAAATACGGATGATGTCAATGCCGTTCGCCAGGGATTTCTGTACAAAGTACTCCACCACGTCGTCCGCGTAATGACGATAGCCCAGAATGTTCTGGCCGCGGAAGAGCATCTGCAGTTTCGTATTCTTAAATCCGTCGCGTACCTTTCTCAGTCTCTCCCAGGGATCTTCCTTCAGGAAACGAAGTGCTGCGTCAAAGGTAGCGCCGCCCCACATCTCCACTGCATGATAGCCGACCTTGTCCATCTTCTCGATAATGGGAAGCATCTGCTCGGTGGTCATACGAGTAGCAATCAGGGACTGATGACCGTCACGAAGGACAGTCTCCATAATCTTTACAGGTCTTTTTTCTGTCATGATACTCCCTCCTATTTCACACCGAAGATGGCCATAAAGGTACCGGCCGCAACAGCCGTACCAATAACACCGGCAACGTTCGGGCCCATGGCGTTCATCAGCAGGAAGTTGGTGGGATCATATTCCGCGCCTACCTTCTGGGATACACGGGCTGCCATCGGAACGGCGGACACACCGGCGGAACCGATCAGAGGATTGATCTTGCCGCCCGTAGCCTTGCACATCACCTTGCCCAACAGCACGCCGCCCAGGGTACCGAATGCGAAAGCAATCAGACCGCAGACGACGATCTTCAGGGTGTCAGCCTTCAGGAAGGCTTCCGCAGAAGTGGTAGCGCCGACGGAAGTACCCAGAATGATAACTACGATGTACATCAGCGCGTTGGAAGCGGTATCCTGCAGCTGACGGGTCACGCCGCACTCACGGAACAGGTTGCCGAGCATCAGCATACCAACCAGGGGAGCGGTGGAAGGAAGGATCATACATACCACGATGGTGATGACGACGGGGAAGAGAATCTTCTCCAGTCTGGAAACCGGACGAAGCTGAGGCATCTTGATGAGCTTCTCTTCCTTCGTGGTAAACAGCTTCATGATCGGGGGCTGGATCAGCGGAACCAGCGACATGTAGGAGTACGCCGCCACCGCGATCGGGCCCATCAGAGCCGTCTGGCCGAGCTTGGAAGCCAGGAAGATGGAGGTAGGGCCGTCCGCACCGCCGATGATGGAGATAGCAGCCGCAGCCTCATCGTTGAATCCCAGCGCCATAGCCAGGAAATAGGCGACATAGATACCCAGCTGAGCAGCAGCGCCAAGCAGGAAGCTGACCGGGTTCGCAATCAGGGGACCGAAGTCCGTCATCGCACCTACGCCCATGAAGATCAGGGACGGAAGAATCGCCCACTCGTCCAGCAGATAGAAGTAGTGCAGCAGGCCACCCTCTTCCATAATCGGAGGGTAGATGTTGACCAGCAGCATACCAAAGGCGATGGGGGTCAGCAGCAGCGGCTCAAACCCCTTGGCGATAGCAAGATAAAGGAAAACACATGCCACCGCGATCATGATATAGTTACCGGGCGTCAGCGTAAAAAACGCTGTCTGCTGCGCCAGGTTGATAAAGGTCTGAATAATATGTTCCATGATTCGTCCTCCTTAATATCCGGATTCCTAGTTCATGGTAGCGATCAGATCACCGACCTCAACGGGGGTTCCTTCGGATACACTGATAGATGCCACGGTACCGTCCTGAGGAGCAACCACCGGGATCTCCATCTTCATGGACTCCAGGATAACGATGGAATCACCGGCCTTCACAGCCTGTCCGGCAGAGGCAACGACTTTCCAGATCTTACCGGCAACCTGAGCTTCTACACGTACGCCACCGGCAGCAGCGGGAGCAGCGGGAGCAGCAGGGGCAGCGGCGGGAGCCGGAGCAGCAGCGGGGGCCGGAGCGGCAGCGGAAGCGCCGACAGCTTCTACAGTAACATCATAGGATACACCGTTCACGGTTATCTTGTAAGTACTCATTGGTTTTTTTCCTCCTGAATCGTAAAGGTTTGATTTGAAAAATACTATCCGGTCATACCGGAGCGATGTTTATTTGCTCTTTTTAATAGATGTGACCTTAAAGCTTCCTCCGCAGGCTTCTGCCACAGCGGCCAGAATCACGGCGGCTACAGGGCCTTCTACTTCGTCCCCAAAGCTTACCTTTGCCTGAGCCATTTTGCCGGGGCCTTTAGGCGCGGCGGGTACGGCGGCAGGTGCTGCAGGGGCTGCTGCCGGCGCGGGGGCCGGTGCCTGTTTCGCTGCCGCGGCCTTCTGACGGTTGGCATCCCACTGGTTCACAAATTTGAACAGGGAAATGACAAGGATCAGGAAAGCCAGCACCAGGAATACGGTTCCCAGTCCGACGACCATGTTCTGAAACGCTGTCGCCAGAGAGGTTGCTGCTAAAAATGTCATCTTGTTCACCTCTTTCTCCTATCATTCTGAAGATGATAAAATGTCCTCTATATACTAACTGAAAAGCACCTGTTTCGCAACCGGTTTTTCATCTTTTTTAGGCATAAAAAGTTTTCATTTTTTAATTTCACCGTTATTTTCACGTTTATCTGCCTGCACCCGCTCCTCCCGAAACGGATTGGGATAGCTGACAGACAGCAAACGTGCCATGCGGCCGGTGCGATTCACCCAGTTGTGAGGGGTATTCGAATGAATCTGTATACTGTCCCCCGGATAAAGCGTATACTCCCGGTCATTATGATAGACCGTGACCACTCCCTCCAGCACGTAAATGAATTCCTCCCCGGTATGGCGATGGATAGCCCCCTGGTCCCCGGACGTATCCGCAGAAGGCATCAGCTGGAAGATGCGGGGCAGAATATCAAACCCGTACAGATCCTTGCTCAGCAGCGCCTGGCCGATCTCCGGCCCATCCGAATTCCAGTGCAGTTCCAGGCTGCGGGACACCGGATCATCACTTGCGATCTTGGTATCCGAAAAAAAGGTAGACAGGCTGACCCCCAGAATAGACGCGATGCGGGCCAGCGAATCCACCGCGATGGAAGACATCCCCCGCTCCAGCTGGGACAGAAAGCCAATCGAAAGCCCGCTCTCCTCCGCCAGCTGTTTTAACGTATATTTCTTTTCCTTCCTAAGCGCTTTGATACGCATTCCCATGGTGGCATTCTGGTCCATAAATGTGTCCTCCCCATTATGATTTCACCTTGGTTCTACTATAAACCTTGTAATTTCACTTTGTCAATATTACTTTCACGCAAGGGCAAACCGCTTTCCCCCTCTACGAATATTTCCTTTACCGTATCGCCCAAATATGTTATGATAAGGAATAAATTCAATTTCATGGAGCAAATCATGGCAAAAAAAATCAGTACAAAATCACGTATAATCGAGGCGGCGTGGAAACTTTTTCGCGCCAAAGGATATGAAGAGACCACCATTGAAGATATCATTGCTCTTTCCGGCACCAGTAAAGGCACATTCTATCATTACTTCGCCGGCAAAGATGCTCTTTTAAGTTCCCTTTCGGATCTGTTTGATTCCTATTACGAAGAGCTCTATCCCTCGCTTCCGAAGGACATGAACCGGGTCGATATGCTGATCGACCTCTGCCAGAAGGTACATCAGATGATCGGAGAAGAGATCCAGTTGAATGTACTGGCGTACCTCTACTCCTCTCAGGTCGTGACCAAAGGAAACCGTCACCTGCTCGACCAGAACCGCTTCTACTACCAGATGATCCGCGAGATCGTAGAAGACGGCTTCCGCCGGGGAGAGATCCGCTCCGACCTGACCGTAGCAGAGGTCTCCCGCATCTACTCCATGTGCGAGCGCGCCATCATCTATGATTACTGCATCTGCGACGGCGCCGTAGACCTCGGCGAATACACTACCAAAACGATTCCCATTCTACTGGCCGGACTGCGCGCATAAAAAAACAGGAAGCCCATCCCAACTGTATCGGGATAGGCTTTCTGTTTTTCTCTACACCGGTACGTCCCCGGCATCCTCCGGCTTCTCGGCGGATTCCCGGAGTGCCTCTTCGCGAAGCTCTTCTAATTTTTCCACGGCGATTTCCGGCAATGCCTCCGTGGAAGGCAGGCCAAAACGGCGCAGGAATTCTTCCGTCGTCGCCAGCAGTATGGGCCGGCCCGGCGCTTCCAGGCGGCCGGCTTCCCGCACCAGTTCATATTCGATCAGTTTATTCACCGCGTGGTCCGAACTGACCCCGCGGATCTTCGCGATCTCTGCCTTGGTGATCGGCTGCCGGTAGGCAATGATAGCCAGCGTCTCCAGCACTACACTGGTAAGCACGGGCTTTTTCGGGCGTGCGGCCAGGCGGATGAGCGCCGGATAGACATCACGCTTCGTGGAAAGCTGATACGCATCCTCCAGCCGCACCAGCTGTATGCCGGAATCCTCCTGCCGGTATTTTTCCTCCAGGCGTACGGCCGCTTCTTCCACGGCTTCCTCTGTCAGTTCCAGCACCTGTGCCAGCTGTTTCCGCTCTACGGAGCCGCCCATGGCAAACAAAATGCCTTCGATCAATCCTTCTGTCGTCATATCTGTTTTCACTTTCCGTTTATATATCACTCAATCGTTGCATCCGTCGCTGTACCAGGTACTTTATCAGGCGCCTGGATGATGATATCATCGCGGGTGCTGTCTTCCGTCAGCTGTATTTCTCCGGTCTTGATCAGTTCCAGAATGGCCAGAAAAGTTACCACGACCTCCATCTTGGTCTTCCCGTGGTCCAGCAGACTGCGGAAAGAACGCCTTCCGCCGCGGGCAACGGCCGCACGCACGTGAGTGATCTTATCCGAGATCTGTACGGTCTCCCGGCGGATCCTGCCGAATTTGCTTCGCACGGGATCGGTGCGGTCTTCCCGGCGGCGCATGACTTCATCAAAGATCTTCTTGAGCTTTGCGATATCCACATCGCCCAGAAGTTCCGTAAGATCCACCGGCGGCCGGTAATGCACCACCTCCGGCGGAAGGTCTGCCGCCCGATAGACCAGCTGCTCACCCAGCACGGCGTAGTCCCGCAGCTCTTCGCTCATATAGCGGTATTTCTTATATTCCAGCAGGCGTTCCACCAGTTCCTGACGGGGATCTTCTTCCTCTTCCTCCGTCTCTTCCTTCGGCAGAAGCATGCGTGCTTTAATATCCAGCAGTGTCGCTGCCATCACCAGGAAATCACTCACCAGATCCAGGTCTTCGTGATCCATGGCCGATACATACTCAATATACTGATCCGTGATCTGCACGATCGGGATGTCATAGATGCTGACCTTGTTCTTTTCGATCAGGTGAAGGAGCAGATCCAGAGGCCCCTCAAAGGCTTCCAGCTTATACGCGATGGGTTCCATGCACTTCCTCCTTCCCCGCAGACATCCTTCCCTGCTGCAGAGGTACTCTTTCCCGACACTCCGGCAGTCTTTCCTGCCCCTCAGACCGCAGGGTCAGGAGGATCAGCTCCGGCGGGTTCCAGAGCCGCACCGGAATGGTATGACAGCCAAGGCCTGCCGTCACCACCATTTCTCCCGACGGGAAGGGATAACATCCGCAGTCATATTTGGGGAACAGGCGGAAATTGGTAGAGATCACGCCGCCCAGAAAAGGGAGACGCACCACGCCGCCGTGGTAATGCCCCGCCAGGGCCAGGCCAGCCCCCCAGGCCATGTAGCTTTCCGTAAAGGCCGGTGTGTGAGCCAGCAGGATCTGATACGCTTCCCGGTCCGCCCTCCCCACCAGAGTCTCGATCTCGGCAGGCGTCAGGATCACCTTTTTCCTTTTATTATAGAAGCGTCTCGGCAGGCTCAGGCCGGTCACTCGCAGCCGGTCCTCGCCGCGGACAAGCTCTGCGGATTCGTTTTCCAGCCAGCGGATCCCCCATTTTCCGGTGGCGGACCGCCAATCGGCGAAGGAAAGACTCTCCTCCCCGGCAAATTCCTGCCAGCGCTTTTCATGATTTCCCAGCCCGCACCATACCGGCGCGATGGCCGGAAGCTGTCGCAGCAGGTGCGCCGCATTCCGGTACTGCACATGTTCCGGCGCGCGGCCGGTCTCCGTGATCATATCCCCTGCCAGCAGAATCAGATCCGGCGCCAGGCGTTCCAGCTGCTGCAGCAGCGGGGAATGATCGCCCCCGATCGTGCAGTCATGCAGATCCGCGATCACGGCGATCCGGAAGCCATCGAAAGAAGCCGGGACCTTCCCCCGGCTGACGGTATATTCTGTTGTTTTAAACGACGGATAATTCATAGGCAATATTTTTTATAATAGGCAAGAAGCGCGGCCACCGTCTTGGCGTCCGTCATCTCTCCGGCATAGATCTTTTCCAGAAGATCCTCTATTTTCCAGGCGCTGATCTCGATGTCTTCATCCTCATCCAGATGCTGGTGAGAGGGAATCAGGTTCCGCGCCACGAAAATCCCGATTTTTTCATTGCAAAAAGCAACAGTCGTGTTGATCGTAAGAAGATATTCCAGTGCATCGCACCGATAACCGGCTTCCTCCTCCAGCTCCCTGGCAGCGCATACCTCCATGGGCTCGTCCGCGGCATCCAGCTTTCCCGCCGGCAGTTCCAGCGTGAAGCGGTCCAGGGCATTCCGATATTGCTTTACCATAAGGATGCGCCCGTCCGGCAGCACCGGCACCACTGCCGCCGCGCCAATATGACCGATAAAATCCCATTTGGCTACCGTGCCGTTCGGCACCCGGACGGTATCCGCATATACATCTATCACGACCCCGTGATAGGCCAGTTCTCTCTTCAGCCGCTCTACCGGTTTCATAATATTTCCTCCTCCCCGCGCATCCTCGCGGAGTGTATATCTTGACATAATATACAAACAGCCGGAAGAAATTTTCCGGCTGTTTGTATTGTTCGTGCTGTTGCATTTAATGTAGTTACTGTTTGGGCCCTTACCTATTTGGCGTAATCGATCACCCGGGATTCCCGGATCACGCTCACCTTGATCTGGCCGGGGTATTCCAGCTCCGCCTCGATCTGCTTGGCAATATCGCGTGCCATCAGAACCATATCGTCGTCGCTCACATGGTCGGGCATCACCATCACGCGGACCTCGCGTCCGGCCTGAATGGCAAAGGATTTCTCCACGCCCTTGTAGGCATTCGCGATCTCTTCCAGCTGACGCAGACGGTTGGTGTAGGTCTCCAGGGTCTCACGTCTGGCACCAGGCCTTGCCGCGGAAATAGCATCCGCTGCCTGCACGATGCAGGAAATCAGGCTGGTCGGCTCCACATCTCCGTGATGAGATTCCACCGCATTGATGACCGTGGCGGATTCCTTATACTTGCGGCACAGATCTGCACCGATCTGTACATGGGAACCTTCCATATCGTGATCCAGGCTCTTGCCGATATCATGCAGCAGACCGGCCCTCTTGGCCAGGCGGACATCCAGTCCAAGTTCCGCTGCCAACAGTCCGGAAAGATGAGCTACCTCGATGGAATGTTTCAGCGCATTCTGACCGTAGCTGGTGCGGAAACGCATCTTTCCAAGCAGACGGACCAGTTCCGGATGGATACCGTGAATGCCCACCTCCAGGACGGCACTCTCGCCTTCCTCGCGGATCATGGCCTCCACTTCCTTCTGAGCCTTCTCCACCGTCTCCTCGATACGGGCCGGATGAATGCGGCCGTCCACGATCAGCTTCTCCAATGCGATCTTGGCCACTTCACGGCGCATGGGATCAAAACCGGACAGGATCACCGCCTCCGGCGTGTCATCGATAATCAGATCGATACCCGTCAGCGTCTCCAGTGTGCGGATATTTCTTCCCTCTCGTCCGATGATGCGCCCCTTCATCTCATCGCTGGGCAGCTGTACCACAGAGATGGTCGTCTCTGCCACGTGATCCGCCGCGCATTTCTGGATGGCCGTTACCACGTACTCGCGGGCCTTCTTGGCTGCCTCATCCTTTGCACGGGCTTCCAGATCTCTCACAAGCAAAGCGGTGTCATGCTTGACATCCTCTTCCACACTGCGGAGCAAAGTCTCCTTGGCCTGCTCTGTGGTCAGCCCGGAGATCCGTTCCAGCTCTTCCTGCTGTTTTTCGATCAGGGCATCCACTTCCAGGGTCCGGGCTTTCAGCTTTTCCTCTCTGGCAGCAAAGCTGTTCTCCTTGCGTTCCATCGCGTCCAGTTTCTTGTCCAAACTCTCCTCTTTGTTGACCAGCCGTCTCTCCGAGCGCTGAAGCTCTGCCCGTCTCTCTCTGATCTCTTTTTCCAGATCATTCTTTGCCTTTAGATTCTCCTCTTTGGCTTCGAGCAGTGCTTCCCGTTTCTTCGTCTCAGCTACCTTTGTGGCTTCGTCCAGGATCTCTTTCGATCTCTCCTCCGCAGAACCAATTTTCTTTTCATACACGCCAGTTCGATAAGCAGAGGAGGCAAACCAGGTAATGACAGCTGTCACAACAACCGCGATCAATACAGCGATTATCGTTGTGGTATTCACAGGAGCACCTCCTTATTTAGTTTTCATTGTGCAAATTCAAAAAAGACTCGATTGAAAGCGTTTCATATTACAGGAACGAAATCTTTTAAGCCGTTCGTCTGAATTCATAACAACGAAACTATCTTACCTTTTTTTCACATGAGTGTCAAGGATTTTTGCGTGGAGCGTCCCGCATTCCCCGCCGCGCGGAAAAGCCCTTTACAATCAACGGAAAAACCATTATACTTAAATTTGTTAAACAAAAACCTTGTTCTCAAGAGGAGGAAATTTCATGGGTGGATTCATGAAAGAGTTTAAGGAGTTCATCTCCAAGGGCAACGTAATGACCATGGCCGTTGGTATCATCATCGGCGGCGCTTTCACCGCAATCATCAACTCTCTGGTAGCAGATGTGATTGGTCCCCTGATCGGTATCATCACCGGCGGCATTGATTTCAGCAGCTTAGCCATCACCGTTGGCGAGGCACAGCTTATGGTCGGCAACTTCATTCAGGCCATCATCAACTTCCTGATCACTGCCTGGGTACTGTTCCTGATCATCAAGGCCTTCAACCAGTTCCAGAAGAAAGAAGAAGCGGCTCCCGAGCCCGAACCCGAGCCCGAGACTCCGGCAGATATCGCTCTGCTGACAGAGATCCGCGATCTGCTGAAGAAGTAAATCAATCGTCTGCACAAGAAAATGAGAAATCGGGGACTTGTCCCCGATTTCTCATTTTTGTATGCAGAAAACAACGCCGAGTTATCGGGATGCTGCCTGATTGCCGGTGTTCCTGCCGCCCAGGGCGGCGAGGGCTGCCTGCAGCTGTTCGTCATCCTCTGTCTCGCGGTCATCCTCCACCACCTGATCCGGGGTGATGCCCACGCCGTGGATATCCGTACCGTTCGGTGTGAAATAATGTGCGGTGGTCAGCTTGATAGCCGACCCGTCGGTCAACGGGAAGAATGTCTGTACAATGCCCTTGCCGAAGGACTGTGTGCCCATAATGGTGGCGCGTCCGTTGTCCTTCAGGGTACCGGAGAGGACCTCCGAGGCACTGGCGGAATTTTCATTGATCAGCACGACCATATCTCCCTCAAAGATCTCTCCTTCTTCGGAATCGTAATTGGTCCGCTGCCCCTGCTTGTCTTCAACATAGAACACGTTAGCCTTCGGAAGAAAATCATCCGCGATAGTCACCACGCTGGTCAGCAGACCGCCGGGGTTATCCCGCAGATCCAGCACCAGCTTCTGCATGCCCTGATTTTTCAGCGTGTTCACGGCCGTGCGGATCTGCTCCACGGATACCGCATCGAATTCTGTCAGCAGAATATAACCGATACCGTTTTCCAGCATCTTATATTCCACGGTCATCTTGTTCAGAGCGGCGCGCGTCATGGTCAGATCCAGATACTCGCCCTCCCGGTAGACCGTCACCGTGACCTGGGTATTTTCTTCCCCGCGGATACGATTGACTACTTCGGAAAGATCCCAGCCGGTAATATCCTCGCCGTCCACCTTGACCAGGGTATCGCCCTTTTTCATGCCGCCCTTTTCTGCCGGACTGCCCGGATATACCGTCATGGCGGTGATCATTTTTGTATCCGGATCCTGCTGCACAGCCACGCCGATGCCCACGTAAGCGCCGTCCGAGCTCTCCATCGTCTCCTTATACTCGTCCGGCGTATAATAGACGGAGTAGATATCGTCCAGACCGTTCAGATATCCCTTTAACGTCTCGTCCAGCACCTTGTCACTGTCTACAGGAAAGATGAAAGCATCATCGATATAAGGATTGATTTCCGCGATTTTTTTCTGCAGTGCGGTATCAAAGGCGGCCGCACCTTGCGTCAGATTGTCAGAGACAGCCGTGCCCTGTGTCTGATCTTCCGTTCCTGCAGCGGTCTGTGCCTGATCTTCCGTTCCCGACACCGACGGTGCGGTCACATGGTTCCCCGGCAACAATCCGGAGAAAGTGCCAGACATCCGGTTTTGGATCAGAGTGACTGCTCCCAGGGACGCCGCTTCAATCACGAGCACAGCAATGGCTCCTATTGCCAGCCCCAGTTTAAAATGTCCGCCCTTTCCCGGGCGTCCGGCCCGGGCAGCCGGACTTGATTCCTCTCGCTCAGGAGCCTCCTGCGGGGCAGGCCCGTCCATCTCTTCTTTATTATAATCGTTCTGATTGTATTCATGTTCATCCATAAACTTATTCTCCCGCCGTATCCGGCTATTACACAACTATTCTGTATGATACCGAGTTCAGCCTAAAAAATCAACACTTTTCCCCTCGGTTTCACAAACACTACACAGAATTGTCCTTGAATTGGGCACAAAACATCTCTGTTTCCATTCTTGACAAGCCCACCAAGTGGCCTATAATAATAGTATCTGTTCTCCTTTCGGAACCTCTCCTGAGAAATCTTCAGGAAAGGAAAATATGTAACATGATGGATGAAACAACCTGTGCTCTCATCGGAAAGCGAATTCGACGGGAACGTACCATTCGTAACCTGACGCAGGAGGAATGCGCGCACCTTTTACGTGTCAGCACCAATTATCTGGGGCAAATTGAGCGTGGGACCCGCCAGTTCTCTCTGTCACTGGAAAATCGTGTCTGCGAACTGTTTGGCCTGTCTCACGAAGATCTGCGCCGTCCCAGGAATGAGACCCGGGACACACCCTTCGATATCGTGGCGGAATCCGGCGCCATTTTTCATGACCTGACAGAGGCAGAAGTATTGCGCATGATGAAAAGCTGTTCGCCGGAAGAATTTCAGCTCTGCGGCCATCTGATCCGCAGCACACTGCACTATCTTCGCAATTCACGGCCTCGCCGATTGATCGTGGCAGATGTTGAGCACCCCGATGAGTACATACTGAAGCCCGTGCGCGTCCGCCATTACCGGAAGCGCAGGAAGGGAAAGACGGACGACAAACCGACGGAAGAAGACGAATAAACAGTGACAAGGGGACGCACCTTCTGTCACATTGCATGCAATGTGACAGAAGGTGCGTCCCAATGCAATTAAGTTAAGGCTGATCCCACTATAACCTCCAATTTTCGTGT
>CAMNFR010000017.1 GCA_946537305.1 uncultured Lachnospiraceae bacterium | reverse complement strand
AGGATTCAGAGAATTCAGAGGACTTAAAGAATTCAGATAATTCAGAGAATTCAGAGGATTCACAGGATTCACAGGATTCAGCGAGCATATAGAAAAAGAGGGAATTAGTTATGGTCCGTGGTGTTGGTATAGATATGGTAGATATCCGGAGAATCGAGCGGATGCTGGAAA
Source organism: uncultured Lachnospiraceae bacterium (assembly GCA_946537305.1). Taxonomy (GTDB): domain Bacteria; phylum Bacillota; class Clostridia; order Lachnospirales; family Lachnospiraceae; genus UBA3305. The sequence continues at coordinate 42,599 of CAMNFR010000017.1, read as the reverse complement.
AGAATCCGGATGGAGCCTTTTTTCAAAAGGTATATACAGAGAAAGAGCAGGCAGAGGCTCCAGAATTAAGCATATCTGCGGCATGCACTGCAAACAATGCGGATACAAGTACAGGCAATATAAATACAGGAATTGGCGGTGATGCTGATCTTATCGCAAGGCGTTTGCGTGCCCGGGCGGAGTATTTTGCCGGGCGGTTCGCGGTGAAGGAAGCGGTGTTTAAGGCTGTGGCGCATCTGACGCCCTCCGGGCACTTTGATCTTCGCATCACGGAGACCCTGCATGATAAGAACGGCTGTCCGTTTATTACGCTGACCGGACCGCTGGCTCCGGTGCTGGCGGAGGCCGGCGTCACCGCTCTTCATGTTTCCATTACCACGGAAGGTGATTACGCCGCCGCCTTTGTGGTGGCGTGCAGGGAGTAAAAAGAGTCACCGGTTTCTTCTTGTTTTTTTGGTGGGTTTTTCTTCTTTGGTCTTTTCCTTTTTTTCATTCTTTTTTAAGTTTCCGCGGCCCATCTGCTTTGCTTTTTAGATTGACGTTTTCTTAACGATGCGCTACAATCTGGGACGTTGTGAAAAAAACTGTCAATGTGACCAAAGGAAACACATAGCTTACCGCACGATAAGCAGTGCGAAATAAGAAATGAGGTAATTATCATGAAAGAACAGACCATCGGATTTATTGGCGGCGGCAACATGGGCCGTGCCATCATGACCTATCTGCTGAAGCAGGAAGTCTATCAGCCCCATCAGATCATGGTTTATGATTCTTATACACCTGTTATGGACAAGCTGAAGGAGTCCCTTCATATTAAAACGACCCGCCTGGTAAATACGCTGGCGGATAGCTGCGATATCATCGTGCTGGCTGTGAAGCCGCAGGTCCTGCCGCAGGTCGTGGAAAAGATCCAGCCCCGCATCCGCCCCGAGCAGATCGTGATTTCCATTGCCGCGGGTATCTCCATGAAGGAGCTGACGGATCTGCTGGGTGAGGACAAGAAGATCGTCCGCGTAATGAGCAACACCCCTGCCATGGTAGGCGCCGCTATGACCGGTGTAGTACTGAATGATAATGTTACCAACGAGGAAGGCCGCATGGTGCTGGATATCTTTAAGGCGCTGGGCCGCGCGGAGCTGATCGATGAGTATCTGATGGATGCCGTAGTAGGTATCAGCGGCTCCTCTCCCGCGTATGTTTACATGTTCATCAACGCGCTGGCAGAAGGTGCCGTGCGCGAGGGCATGAGCAAAAACCAGGCTTATATCTTTGCCGCACAGGCCGTGCTTGGTTCCGCCAAGATGGTGCTGGAGAGCGGCATGCACCCCGGCGAGCTGATCGACATGGTCACCTCCCCCGGCGGCACCACCATCGAAGCCATCGGCGTGCTGGAGCACAACGCTTTCTCTGCTACTGTTATCGACGCCGTACATGCGGCCGCGGAAAAGAACCGTCAGATGGCGGAGAAATAAAGTATCAATCATTTGACCTGTAAATGTTCTATAGAAAAACTGCAGGATCCGGACATTACTCCGGTCCTGCAGTTTCTTTATGCTTGAGACAAGAATTAGTGATGTGACTATTGATTTTTATTCGCGCATAGACCCACATAGTAAGGCTGTTCCTCTGCCGGAATCCCCAGAATATCCATAGCTTCCTGAAGTTCCATCCCCTTCAGCTGTACCAGGCGCTGAAGACTCTCCAATAAGGCAGCTCTACGGCCTTCCTCTCGGCCTTCCTCAATTCCATCTCTCCGGAAAAGCTCCATCTGCTCCGCTTCGTTATACTCTTCCAACAACATACCTCTGGCCTCCGCTCTGTGTGCCTCCAAAAAAGGCTTGATCCAAAAGTCATCCGGCATGGTCGTGATAGCCCTGTCAATAGCTATCCATCGACTGTTCTTATCTATATTGCCGGCGTTCTTACGCACTTCTTCCACCAGCCAAGCATATTCTGCCAATGGTTTACACGCCTCCATAAGAAGAATAGCATAATTTAATTATATTCGCAATAAAATATTTGCATCAAGAGACCCTATATGGAATGTTGGAAAGACTTCTTGTATTCCCCTTCTATGTATTATATACTTAATTCAAACAAATGTATTGTAGCCTATTATTCACAACCAGCCTTTATAAAAATGGACAACACACTATTATTATTTCTTTCGGGGGATCTTAATGAAAAAACAATGTAGACATCTATTCCTCTCCCTATTGATCCTCTGCCTATTTGCAATGGTGCAAGGAAAGACATGTGTAGCGAGCGCTCAGAGCAAAGCGTCTTCTCCTACAATATCTAGCCTTAAAGAGGAAACGGTACCCGTCGCACTTCTTCAGAAAAAGGCTGCCACCGGCCGTTGGAAAAAAGAAGCCGGCCGCAAGTACTATCTTCTGCCGGATGGCACACGTGCCGTGGGCAGTCAAAAGATCAAGGGTACCTATTACATTTTTGACGCGGACGGCTGGCTGTGTACGCCGAAAAAAGCATCCCTGGTCACAGTAGGAGACAAAACCTATTACGTGAACAAACACGGAAAACCGATTCCCGGCTGGCATGTAGTCAAGAAGAAGCTGTACTATGTCAAGAAAAGTGGGGCTCTGAAGAGGGGCCAAAAATATCAAGGGATCACGCTTACGGAAGACGGTTCGGCAAAGGCCGGGAAACTAACCACCTATCAAAAGAAGGTTTCCAAAGTAGTGGATAGCATAACGGATGAAAGTATGAGCAAATCTCAGAAACTTCGTGCGTGTTGGAAATATATCACGTCCAAAAGCCGTTTTCGCTACCGCCTGACAGACCCGAACATGAAAAAGAAATGGTGGTATAAGCAGAGTGCTTACGAAATTTTGAGCAAACACAGTGGCGACTGTTACAATTTTGCCTGTGCATTTGCCGCTATGGCCAATGACATCGGCTATACCTCTTACGTGGTATTCGGACGGGTCTCCGGCAGCCGGGATCATGCGGCGGACGGGCTCACCCGCCACGCCTGGGTAGAGATCGGCGGCGATTATTACGACCCGGAAGCCCAGTTCGCCGGCTGGTACAAGGATTGCTATGATGAATCCTATTACGCCATCCGGCATCAGATATTGAAAGTGATCCGGTATTCCGACGCGAAGAAAAGGTAAGCGATAGAATGGATTTGTGCCCCGGAGCGGGATATACAGAGAACGGACTGACCCAAAAGTCTCCCTCATATAATAAGCCCAACCCCTGTTTATCGGGGTCTGGGCTTATTATATGAGGAAGACTTTATTCATTATCCGATCGGGTTCAGGACCTTCGCGAGCACTCTGGAGAAGGCGCGGGCGGCGTCTCCATTCATGTGGCCGTCAAGGTCTGTGTAGTTTTCTACGGAGTGGTCCGTGAGGTCGTAATGGGCGTCGTCGTTGAAGTTGATGTACTGCACGCCGTGCTGTTCGAAGAAGTCCCCGAAGTAGGCCCAGAGCGCCTCATCTCCTTCGCCGAAGGCTTCCAGTGTAGGTTCTGCCAGCGGCGTGGAAATGCCGATGAATTCAATGCCGTTTTCCTTGCAAAGTTCGATCGTCTTTGCCAGATAATCCATGTTTTCCGGAAGGATATCTTCCGGCCAGATTTCATACAGGCCGTCCAGCGTGAAGCTTTCCGGATCCACGGGATAACGTTCAATAAAACCGTCCTCGTGATATTCCTGGGAAGCCGTAGACATACCTTCCGCGGAGTAATCCCGGTTCCACTTGCGCTGCATGGTCTCCTGCATATGAGAAATCTCGTAGTTCAGCGGATACTCATACCAGGGGAAGAACAGCGTGCGCAGGTTACAATCCGACACAGCGTTAAAGAAGTAGTCCAGCTTGGTCATCCCAAAGGGAAATTCATGGTAGAACAGCAGGAAGTTATTCCCCTCTTCCTTCTCCCGGGTAAAATACGCGGGGGAGACCTCGTAGATGATGCGCTCCGGCGCGTGACCGCGCTCGCACATCAGCTTGACCAGGTAATAGGTATCCATGGTATACTCTCCGCCCACGCAAAGGTTGTGACCGGTGCGTCCGGAAATATCTTCGATGGTGGAGGGATCAATATTAATTTTGCCGTAAGAGGCGCCCATGTAAATATCCTGATAGGTATTCTCGCTGACCGCGTGAATATCGTTGCGAATGAACGTGCAGGGATAGAGGGCAAAATCCAGGAAGACCAGCAGACAGACGGTCACCGCGGCCACCAGGATCACTTTGATAACATACTTAGAATTGCGCATAGATAAATCCTTTCGGTGCCGCCGTACAGCCCACAAAGCCGATCAGGCAGAATAACAACAGGTAAATGGCTACGCCCACGGGCAGCGGCAGGGCCGCGATCTTCTCCCGGATATCAATGCCCCGCTCGCGCAGCAGACCGATGGCGATCATAATAATGGTCCCGACGGCGATGATGGCAAGTGCCTGCGGCACAAAAGCCGTTCCGCCGCTGCCGGCTGCGATTTCCAGTATCTGGGAGGCATCAAAATGTGTGAACATGTTTTTGATCATAGTGAGGGAGACATCCATATTGGCGGCCCGGTCAAAGAACCAGCACAGCTGCACCAGAATATAGGTGCGGACGATCTGGAACATGTGCCAGGCGGGTTCTGTTCCCTTGATGTGCAGCGCCTTCTTCCACTTCTTGTAGGGGTCTGTCATCAGCTGGCTGAAGGCCATGATGGCGCCGTTCATCAGACCGTACACGATAAAGGTCCAGTCTGCGCCGTGCCACACGCCCACCAGGAAGAAAACGATCAGATCTGCCAGGGCAATAGGCATCACGCGGCCCATCTTCTTGCCGAACACCTTCTTAGCCCAGCGGGTAAAGTTCTTCATCCAGTCGGAAAGGGTGGCCGGATAGAACACGTAGTTCTTCATCCACTGGCCCAGGGTGATGTGCCAGCGTTTCCAGAAATCGGAAATGGAGGTCGCCAGATAGGGCTGCTTAAAGTTTTCATCCATGGTGATACCGAAGAGTTCACCAATACCGATGACCACGTCGATGGCGCCGGAGAAATCTGCGTACAGCTGAATGCCGTACAGCACCAGGCCAAAGATCACCACGCCGGTGTAGTACTCCGGATTGTCCCAGATGGCATCCACAAAGACGCCGGCCCAGTCCGCGATGATCATCTTCTTTGCCAGACCGTAGAGGATACGCTGGAGCGCGCGCAGCATGCGCTTCCCCTCCGGGCGGTGCGGTGTGAAGAACTGCGGAGCCAGCTTATCGTACTTTCCGATGGGGCCCTGCAGCAGCTGTGGGAAGAAGGATACGAACAGAGCAAAGTGCAGCAAATTGTGCTCCGCCTTCGTGCGCTTCCAGTACACATCCAGCAGATAACCGGAGGTCTGGAAGGTATAGAAGGAAATGCCCAGCGGGAACAGCACGGCGATGCCGGGGATGCTCACCGGCAGCAGGGCATTCAGTGAATCCACCACGAAGTTGGTGTATTTTACCACGCCCAGCATGCCCAGGTTCAAAATAAGCCCCAGGGCCACGGTGCGCTTCAATGCTTTGGGATCTGCGCCTGTTTCGTGCATGTGCTCCAGCAGCCGGCCGAAGCTGTATACGATGATGGTGGACCATAGAATGAAAAACAGGTATTTGACATTCCCGGAAACATAGTAGAGGTAGCTGAAGCACAGCAGCACCACCCACTGGAACCTGGCCGGCACCAGGTAGTAAAGCACTACCGCTGCCAGCACAAAAAGAATGAAGGTATTAGATACCAGAGACATACGATTTACTCCCCTTACACGCCGAAAACAGGCTGTCTGCTTTCCGGCAGACAGCCTGCAGTTTTATCTTGAATCTTAGTTCAGCAATCCATCCGTCAGGCACTCGTCCCCGCCGGAGCTGCCGCCGGAGGAGGAGCCGCCGGAAGAGCTGCCGCCGGAGGATTTCTTCTTCTCAGACTTTTCGGCTTCTCTGGCTGCCTTCACAGCCTTATCGGCTTCTTCCTTGTCCGCGGTCACATAATCCTTCAGCACATAGCCGGCTTTGCCGTCATATTCGATGCGGATATAGTTGTCAGCTTCTTCGAACGCCGCGATCTCGGAACCGATCGGCACTACGCCCAGATCCTCAGAGGATTTGGAGGCTTCTGCGCGCATGGTAACACTTTCAGTCATATACATGGTGGTTGCCTGAACAGCGGCTTCGGTGGTTGCTTCCGTTTCGGGAGCCTGTGTTTCTGCGGCCTCGGTCTCAGGGGCTGCAGTCGTGGCTGCTTCGGTCTCGGGAGCCTGGGTCTCAGGGGCTTCGGTCTCGGCCGCCTGCGTCTCGAGGGCCTGGGTCTCAGCTGCCTGGGTCTCAGCTGCCTCGGTCACCGCTTCGGTGGCTGCTGCGGTGGTAGCGGCGGTATTGTTTCCGCCGGAGCAGGCTGTAAGCGAAGCTGCCAGAGCAGCTGCCAGGAATAAGGTTACAAATTTCTTATTGGCGTTCATGGATATTACTTCCTTTTCTTTATGATTGTGTCTGCCGATTGTTTTCTATCGGTCTTATAACTGATTTTTCGATATTCTTATTTGCCGATCTCGTTCTTGTTGGAGTCAAAATAACGGTAGTGGCCTTTGGCGCCGTATTTGAATTTCCAGCCGGCCTTGTGGGTCTTTTCAAAGTTGGGATCGAACACGTAGGTCTTTTTGCCCATCTTGATGGTCACCCAGGCATGCTCTCCAAACTTGGAAGGCTTGCCGTCCTTCAGCGCCTGAGGCACATAACCCTGCACAAGGTGTGCATCATATCCCAGCACGGTCGCCATGGCACAGAAGGTAGCAGCCTGCACGTTGCAGTCTCCTCTCTTCTTAGAGAAGCCGTACTTGGCATAATCCCCGATCGGATCCTTTACTTTTGAGGGCTTGGCGGAATTGCTGAACCGCAGCTTGGTGGCGGACCACTTGAAGGCTTTCTTCAGGCAAGCCTGCCGTGTTTTGGACTTGGTGTTCTTCGGTATGGCCTTCAGTGAGTCAAGCCGTTTGCAGGCCTTGGCGAAGGCACCGGTCCACTGGGTCACGAATCCTGTTTTATCGATATTGTAATACTTTTTCTTGATTTTAAAGACTTTTTTATTTTTTACCAGCTTCTTGTCCTTGCCATAATAGTACTGCGCACCATCGATGGTGACTAGGCCGGTCTTTTCAGAGGTCTTCGGCACAGCAGCCAGCGCGGGAACCGCGGCAAACACCATCAGCGCGGTCAGCATCAACAGAACGATTTTCTTTTTCATTTTCTCCTCCTTTTAGCTTTCTGCAGGAAATGCGCCTTCCATGCAATACTCGCCGGTTTCGGTGTTCTGACTGATCGATATGTCCACATGATCATAGGTTAACAGCCAGCCGGTATAAGGATAATAATTATCATCATATCCTTTCTCTGCGTGATCAAAATAATTGCACGTATCCACTTCCCTCATCTTTAAAGGCTCCCCGAATTCCTTCTTCACCTGATCGATCAGATCCATGGCGCGGCGGTCCATCTTCACGACCGCTGTGAGAGCAGCGGATTTTTCTTTCTCCGCCAAGCCCTTCTCATCAAAGGAATATACCTTGCCCGAATCATTGGCCCAGATGCCGGATACGGTCAGATGTCCTTTTTCATCAAAGCCGTATTTCTTGCTTTTAATGGTAAAAAACTTCACTGCCTGGACAGATCCGCCACCAGAGCACAACGCCTTGCCCTTCTTAAAGTAGAACTTATATTTGGTATTGTCCTTTTTCTTTTTCACTGTGCCCTTCTTAACACTCTTTACGTAAGAATAGGTACCTTTAAGCGTTTTCCAGCCACTCTTCTTCAGCAGCTTGCCCTTGCTGTTAAAGTAATAAAAGTTCTTTCCGATCTTCCAGAGTCCCTTGACCTTTTTGCCATTTACCAGATAACTGGTCTTTTTGGCATCCCAGGCAGCCTTCTTTTTGCTGGCGGCATAGGCTTTTCCGCCTCCGAATGCACACAGCAGACACAGCAGGAGGACCCCCAGCCCCATCCATTTCTTCATACGTTCCTTTCCTTTCCGCAGATTACTGCAAGACGGCACTCATTGCCTTGTACTTTTTCAGGCGGCGTGTCTTTTTCCGAACAAACTTTGCTTCCGAAGCCGCTTTTTTTGACTTTCTGACAGAAGCTTTCTCGTCCGTCGCTCCCAGATCCGCCACATATTTTTCGTTCTTAGACCACCTTGGCCGGCCACCGGTGCCGCTCTGGCCCGCCGTGGCGCCAAAGCATTTATCAAAACCGATGACACTTGCCCAGTTCGGGTCGTAGTATTCCCCGTCGATCTTCGCCCAACCATGTCCGCCGGAGGAAACAGCCTTCGCATGAGAATACCCCACTGCATTAGCCATGTAAGCCATCAGCGCGCCTTGGCAGAAACAGTCTCCCCGTTTTCTGTCCAGGATATACTCCGCGTAATAGAGATCCCATTCGCTGCCGGTACGGAAATTGCCGGTATTGGAACGTCTGAGATTCATCACATAACGAAATACAGCTTTCAGTTTGGTCCGTTTGCTCTGATCGGCTTTTACAAGCTCATCTGCGATCTGCGCGCAGCGTGTCATCATCTTCAGCTTTCTTCGGGTGTGTCCGGTCAGCTTTGCCCGGCCATCCTTTCCCAGCTTAACATCGTTGATAACGGCATTCGTGATCATATATCCCTCTGCACCGTTTTCGATGCGGAAGAAATAGTAGCTGCTGCCGATTTTTCGCCATCCGGTACGTTGGACTCCCTTTTTATCAAACCAGAAAGTCTTCTCTCCGATCTTCTGCAGACCTTTGACTTTTTTCCCTTTTTCGTTCCAATAATAATAACTGCCCTTTTCCTTCCCGAATCCGGGCTTATGCGCAGCAGCGCGCACGATTCCCGCGCCAAACAGCAGGACTCCTACCAGAGACAAAAGGAAAAGGCATCGCAGTGACGCCTTTCTCTTTTTTTTACCGCTCACATTGTTCTCCTCTCAGAGTTCGTCTAATGGTATATTATAGTTCAAGCGACGACTATTATCAACGGTATTTCCGTGAATTTCCAAAGATTCATTTCTTCTTAAGAAATTACTCAACGCCGAATTCCTTCTTTTTGTACACCGAATAGGATGTCAGCTGCGGACGACTGGTGCCGAAGCGGGCGCCCATGTTATCATAGTATTTTCCGTCGATCTGCACAAAGGAGTGATCCCCGGTGGTCACGATCACATACGGATCATACCCCAGCTCGTAAGCAATGGAAGCTACGGAACAGGCAAAATGATGGCAGTCGCCGTCCCGGTCCCGAAGCATCTTGACCGCCAGTTTATACGGCCAGTCCTTTCCCTGAAAATTCTTGCTGTTAAAGGATCTGTACCGGAAAGGCATGTAGGCTTCCAGCCAGTTGAAGCAGGCGCGGAAGCGGGCTGCGTTGCTTGCATTCTTATCTGAATGCTTGTTGATAAATTTCCAGGTAACGTTGCAGCAGGTCGCCGCCGCGGAAGATACCTTCACCACAACGCCCTTATCGTTGGTGCGGTACCATTTCTTTTTCTGCTTCCAGGCCTTTTTGCGGATCTCCAAAACGCCCTTCTTGCTGAAGGAATACTTTTTCTTGCCGATCTTCACGATGCCGGTGGCTGCGGAATGATCTGCCAGCAGATAATATTTCTTCTTTTCGATCTTCTGCCAGCCGGTCTTTTCCAGGCGCTTTCCGTTCTTGGGCTTGAAATAGTAATACTTTCCTTTTACTTTCTTCCAGCCCGTCTGGCGGCTGTAGTCCTTCCCAAGGCAATACGTGGATTTGCCGATAGTGACCAACCCTTTTTTCTTCAGGGTTGTCCCACCCACCAGGCGGTAGTATGATTTATCTTTCTTTGTATACCATCCGGCCTTTACCTTAGTATCAGCCTTTGCCTGGGTATCAGCCTTTGCCTGGGTATCAGCCTCTGCCGCATAGACCACGCCTCCTGCGGCAAAGACCGACATCATCAGCATTATAAGGAACCATTTCCCCCATCTGAATTTCATATACTCCCCCATCCCCGCCCGGGGTAATATCTGCTGCCCGGACAGGCTTTACTTCGCCTTCTTCGCCTTCTTTGCCTTCTTTGTATGTTTGTTTACGGCCTTCATGATCTTCTTGTACAGGCGTTCCTCGCCTTTCCCGGTCAGATGATCCGGCCCGCTGTAGTAACCGACCCAGTCGTCGGTAAGACCAATGTTAATATAGTACTCGCCCTGGCTCTTCTTGACCTTGCGGTTATAGCTGGCCACCAGACCGTCACGGCCACGGGGCGGCAGCATGCTGGTCACGAAGACCTCCGCGCGTTTTCCTTTGTATTTCACCTTGCGGAGATTCTTCTTCAGCTTTTTGATGCCATCCAGCGAAGTCTTCTGCCAGTTGGTAAATCCGGTATCATTGTCCGTGGAGACAATGACCACCTGGCACTCTCCCTGCCGCTTCAGGCAATTCTTCACGATCTTCTTCATCTCCTGCGTGTACTTGGGAGATCCGATGACCATGTTGCGGTTGGCATATTTGCCGGTAAAGAGCGCTTTGTAATAAATGTGATGTGCCCCCTGCGTGGCATTAAAGGATGCATCTTTGATCTCTTCGGACATGCCAAGGATCATGCAGTCTCCCACGATCAGGACACTGGATTTTTTGCTGCGGTCCAGGTTCACATGCTCGCCGTTGTAGGCCGCCGCAGAAAACGCACCGCCGAAGGTAAAGACAACAAAAAGTGCTGTCATCAGAAATCTGATGACAAAATGTTTTCTCAGGTTCATAATTACCCCCGATCTTATAAACTCAAAGTCTATATTCAATTTGGAATGTACAGTATTTGCAGTCAACCAAAAATTACATCTGCCTGATAATGATATCTATCTGACAGAGAACCGATATCCCGTCTTGGTGCGGTAGGTCTCCCCGGCCTTCGTGATAACGGGCGGGAAGTTTTCATGATGGACGCTGTCCGGATAGTGCTGCGTCTCCAGGCAGAAGCCGGTGTTGTGAGCAAAAGGCGCTCCCATGCAGTTGCCGGCGTACAGCTGAATGCCTGGCTCCTCCGTGAGCACTTCCATAAAGATACCGGTGTTCGGCTCGTATGCTTCCGCCACCACGCGGTAACCGCTTCCGTTCAGGACAAAGTTGTGGTCATATCCCTGGCCCAGCGCCAGCTGCCCATCCACGCGGAAGGCATCCTGTCCGATGCGCTTCGCCTGTCGGAAATCAAAGGGCGTGCCCTCCACCGGCGTAATCTTTCCGGTGGGAATAAGCCCCGGGCCGGCCTCGGTGACCGCATCCGCATCAATCTTTAGTTCTGTCAGGAAGATATGCTCCTGCTTGTTGGCGCCAAGATTGAAATAGGTATGGTTGGTCATGTTCAGGACGGTGTCCGCATCTGTCTCTACCTCATAGCAGATGGTCAGCGTATTATCATCGGTAAAATGATACCGCACCACAGCCGTCCGGTTCCCCGGGAAGCCGCCCTCACCGTCCGGCGCAGCGGTGCGCATCACGACCGCGCCGCCTTCTACCGTGGATTTCCAGACTCTCTTGCCCCAGCCGACGCTGCCGCTGTGAAGGTTATTGGGACCGTCGTTGATCTGCAGCTCGTGCAAGGTCCCGTTCACAGGCATCTGCGCCCCGGCAATACGATTCGCGTGCGGTCCCACGCAGGCGCCCAGATAGCAGTTATCCGCCAGATACCCTTCCAGGGTCTCGTAGGAAAGCGTTGTATCCCGCAGCTCTCCTGTTTTATCTTTGACGCACACACGGTGAATGGTCGCGCCATAGTCGATCACAGAGGCTTCATTGCCCGAAGCATTGGTCATGATATAGCGATAGACTTTTTCACCTGAAGGCATGGTTCCGAAAATTTCCTGTCTGATCAAAGTGACATCTCCTCCGTTCCCTGAGGCTGTACCTTTACTTTTACAAAGCAGTGTTCTTTTTCCTGACTGCCGAGGCCCAGATGATAGCGAATATCTACATTAATTTCATCCTCGCTTTCCTGGATGCGGATCCGCTGCGTGTAGATATCCATATCGATTCTGCCGAAGGGCGTGCTGTAATAGGTGTCCGTGTGCTGCTTGGGGCAGAATTCCATCTGCGTGGCAATCATCCCGCTCTTTTTCAGCATCACACGGTCCGGCGCAATGCTCATCAGGTTGTGCACCGGCTCCTCCAGGCCCTCCATGACCTCGTCATATACGATATAGTGACGGTCGTTCTTTTCATAATAGCGGCCGGGGGTGATGACATCAATATAATCCTGTTCATCCTCCCCCTTGCCTACATACAGCAGGCCGCTGACCGTCACAATGACGTCTTTTTTCATTCTTCGTAGCCCTCTATGTCGATTACCCTGGTCCGTCTGATGTCATACGGAAGGATGGAGTTGGCGAAGATCTCGAACTTTTCCGCACCGTCGCTCACAAAGAAGCGGTGCTGCGGCGTTTTTCCTGCAGGAATCGGATCTGCCAGAAGGTCCTTTTCCCCCAGCATTCTCCGCAGACTGACCGCGGTCTCATAGGCCGGATTCACCAGCTGCACCTTGGGCCCCATGCATTTCCCAATAAGGGAGCGCAGCAGCGGGTAGTGGGTGCATCCCAAAATCAGGGTATCAATGTTCTGGCTCTTCAGATCGGCCAGATATCGATTGGCGATCTCTTCTGTCACAAAATCGTGGAGCATACCTTCCTCCACGAGCGGCACGAACAGCGGACAGGCGCGGCCGAACACGGCCATATCGGGCGAAATGCTCTGAATATAGCGTGTATACATGCCGCTGTTGATGGTAGCATCCGTGGCGATGACGCCGATGCGGCCGTTCTTTGTGGTCTCCACGGCGGTTCTGGCACCGGGCTTTACCACGCCGATGATGGGCAGGTCGATTTCCCGCTCCACGATATCCAGTGCATAGGCGCTGGCGGTGTTGCAGGCGATCACAATGGCCTTGACATCCTGTGTTTTCAGGAAATGTATGATCTGGCGCACAAAGCGCAGGATGGTCGCCTGGGATTTGGTACCGTAGGGAACCCGCGCCGTGTCGCCAAAGTAAACAATAGATTCGTCCGGAATCTGGCGCATGATCTCCCGGGCCACCGTCAAGCCGCCTACGCCGGAGTCAAATACGCCGATAGGTCTGTTATCACTCATGGCATTACTCCCGATACGCGGCCGATTCGATCAGCCGCTCTACCAGTTCCGGAAGCGGGATGCCGGCTGCCCCGAACAGCATGGGATACATGCTGATGGCCGTGAAGCCGGGCAGGGTGTTGATCTCGTTGAATACCACGCGGTTGGTTCCCTTTTCCAGGAAGAAATCCACCCGGGAGAGCCCGCGTCCGTCCACGGCACCGAAGATCATCTTCGCCGCGTTCCGGATCTCCTCGCGCTTGCCCTCCGGCAGCTCCGGATCCACCACGGTACGGGAGTCCGCGTTATTGTATTTGGCATCGTAATCATAAAATTCCGCCGCCGCCAGGATCTCTCCCACGCCGGAGGCCTCTACGCCGTCCGGCGTCTGCAGCACGGCGCACTCCAGTTCACGCCCTACAATGGCTTCTTCCACCAGGATCTTGCTGTCCTCTGCGGCCGCTACCTGCAGGGCCTTCGCCAGCGCCTGCCGGTCCGCCGCGCGGGATACGCCCTTGGAGGAACCCGCGTTGGAGGGCTTTACGAACACCGGATAGGAAAACTTGGCTTCCACCCGGGCGATCACGCTGTCCATATCCTGCAGTTCCTTCCGGAGCACCGGCTCAAAGGCGGCCTGCGCCACGGGAAGATCATCCACAATGACTTTGGTGTAGAATTTGTCCATGGAAACTGCGGAGGAAAGCACGCCGCAGCCCACATACGGGATCTGCGCCAGCGCACAGAGACCCTGGACCGTGCCGTCTTCTCCGTACAGACCATGGAGCACCGGGAAGACAACATCCACCGGTGCAATACGGACATGATCGCCATCCAGCAGCAGCACGCCGCCGATGGAGGCATCCGGCACCAGGATGGCCTGGACCGGGCTGTCCTGCCAGGAGCCGTCCTTCACGGCCTCCACTGAATCCGCCAGGAGCCATCTTCCGTCCTTCGTAATGCCGATCAGGATGGTCTGGTATTTTTCCGCGTCAATGGCACCGATGACCGTGGCCGCGGAGATACAGGAAATTTCATGCTCAGAGGACATGCCGCCAAAAAGAACGGCAATGGTTTTCTTTTCCATTCTATCTGCCTCGATTCTGTTTTCGTTATTTTAGTATTTTTCCGGCTCCGGGTAGGTCTCTCCAAAGGTCTCCACTTCCATGCTGCGGATGACCTGCGGCGTCAGCGGCCTATCAGAATAATCCGTGGCCACGGAAGCGATCGCATCGATGACCTCCAGTCCCTCCGTAACGGCACCAAAGGCAGCGTACTGACCGTCCAGGTACGGAGCGTTCTGATGCATGATGAAGAACTGAGAACCGGCGGAATTAGGATTCATGGCGCGCGCCATGGAAAGAACGCCGCGGGTGTGCTTTAAGGGATTCTTCACGCCGTTGCCGGAAAATTCACCCTTGATGCTGTAGCCGGGGCCGCCCATACCGGTGCCCTGCGGATCTCCGCCCTGAATCATAAAACCGGCGATCACGCGGTGAAAGATCAGGCCGTTATAAAAGCCCTTCTGAACCAGGCTGATGAAATTGTTCACGGTATTCGGCGCCATCTCCGGATAGAGCTCCGCCTTCATAATGTTGCCATCTTCCATGGTGATGGTCACAACAGGATTTTTTGCCATAATATGCACTCCTTTTAAGTATGCTAAATAAGACGGGATACCCCCATCATTATCAGTTTACGAAATTTTGCATGCACTGTCAAGGGCAGGGGAAGGAAGAAAACTTCGCATGGTTTCGAGGGTTTTTGCCTTCATAATTCGTTCATATTTGTTTTTCAAAAGTTTCATATGAATCACATTCCTATGTCACGATTGACTATTATTATATAACCATCAAAACAAAGCCAACCGATCATTTTTTTCATAAACAGTCGCATGAGCGACTTCCTCCCTTTCATAATGCGAAAGACCCGCAGGTGGTGCGGGTCTTTTGTATTTTATGCGTTTTGTTTTATGCATTTTTCATTGAACGGGTCTGTTTTCACATTTGTTCATTTATGATCAAATGATGTCAGGCGCAATATCTACGTTCACGCCGCAAAGTCCGATGTGTGCGCCGCCCTTTGCCTCGTCGGATTCCGGATGCGCCAACAGCCATTTATTGCGGGCGGTCATCCAGGTATCTTCTTCACACTGCGGGGCAAAGTCCGGTTTTTCGGTATTGGTGCCCTTCGGCAGCACGACGGCCACGCGGAAACCGGCAGCCGCGTCTACATGGCAGGGCGCGTAGTGCAGCGTAGTGGCATAGACTTCTACCGGTACGCCTGCGGGAACACGGAAGGCTTTCACATTTGCGGTATCCAGCACGCCTTTATCGATCTCTTCCTGTCTGGCCAGCAGCAGAACGAAATCACCGGTGCCGATGTTGACCTCGCTGTCCCGGTGATACTCCAGGCAGTTGAGCTTTGTGTTGTGTCCCCAGCACATGCCGATCTGAATCGGCATTCCGCCGTAGGCTCTGTCACGGAAAGCTTCATACACGGCGCTGCAGGCCTCCAGGCTGTCGATCCCTGCCTCGTAGGCCGTGCCGTTTTCCGGCAGCGGGATCTGTCCCATGGCCTTCATCAATTCTACCGTATCATAACCTTCCAGCACCTTTCCGTAGGGCTTGAATTCAGTATCGTAAACAGAGAAAATCTTCACAGTCATACCTCCTCACTGACAGAATACTTTCTTTATATTATACTCCCCTTCCTCAAAAAGTCTATCGTTTATCGGTTTTGATATCGTATTTTTATGAATCAGTTCTTATTCTCTGATGCTTTCTTACTTCCAAAAATAAAAAAACAGAGCTGATATCTTGTATCAACTCTGTGTCTTTTGATGCCGGCTACCGGAATCGAACCGGTACGAGTGTCGCCACCCGCGGGATTTTAAGTCCCGTGCGTCTGCCTGTTCCGCCAAGCCGGCTTTGTGGGGTTTAGTCCTCGATTGTTTATATCACATTCCCTTGAAAAAAGCAAGCGCATCTTTTTGTCCCAATAAAGGTTTGTCGATTTGTTCATATCTGGCATAAAACAAGCCTGACTGCAGTCGGAAAATCCGTGTGCAATCAGGCTTGTTTAGTATAGTTTTTCTAGCAGCTTGTTGCCGGTACCTGTCCCCTTTTCTCATTTTGAGAAACGGTACCTGTCCCCAATTTCTCATTTTTCCCACAATATCGTGGCGGATACCGGGGGCATTTCTACGGTGAGGATGGCGTTTTCACTGGGGATGAGCTTGAGTCCTACGTTGTAGCCGCTTTCGGAGGTGGACAGCAGGCGCCAGAACGGCGTGTCCCCGGAGACGCCCAGGGGACGGCTGTCCACCACGGCGGTGCGGGCTACGGTGTCCGTGTTCACGATGATCACCAGGCGGTCGTATCGAAGACATCGCCCATAGGAAAGCAGATTCTTTTCCGACAGCAGCGGAATCAGGGAACCGGTCAGCAGGGCCGGATGCCGCTTATGGATGCTGATGGCGTATTTGTAGAAATCGATCAGGTCCCAGTCTTCTTTTCCCCAGGGGAAGGTCCGCCGGCTGTCCGGGTCGGTCCAGCCGCACAGGCCGGTCTCGTCCCCGTAGTAGAGGGTCGGCGCGCCGGGCCAGGTCATCTGCATGACCACCGCCTGCCGCAGCACGCTTTTCTTCACGCCCTCGGAGGCCGCCGCGGTCCCGCGGGTATCCAGTCTTCCGCACAGATGGTTGGTCCGTGTCAGGAAGCGGGAGTGATCGTGGTTGTCCAGCTGGTTCATGGCGCCCTGCAGGGACGCATTGCCAAAGGCCTTGCCTTTCCGGCGCATGGTGTCAAAGAATAAGGCAGAGTCTCCCAGGCGCTCCGGGCGGTACTGGTCCGAATGCTTATCCATGCCCGTCAGGAACCAGGAGACCGGTTCCATAAAGGCGTCGTAATTCATGACCGTATCCCACTCTCCCCCGGAAAGCCAGGGAGCTACGTCTCCATAGTGTTCCGCCAGTACCACAGCCTCCGGATTGGCTTTCTTGACCACGCGGCGGAATTCCTTCCAGAATTCATGATTAAAGGCGGTAGAATGTCCCAGGTCCGCGGCCACGTCCAGGCGCCAGCCGTCCACGCAGTAGGGCTTGGACACCCATTTGGCTGCGATGCGCAGGATCTCGCGCTGCAGTCTTCTGGAGCCCTCGTAGTTCAACTTGGGCAGCGTCTCCTGATCCCACCAGGCTTCGTAATTCTTTTCACCGGTAAAGTGGAAATAGCGGTGATACTGACTGCGGCGGGTGTGCCACGCGCCCTTTTCTTCGTCGCGCTGGCCGGACTGCAGATACAGGCCCTCCCGGTCCATCCATTTGTGGAAGGAGCCGCAGTGATTGAACACGCCGTCCAGGATAATGCGCATGCCCCGCCGGTGCACTTCTTTCACGAACCGCACAAAAAAGCGATCACTCGCCTCCAGATTGTCCGGGTCGGTGGTACGCACACGGTAGCGGTCTGCATGAGTGTTATCCGTCTCCCCTTCCGGCACCAGCCCGCCTGCATCCCTGGCGATCCGTGTCAGATGAGGATCAATGTGATCGTAGTCCTGCCCGTCATACTTATGATTGGAGGGCGACACGAAAATGGGGTTCATATAGATTACCTGGACGCCCAGGTTCTGCAGATAATCCAGCTTATTCCAGATTCCCTGCAGGTCCCCGCCGTAAAAACGCCAGACATCCCGCTCTTCCGGTGCGGCGTCCCAATCGGTCACGCGAACGGAGGGGTGCCGCAGATAGTAATACTCCCGGTCCAGCACATCGTTGGAGGGATCCCCGTTGCAGAAACGGTCGGTGAAGATCTGATACATGACCGCCCCCGGCAGCCATTCCGGCACATGGTAGTCCGTGCGGATGGTGAAGCAGTCTGAAAGGTCCGGGGTTTCACAGACGCCCATTTTGTTGTAGTACAGCTTCTTCCCGTCCGAGAGCTCCTCAATTTCAAAATAATAGTTATAATTGCCCGTCACGCAGGGAATGCGTACGGAAAACATGGCCAGCTCACCCACATATTCCAGCAGTGTCAGCGCCATGCGCTGCGGCTTGTGAATCAGGGTGACGCGCACGCGCGCGGCATCATCCCGATGGGTCTGAAAACGGATGGTCACCGCATCGCCCTGTTTTGGCTGATGAGGGGCGCGATAGCTGGCGGATTCATCGGAAAATAAAAATCTTTCGTTCATACTCCGCTCGTCCCTTCGGCAAAGAGGGCTTCAAATTCCTTCTGGTCAATCTTTTCTTTTTCGATCAGCAGTGCTGCACTGGCATGCAGGATGTCCATGTGATCTTCAATGATTTTCCGGGCATCCGCATAGCATTCATCAATAATGGCTTTAATTTCGGTATCGATGGCAGCGGCCATTTTTTCGCTGTAGCCGCGGGTGTGACCCAGGTCACGCCCCAGGAATACTTCGTCGTCCCCGCCATAGTGGATCATGCCGATGTTCTTGGACATACCGTATTTTGTGACCATACGGGTAGCCAGATCCGTGGCCTGCTTGATATCCTGGGAGGCACCGGTGGTGTAATCTCCAAAGATCAGCTCCTCCGCAATGCGGCCGCCCATTGACACCATGATTTCCTGGATCATGTGGCCTCTGGTCATGAACATTTCATCACGGTCAGGCAGCGGCATGGTATAGCCCGCCGCGCCCATGCCCGTGGGAATAATGGAGATCGTATGCACCGGTCCCACATCCGGCAGTACATGGAACAGAATGGCATGGCCAGATTCGTGATACGCCGTGATCTTCTTTTCTTTATCAGAGATGATGCGGCTGCGCTTTTCTACGCCGATGCCCACCTTCACGAAGGCATTTTCCAGATCCTTCGTGTTGATATACGGCCTTCCGTCCTTGGCGGCCATAATGGCTGACTCGTTCATCAGATTTTCCAGATCTGCTCCGGAAAATCCCGCTGTAGTACGGGCGACCCGTTCCAGGCTGACATCATCCGCCAGCGGCTTGTCCGCGGCGTGCACTTTCAGAATCTCTTCACGGCCGCGCACATCCGGACTTCCGATCATGATCTTCCGGTCAAAACGGCCCGGACGCATGATGGCGGGGTCCAGAATATCCACACGGTTGGTGGCTGCCAGCACGATAATGCCGGAATTGACGCCGAAGCCGTCCATCTCCACCAGCAGCTGGTTCAGGGTCTGCTCTCTTTCGTCGTGGCCGCCGCCCATACCGGAACCGCGCTTTCTGGCCACGGCGTCGATCTCATCAATAAATACGATACACGGGGAATTTGCCTTCGCGTCTTCAAACAGATCACGCACACGGGAAGCGCCCACGCCAACGAACATCTCCACGAAATCCGAACCGGAAATGGAGAAGAATGGCACGCCTGCCTCTCCGGCGATGGCCTTGGCCATCAGGGTCTTACCGGTTCCGGGCGGGCCAACGAGCAGTACGCCCTTGGGGATGCGCGCGCCCAGTTTCCGGTATTTATCCGGGTTTTTCAGGAAATCCACGATTTCCGCCAGGTCTTCCTTTTCCTCATGCAGACCAGCCACCTTGCTGAAATCCACATCACTGGTATTCACCATGACGGCGCGGCTCTTGCCGAAGTTCATCATCTGGGAATTCGCACCGCCCTGACCGCTGCCCCGCATGACCAGCACCAATACGGCCGCTGCCATGATGCCCATCATGATATACATCATCAGGCTTCCGGTATCCAGTCCTGCAGATACATTGCTCAGATAGTAATTCTCAAAATCCGCCTTATCGCAAGTCTTGATGACATCATTTACATCGCTGACGAAGAGCTGATAACGCTCATCCTCTCCGACCACGTATTCCACCCGGCCGGTAGGAACCTGTGCATTCTGACGGATATCCAGGCGCTTGATTTTCCCCGCCTTAAGATCCTCCGTGAAGCGGGCGTAGGTCACCGTTTCTCCTGTCTGGGACGGAGTGAGAAAATGTCCCACCATATAGTAAACGATCATGACCGTCACCAGCATGAACAAGTATGTCGTGATCGGCGATCTTCTTCTTTGCTGATTCACTGTGTTACTCCTTCTATTATTGGATTACTCGTCCCGCTCCAGCACGCCCACGTAAGGAAGGTTGCGGTAGCGCTGATCATAGTCCATGCCGCACCCCAGCACAAAAAGATCGTCGATGGTGAAGCAGGTATAGCTGACCTCGACCTCATGATGGACACGGCGGGAGGGCTTGTCCAGCAGCGTGCAGAGGCTGAGGCTTGCCGGTTTTCTGGCCGACAGAAGCTTCATCAGATACGCCAGGGTATTCCCCGAGTCTATGATATCCTCAATGATCAGCACATCTCTCCCCTCGATAGGCTCGTCCAGATCTTTGTTCAGCTTGACGATGCCCTTGGATACAGTGCCGGAGCCATAACTGGAGCAGCTCATAAAGTCCATGGTCACGGGGATGGTAAGGCGTTTGGAAAGCTCTGTCGTAAAGAAAACGCTGCCCTTCAGGATACAGACCAGGTGCAGGCTTCTACCGGCATAGTCTTTATTGATCTGTGCAGCGACTTCATCGATGCGGCGGTTGACTTCTTCTTCGGATATTAAGGTTCTGATTCTGTCACTCATGATTAGCGATCTCCTTTTAAGGTATTTACTATAGCATACTCTGTAGATTTCGTATAGTTTTTTTCTGTGAAATCGATATTCTTATTTCAACAATATGCCTTCCTTCAGGCGCAGTGCCTTCACGCCGTAGGGAAGATCATATTCCGTGCCGCTTCCTCCCGCGAGTAGGCCTTCCAGCGCCTGTATGTGAACACGCCGCAGGTCCTTTTTACGTCCTGACGCTGCGGTCAGGGCCAGCAGCAGGATGCGCCTGCGCAGGACAGGCGCCAGATTCAGCAGGGGCTGCCGGGGCAGGAAAAGCCCGTTCTCCCTCTGCTGTGCATTCTGATTCAACCATTCCACGGCCTGTGCGGCCATATATTCATCGGTCTCCCGCAGTTCTTCGGCGGCGGCGGCCATATGCATCACGGCGCCGGCGTTCACATCCTGCACCAGGGCAGGAACGATGCGGTGGCGCACGCGATTGCGGGTGTAATCATCTTCTTCGTTAGTCTCATCCTCCTGCCAGGCAAATCCTTTCGCCTGCAGGTACTCTTCAATCTGAAAGCGCCGCAGCCCCAGAAGCGGACGTACAAAAATCCCTTCCTGCCACGCCATACCGGCCAGACCGTGAAGTCCGGCGCCGCGGGCGAGGGCCATCAGCATGGTCTCCGCCTGATCATCTGCCTGATGCGCCAGGGCCACCCAGACCTTACGTTCCGGATTCTCCTGCAGGCAGGATTCCCGTTCCTGCGCAAATACGGTCCGCCGTGCCTCGCGCCCGGCTTCTTCCAGCGACATTTTCTTTTCCCGGGAAAGCCCCGGCACACTGGCATACACCACATGGCAGCGGATGCCAAGCCGCTCTCCCCAGGCCTCTGCCGCCTCCGCGTCCGCATCCGCCGTATTTCCGCGGATGCCGTGATGAATGTGCACCGCAGAGGCCGTAATCTTTCCGGCTGCCTGAAGACGTGCCAGCATAACGGTCAGAAACAGGGAATCCGCACCGCCGGAAAACCCGGCGATCACATGATCCCCCGCCGCCACGCCGCAGTGCCCGAACAGGGCATCCTCCACCTGACGGAACACTTTATACTGCTCTCTAGGTTCTTTTTCTGTTTTCAGCTCCATCCCCTCACCTTTGCCGATACAATCGAAAAAGGGAGTGTCCGCAGGCACTCCCTTCGTTTACTCATTCGGTTTTACGATGGTCTCATCCGGATTGATAAGGCCCAGTTTTTCACGTGCCATCCGCTCTATGTAGTCTCTCGTCTGCACATACGCCCGGGATTCTTCCAGTTCTTCGCCCCGGATGATCTCCTCGTCCAGGTTCTTCTGAAGTGTGGCCTCCTGCACATGGTAGCGCTTACTGTCCGCCTGCAGGGCCTTGGCGCGGAAGCTCATGACCACAGCAAAGCAGATCATGATGACCGTCACCAGAAAGATACCTGCGTTAGCATTATAACGTCTTCTCTTTTTATGTTTTCTCGTACTCGCTGCCACGGTTATCCCACCTTTTCCACCAAAAAACAGCTGATGTCTATAATCTATATAATTTTAACCGATTCCCGGCTCTATTGCAACCTTTTTTTACAGATACCTGAACATTTCTTTGGCGTCGTCTTTGCGGGTGGTCTCGCGGACCTCCAGCACCTCGGCCTTTACCTGCCGGTTCCCGAATCCGATCTCTATGATATCGCCTTCTTTTACATCCAGCGAGGCTTTAGCCACCTTCCCGTTGACCATCACGCGGCCGGCGTCACAGGCCTCGTTGGCGACGGTGCGGCGTTTGATCAGACGGGATACCTTTAAATATTTATCCAATCTCATAAATACATCTCCCATGTAAGTAAAAGACCGGCCCTGGCCGGTCTTTGATATCTTTTTCTTACTGATTGACAGCATCCTTCAGGGCTTTGCCGGCCTTGAATTTCGGCATACGGCTGGCCGGGATCTCCATTTCCTCGTTGGTACGGGGATTTCTGCCGGTACGTGCAGGTCTCTCGCTCACCTCGAAGGTGCCGAAGCCAAGGATCTGTACGCGCTCACCCTTCTTCATCTCAGAAACGACTACCTCTGTGAAGGCGTTCAGGGCACTTGCGGCGGCGTCTGCACTGATACCAGCTTTTTCGGCGATTGCTGCAACGAGTTCTTTCTTTTTCATATTATTTATCCTCCAAGTTTTTAGCCATAAATACGCTCTTTCTGAGAGCCATATGTAAATATAATCGGTAACACATATTTTGTCAAGGAAAAGATGCTATTACCAGATAACACTAGTAAATAATAATTGCAATACCTGCATTAACGTTTTCGAAGATCTTTTTTGCGATTTTTTTCGGCAGATTGACACATCCGTGAGAGCCGTTTCCCTTGTAGATGGAGCCGCCAAAATTGCTGCGCCAGCTGGCGTCGTGCAGGCCCTGTCCCTCATAGAAAGGCATCCAGTAGTCCACCGGGGTGGCGTAGGCTCCGTTTCCTTCTCCGCCGGTCAGGGTGTAGTCCCGCATCTTGTAAGCCAGCGGATAGGCCCCGGTGGCAGTGCCGGCATCCTTGGTGATATCACCGGTCACCACATCGCTCTCTAAAAAGAGCTTACCATCCTTATAGAACCACAGATGCTGGTCATCGATGCTTACCTCTATGTAATTGCCGGCCAGGTCATCTCTGCCTTCCCGGCCGTAATAGAGCGGATTATCCCACTGGTTCGTACGGTAGTAGACGGGCTCCCGTTCCACCACCTGACCACTGGTCAGATCGGCTGCCAGCTGCTCCAGCTCCGCAGATTCATTTATACGATAACCATATTCGTTCAGGTTTTCCGGTATCTCTATCTCCTTCCCTTTGGAGGTCGTGAACTTTCGCACGCGGTAACGGGTATTGTACCGGGCGACAAGGTCCTTTACAAAAGCACTCATCTTTTCCTGGTTCAGCGTCCCGGTGTTCCCGGAGATATCTACCCAGCTGATGATGGTGGCATAGTCCAGGACCTCTTTCTGTGTACCGAACAGATAATCCACCTCAGCGCCTTCAAAGGGAGCCAGCGCCTGCATTTTCTGCTGTATGGACGGATCATCCTTTGTTACGGTCGGTTTGATGTAGAAGGCATCAGGAAAATCCATCTCTATGTCGGTCAGACCATTTTCCGCCAGGTTGCCCTCGATCTGCTGCTGCACCCAGTCCTGAAGCTGGTCTTCTTTGAATTCGTTCCCGTAGATTTCCTCTACCAATTCCAGCTTCCGGGCTTCGTTGTTCTGCACCAGCTCTGCATCCCGGCTGGCAACGCGGGGCGTCGGCAGATTGGCCGCCGTCACCTTCTGTGCAAAGGTCTTTTCGTCAAAATCCCAGGCGACATCCGCCGTAACCCGGGTCTTTTCGCCGGTCAGGCATTTGAATACCGTGACGAGTGATGCTTTCTGCTCCGACATGGCGCGCACCAGAGATTCCCTGGCTGCGTTCTCATCCAGCAGGAAGCCGAAATCCGCCAGATTTCCGGTCAGAGCCGGTTCTCCCTGTTCGTTCAGTGTCACGCTGACCGCCCCCACGGCCGAGGTCACCTTTTCCAGGATGTGCTCTTTAGTCTGTCCGGAAACATCCTCCCCCAGATAATAGGTATTCGGCAGGAAAACATCGGTGGTCTGATGATGATGCAAAAAGGCAAACGCGCCTCCCCCGGCCACCGCCAGGACCGCCAGAATAACAATGGCTATGACTTTTCCCTTGCTTTTCTTTTTTCTCATTTTGCTCTCTTCCCCCGGCGCCCTCCGGCGCCTTCACCCACTTAGTCGCCGAAATTCATCAGCCGCACTACATATCCTTTGCTGTCAAAATACACAGCGTTATAGGTCAGGTTTTTCTTCTTTACCCGGGAGGACTTAAACTTGACCTCTTCGCCAAAATTGCGTCCTTCGACGGCGTCCTTCCGGATATAAAGCTTACCCTCGTACACAGGCTTGTCCACGCGGTCCGCGCTGTCCTCGTACAGCACCACGCTCTTTCCGCGCTCCTCCGGGTATTCGAACTGCCGGCTGCCGTCTTTGGTGTAAAGGCCGTCACTCTCACGCACCAGCGTCATCTTCTCCCCGGTGAGATCGTTAAAGGATACCTTGACCGTATCGCCGATCTTCAGATTGCCGGACACGGTCACAGGCTGGCAGTAAACAGCCTCCACCTGATAGTAGCCATCTTTTTTCTTCAGGCTCCCCTTCTTAATTCGGAAGGAAAGCTTGGAGTGTCCCTGCTCGTAGCCGTAGGAATCCACCTTTTTCTTGGTCTTGGCTTTGGAAAGGTTTTTCTTGCCCGACTGTGTCACCAGGGACTGTAGATAATTTACATTATGCTTTTCGTAGCTGTTAAAGGCGCTCTCGCTGAACTTTTTAGGATCCACCTTGGGAGAATACCAGCTTTTTTTCTTGAAATAGTTCAGGAGCTCCTTGTTCTTGAACTTGTAGCCGTGGCGCGCATAGATTTCGTTGCGGGCCAGGTTGCGTTCTTCCTTGGAGAGCTTTTTGACATCGTCCCACTCCAGATAGTCCGTGCTGCTGTTCTTCAGCACGTAATCCTTTTTCAGGATTCCGGCACTGATGCCCTTCATGCTGACGGCGGCTTCAAAAATCAAAAAGCCGTCCTCTCCCTCTACCACCAGATCGGTCTCAGCGGTCTCATCCTCTTCGTCCCAGAGTTCTTCCTCTGTTTCCTCCAGGGTCTCCTCCACCACCGTCTCCACTGCCGAGGTTTCCGGCACCGTGGTCTCCGGTGTGGTCTGCGAAGCACCGCTTCCTCCGGCGCATCCCGCCAGCAGAGAAAAGATCAGAAGAGTGATGCCCAATTTCTTTTTCATTCGTTATCCCCCGTTTCTTTTATCTCCGTTCCCACCAGATAAAAGTATATCGGAAAAATGTCTCAGCCGCAACCGGTGAATTTTGAATTTTGTATGAAGGATGTTTGCATCTTTATTATTTTATGTTATGATGGGGCTATCTATGATGAAAGGAGCGTAACTGTCATGAGTGAACGCAACCTTACCCTGATGACTGATCTGTACGAACTGACCATGATGCAGGGCTATTTTGAAAACCAGTCCAATGACCGGGTGGTGTTTGATGCTTTCTATCGCAGCAATCCCAGCGGCAGCGGCTACGCCATCTGCGCCGGCCTGGAACAGGTCATCGAATATGTTAAAAACCTCCACTTCTCGGAAGGCGATATTGAATATCTTCGTTCCCTGAAGCTGTTCCAGGAGCCCTTCCTGGAATATCTGAAGACCTTCCGCTTTACGGGCGATATCTATGCCATTCCGGAAGGAACGGTCGTCTTCCCCAACGAGCCCCTGGTAAAGGTGGTCGCCCCCATTATGGAGGCACAGCTTCTGGAGCCCGCGCTCCTGAATATGATCAACCATCAGTCGCTGATCGCCACCAAGGCCTCCCGCGTCTGCTACGCGGCCGAGGGTGATGGCATTATGGAATTCGGTCTGCGCCGGGCACAAGGACCGGATGCAGGCATCTACGGCGCCAGAGCGGCCATGATCGGCGGCTGCATCGGCACCAGCAACGTGCTGGCAGGCCAGATGTTCGACGTGCCGGTGAAAGGCACCCACGCCCACAGCTGGATCATGAGTTTCCCGGATGAGCTTACCGCCTTCCGCACCTACGCAAAACTTTATCCTACCGCCTGCATTCTGCTGGTGGATACCTATAACACACTGAAGAGCGGCGTGCCGCACGCCATCCAGGTATTTGAGGAGATGCGCGACGCAGGCATTCCGCTGACCTTCTACGGCATCCGCCTGGATTCCGGCGACCTGGCGTATCTTTCCAAGGAAGCCCGCCGGATGCTGGATGCCGCCGGCTTCCCGGATGCGGTCATCTCCGCCTCCTGCGATCTGGATGAATACCTGATCGCCAGCCTGAAGGATCAGGGCGCGACCATCACCTCCTGGGGCGTGGGCACGAACCTGATCACCAGCAAAGACTGCCCGGCCTTCGGCGGCGTCTACAAGCTGGCTGCTATTTATGACAAGCAGAATGCCCGCTATATTCCCAAGATCAAGCGGTCTGAAAATCCGGAGAAGATCACCAACCCCGGAAATAAGCTCATCCACCGTATTTATAATAAGGCCGACGGCAAGCTGATCGGTGATCTGCTGTCCCTGCACACGGAGCACTTCTCCGAGGATCGCAACCTGATGATCTTTGACCCCGTCCACACCTGGAAGAAGACCTACCTGGCGGCAGGCACCTTTACCCTGCGTCAGCTTCTGGAGCCGGTCTTCCGGAAAGGCGAGTGCGTGTATACCAGCCCGTCTGTCATGGAAATCCGGGATATCTGCCAGAAAGAGCTTTCGACCCTGTGGGATGAGACCCGCCGGTTCAGCAACCCTCACAAGGTATATATCGACCTTTCCCGCAAGCTGTACAACGTGAAGTACTCGCTGCTGGATAAGATGAATAATTTCCTGGAGGAAGCTGATCAATGAGAAGTATCATTGCGGGGGTACTCTTATTCCTGTATTTGACCATCTTTTCGCTGCCGGCGTTCCTGGTGCTGTTTCTGTGGCGCCATTTTCAGCCGCTGGCGGCGGACCGGGCTGCCTGCGCCATTGTGCGCGGCGCCCTGCGTCTGGGAGAATTTGTCTGTGGTATTCACGTAACCGTCCGCGGGCAGGAAAAAGTCCCCACGGATCGCCCCGTGCTGTTCGTCAGCAATCACCGGAGCTATTTTGACATTGTGGTGGCCCATCCGCTGACGCCCGGCATCTGTGGCTTCGTAGCCAAGAAGCAGCTGGAGCGCATCCCTTCTCTGCGGGTATGGATGCGTCTGATCCACTGTCACTTCCTGGACCGGGACAACCTGCGTGAGGGCATGAAGGTCATCAAGGCCTGCGCCGAAGATATCAAAGAAAACGGCGTTTCCCTGTGGATCTGCCCGGAAGGCACCCGGAATCACGGGGAGGAAATGCTCCCCTTCAAGGAAGGCAGCTTTAAGATTGCTGAACTGGCCGGCTGCCCGGTGGTACCGGTAGCCATGACGCGCACCGACGATATCTTTGAGAACCATGCGCCCTGGATCCACCGCACGTATGTGACCGTGGAATTCGCGGATCCCATCGAGACCGCCGACCTGGACCGCGCCGGCAAGAAAGCACTGCCGGGCCGCGTGCAGGAAACCATCGCGCAGATGTACCGCAGCAATCTGGATATATAAAAAAACAGGGACAGGTGAACCACATGGTCCACCTGTCCCTGTTTACGTATGAAGAAAACGTTGCTCGTATTCGCCGTTTCTCCCTAAGCCTCCAGCTTTCTGCTGATGTATGCAGGGATGTTTTCCCGCGGCATTTTCAGCAGAACCGCAAATTCTGTATACAGTGTTTCCTCTGCCTGTTTCAGATATCTTTCATCGGTCGCGGTCACCTTTTTGCCGTTGGCAATACGGTCTCTTTTCCGCCCTCGAAGTGTCTTGATCACCCGCATGAATTCCCGGCAGTCACCGGTGCGCAGGCAATCTTTATACGTCTGTTCCCGCAGCTTCTCACTGGGCACTTCCAGTTCTGCGATTTCCGGAATGGATTCGATGATCTCATCTACCTCTTGCGGGGTGATCAACGTCCGCATGACCACTTTGTCGTTATCCACCGGCGTATACACCCTGCTTCCCTGTACATTTAAGGGGCGCAGTACGTAATACAGCCGGTCTTCAGGAATGCCTTCCCTGTGCATTTTGGTCACTTCCATTACTTCACAGACACCTTTGGCACCATACACAATATACTCACCTATCCGGAACATCTGAACCCCCTCTCGTGTTATGCTAATAAAGAAATATAAGAAAAATACAGCTGCCAGGACAGCCCCCCTGATTATATCTGCACGGCCAACCAATCATCGTTCTTATATGGAAATATTATAACACTTTTTGACTGGGAATTCAATTCTTTTTTTCGTCTGAACAATCACAAAAACACTACAATACAGGAATTTACTATGTTCTGAAATAGTTTTTTTATCACTTACTTGTTGTACATTCCTCCTGTTTTTCATATGCTATTTATATATTTTCCACGAATAGACAGATTATTTCATTTGATTTTCAATCAGCATGACAGCATTGTGCAATTCGTTCAACTTTTCTTGTCATATTCTGACTTCACGACACAAAAAGGCCGCGGTTACCCGCGGCCCCTGTCAGATATTGTATTATTTCCCCTCTACATCCGGGAAGCCTTCCCGGCGTGCGTAGGTGGTATGCAGCAGCTCGTGCGCCTTGTGAGAATTCGGCTCTCCCAGGAAACGCTCGTACAGCTCTTTGATCTGCGGATTGTTATGTGACTGGCGGATGGTCTGACGCTCGTCCTCAGAATAGAGGGCCTGGGCTCTCTTTCTGCGATAAGTATCATAGATGTCGTCCTCTTCATTGGGCAGGAAGGTGCTGCGGACATAGGGCTGACCGCCGCCGTTGATGCAGCCGCCGGGGCATCCCATGATCTCAATGAAGTGATACTTGCTCTTTCCTTCCCGGATCTGATCCAGCAGGACTCTGGCGGAGCGCATGCCGGACGCGCAGGCTACATGAATATCCTTTTCGGCAATATTGATGACCGCCTCACGGATACCGCTGCGATGACCGCGGACCTCTGTGAATTCGATGCGGCCGCATTCCTCTCCGGTCAGCTTAAAGTAGACCGTACGGAGCGCCGCTTCCATTACGCCGCCCGTTACGCCAAAGATGACGCCGGCTCCGGAGTAATCGCCCATGATATCCTCATCCCAGTCTTCATCCGGCAGACGATTGAAGATGATGCCGGCGCGGCGGATCATGCGGGCCAGTTCTCTGGTGGTGATGACGCAGTCCACATCCGGAATGCCGTTCACCTTCAGCTGATCGCGCTGCTTCTCATACTTCTTGGCAGTACAAGGCATCACGGAGACCACAAAGACATCCTTCGGATCATAGCCGTGCCGCTGTGCCCAGTAGCTCTTCAGAATAGCGCCCTGCATCTGGTGCGGGGACTTACAGCTGGAAAGGTGCGGCAGCAGATCGCTGTAATCGCACTCCGCGTAATTGACCCAGCCCGGTGAACAGGAGGTGATCATCGGCAGCACGCCTCCGTTCGTCAGGCGGCCGAGCAGCTCCGTCCCCTCTTCCATAATGGTCAGGTCCGCGCCAAAGTTTACATCATAGACCTTTTCAAAGCCCAGGCGGCGAAGCGCGGCGATCATCTTACCGGTGACCGGTGTACCGATCGGATAGCCGAATTCCTCGCCCAGTGCGGCACGGACAGCAGGCGCAGCCTGAACCACCACGTGCTTGCCGGCCTTCATCGCTTCATCCACCAGATGGATCTCGGATTTTTCCATCAAGGCGCCGGTAGGACATACATTTACGCACTGACCGCACTGAATGCAGGGAGAATCCGCAAAGCTGCGGTTCTCTGCCGGGGCCACAAAGGTCTTGTATCCGCGGTTTTCAAAGCCCAGAATGCCCAGACCGTGCGCGTTGGAGCCGCGCAGATCTTTGGGATCGTACTTTGTAGTGACCTTACCAACGCCATGCGCGTTGGAGCAGCGGGCAATGCAGCGTCCGCAGAGAATACATTTGCTGGTATCGCGCACCAGACCGGGGGCCAGTTCATCGATGAAGTGCTCGGAATGCTCTCCCTCGTACTTGCCCTCTTCCGCTCCGGTAATATTGGCTACATGCAGCAGCTCGCACTTGCCGTTCTTTTCGCACTGCTGGCAGTTCTTATTATGATTGGAAAGCAGAAGCTCCACGCTTCTCTTTCTGGCCTGTACAGCTTTCGGGGAGGAGATACGGATCTCCATGCCCTCGGACACAGGGTATACGCAGCTGGCCACCAGGCCGCGGGCGCCGGTCGCCTCTACCAGGCAGACACGACAGGAACCCTGGTTGCATTCGCCGTGATTGAACGCGCACAGGGAAGGGATCTCATAGCCGCATGCCTTGGCTGCCTCCAGAATGGTCTTCCCCGCCTCTACACGGTAGGGAACGCCTTCAATTTTAATATTAACTTTTGCCATGAATGATTCCCTCCTTTAGCGTTTTTCAATGGCCTTGAACTTACAGGTGCTCATGCATGCGCCGCACTTTACGCAGGCCTGCGGATCGATGGCCATGGACGGCTTTTTGTGATTCGGCGCAGTGTAATCCGTGGGGGTAATGCAGTTTGCAGGGCACCCTCTGGCGCACATGCCGCAGCCGATACATTTTTCCGGATCGATATAGTACTGCATCAGGTTCTTGCAGATATGGGCCGGACATCTCTTTTCCACGATATGAGCCAGATACTCGTCGCGGAAATGCGCGAGCGTGGACATAACAGGATTGGCCGCCGTCTGTCCCAAGGCGCACAGCGAATTTGTCTTGATGGTCTCTGCCAGCTCCTCCAGCTCTTCCAGATCCTTCATGGTTCCCTTTCCGTCCGTAATACGGGTCAGGATCTCCAGAATGCGCTTGGTGCCGATACGGCAGGGCGTGCACTTGCCGCAGGATTCATCGCAGATGAATTCCATATAGAACTTGGCCACGTCCACCATGCAGTTATCTTCATCCATGACAATAGCACCGCCGGAACCCATCATAGAGCCCTTCGCTACCAGGTTATCAAAATCAATCGGCTCGTCCAGATACTCTTCCGTCAGGCAGCCGCCGGAGGGGCCGCCGGTCTGGATGGCCTTAAATTTCTTGCCGTTCGGGATACCGCCGCCGATATCGTAGATCAGCTCCCGCAGGGTTGTGCCCATGGGGACTTCTACCAGGCCTACATTATTGACCTTGCCGCCCAGTGCGAACACCTTGGTACCCTTGGAGCGCTCGGTACCCACGGAGGCGAATTCCTTTGCACCGTTGCGTAGAATGAAGGGCACACAGGCCAGGGATTCCACGTTATTAACAATGGTAGGTTTCTGCCATAGGCCTTTGACCGCCGGGAACGGGGGACGAGGTCTGGGCATGCCGCGCTTGCCTTCAATGGAATTCAGCAGAGCGGTCTCTTCGCCGCACACAAAGGCGCCGGCACCCAGCCGGATATGGCAGTCGAACGAAAAATCCGTGCCCATGATGTTCTGGCCCAGAAGACCCATCTCCTGTGCCTGTTTGATTGCAATACGCAGACGCTTCACCGCAATGGGATACTCCGCGCGCACATAGAAATAGCCGTTCTGCGCGCCGATGGCATATCCCGCGATCACCATACCCTCGATGACCGCCAGCGGATTACCCTCCAGAATGGAACGGTCCATAAAGGCACCGGGGTCACCCTCGTCACCATTACAGACCACATATTTTTCATCACTTTCCACATTCTTGGCGAACTGCCATTTCCGGCCGGAAGGGAATCCGCCGCCGCCTCTGCCGCGCAGACCGGAGGCCAGCACTTCATCGATGACTTCCTGCTGTGTCATGGAAAGCGCTCTCTTTAAGCCCTGGAAGGCACCCATGCCGAGAGCTTCATTAATATCTTCCGGGTTGATGACGCCGCAGCCGTGCAGTGCCACACGGCGCTGTTTCTTATAGAAATTAATATCGTCCTGACGCTTGACCTTTTTGGTCGTACCAGGCTCTACGTACAGCAGACGTTCCACCACGCTGCCACCCAGGATATCGGTCTTGACGATTTCCTCTACATCTTCGATCTTAACCAGACGATACAGGGTATCCTCCGGATAGATCTTCACGAACGGTCCCTGGGAGCAGAAGCCGAAGCAGCCAACCAGGTTGACGGTAGCCAGATCCGATGCTCCGTGCGCCGCCAGCACTTCCTCAAATTTTTCCTTGATCTGCTCGGAATGGCTGGAGAGGCACCCGGTGCCGCCGCAGAGCACGATGTGGCGCTTGTCGTCCATTCCTTTCAGCTTTTCATCCAGACATCTGGTACAGGCAGCGGCCTTTTCATTAAACTGTGCTACGGATGTAATCATATTTTCAGGCCTCCTCTGCTCTATATTTTTCAATGATGCCGGGGACATCGCCCACGGATACCTTAGGATATACGGTACCGTTGATGCTGACGGCCGGTGCAATACCGCAGGCTCCGATACAGCGCAGCGCATCCAGCGTGAACAGGCCGTCTGCTGTGGTCTCGCCCGGTTTGATCTGCAGGATCTCCTGGAATTTGTCGATCACCTGCTGGGCGCCCTTTACGTAACAGGCGGTTCCCAGGCAGCAACCGATGACGTTTTTGCCCTTGGGTGTCAGCGAGAAGAAGGAATAGAATGTGACCACTCCGTAGATTTCCGCCACGGAGATGCCGGTCTGCTGCGACACGATTTCCTGAACCTCCAGCGGTATATAACCGTATTCATTCTGGATGTCGCTCAGGATCATCATCAGCGGTGTTTTTTCCTCGCGGTAGCGGTCGCAGATCTCCAGGATCTGACGGACCGCCGCTTCCTGTAACTTTGCCATAGCATGCCCCTTTCTGTGGATAATATGATTTGCGCCTTGCCGCACGGGCAGCCGCATATTATTTTTCATTCCACTTTGACGCAATTTTGTCAATGTTCGGATTATAACAAAAAAAAAGCTCCTTTGAAAAGAGCTTTTTTAAATAATGTTATATATTTTTAGTATGCACTCGCTAATAGATATTATCTCTGGCTAACAGCATTTTCTATATATATTATGACTTTCTATAATTTTCGTTTTTCTCTATCCGCTTCCGTATTTTTCTCCTCAGGCTCCATGCGCCACTGAAATCTGGCCAGATCTACTCTGCCATCCTTCACCTCTATGCCCTCTGCCTCCAGAAGAATGGCCTGCTTTCCGGCACCCCCGAAGGCAAATTCTCCGGCCAGCTCTCCTTTCGCGTTTACCACACGAAAGCACGGGATTCCCGCCGGGTCCGGATTTTTGTGCAGCGCATTGCCCACGGCGCGCGCCATCTTCCGATCCCCAGCCAGCGCAGCGATCTGGCTGTAGGTAGCCACATGTCCGTACGGGATCTTTTTGACCGCCTCATAGATTCTTTTGGAAGGACTGTCGCTTATAAGCTGATAGCTTTCCGCGATCATAGTCCGTATATCTTTTTCCGGTACGGATCCATCCAGGATAATGGTATTCCAGTGCTCCTTATTCAGATGATATCCCGGCTTCACCGACGAATAGACATTTCTCCAGAACCATGCCTTGTCCGGATCCGTTTTCACATTCAGGTTCAGGAATCCATCCCTTTCATAGATCCATAAAAAGACCTTTTTATTCCCTTTATACCGCACCAACTGCCAACTGGTGTCACGGAAAGGCGTATCCGGGTATGTATCCGGAAATGACAATCCGAATTCTACAGCTTCTTCTCGCGTCAGCATCGCAGACCTCTCTTCCCAGTCTCACTTCCTGCGGCTGTATCTTGTTTTTAAGGCACTGTCCGGCGCTTCTTCCCCCGGAAAAAGCGGATTTCTGCGAGGCCTAGCGCTCCTTCCCCCGGAAGAACAGCCCCAGCATGCCGGGACCTACGTGGGCACCGGAGAATGGTTCGTGCTGGCAGATGGTCAGATTCACCTGCGGCGTGATCTTTTTGATCATCTCTGCCAGCTTGCCGGCATCCCCCAGGCAGTCCCCGTGAGAAATACATACCCGCTGCGTCGGCAGATCCAGCCGTTTTTCTTCATATTTCTTCGCAAGCGCCTCGATGGCCCGCTGTCTGCCGCGTGTCTTGCTGCAGCTGATAATATGCCCCGTGCTGTCCCCGAACAGGATGGGTTTGATGTTCAGCACCGTGCCGATGGCTGCGCTCACGCCGCTCACCCGGCCCGTTCTCTTCAGGAAATTCAGGTCATCCACCGTGAAATACTGGCAGATGTGCGGTACCTCCGCATCCAGCACCTCCGCGGCTTCTCTGGCGTCCATCCCTTCCCGGGAGAGCTCCGCTGCCTGTTCGGCCAGCAGGCCGTTCCCGAAGCCGCAGCCGTGAGAATCCACCACATGCACGAACCGGTCCGTGAATTCCTCCATCAGTTCCCGCGCCGCCGCTACCGCAGCGTTGTAGGTGCCACTGATGCCGGAACTCATGGAAATATAGATCACATCCAGCCCCTGCTTCAGGACCGGCGTGAGCTGATCCAGGAATAGCTGCGTGTTCAACAGGCTGGTGCGCGCTACATGCCCGTTCCGAAGCGATTCGTAAAAAGCATGGCCATCAAAATGATCCACATCTCCCCAGTATGTCTGCGGCTTTCCATCCACCGTATATTCACACGGCAGAAGAGAGATTCCCTCCAGCATTTCCTTCGGCAGATTCGCGCTGCCATCCGCAAATACAGCAAAAGCCATTTCATTCACCTCTTTATATTTCTATGCTGCTTACAGCATTTTAATCGTAGTATACCTTCATCAGACACAGGCCTTTAGCCGGTGCCGTCGGCCCTGCCAGTGCGCGTTTTTTGGCTGCGAGCAGGTCCTCCATGCTGCCCGGATCGCGTTTGCCGAATCCGACCTCCAGCAGAGTTCCGGTCAGGATCCGCACCATGTGCTGCAGGAATCCGGTTCCATGAAAGGTCAGATTCAGGAAGGACCCGCTCCGGCTGATCTCGATCTTATCTACCTTGCGCACGGTCGATTTCTTCATACGCGGGTTGCTGCAGAAACTGGCAAAATCATGCGTGCCCATCAGCAGCTCCGCTGCCTCCCGCATGGCCTCAAGATTCGGCTCCTTTTCCAGCACATATACATATTTACGCTGGAACACCGGCTTGCGACCGCCCACATAGCAGGTGTAGCAGTAGGTCTTCCCCAGCGCATTGTAACGGCTGTGGAAGCGATCCGAGGCGACGCGCACCTCATTCACGCAGATATCCTCCGGGAGATACTGATTCATGTAATCGCAAATCTCCTCTTCCGAAAGATCCGTATCCAGAAAGGCGTTCGCTACCATTCCTTTCGCGTGGACGCCGGCATCCGTCCGCCCGGCCCCAATCACTTCTATGTCCGAATCTGTCATCTTGGAGAGCACGTTTTCCAACTTGCCCTGGATGGTCATATCTGTGTTCGGCTGATGCTCCCAGCCGTAATACCGGCTCCCGTCATAGGACAGGATAAACTTATAATTCTTCCGCACGGTCGATCACTCCCCGGTCCCGGCCAGTCCGATTTCTTCCGCGTGCTCCTTCATGCCGTCGATGCAGATGGCGGCCACATCCCGCACTTCCATCCCCAGCATCTCGCAGCCCTTGCGGATCAGCTCCCGGTCGCATTTGGCGGCGAAGCGCTTATCCTTGAATTTCTTCATAAAGCTCTTCACTTCCAGGTCGGTAATGCCGTGAGGACGCATTCTGGCGCACGCCTGGATGATGCCCGTCAGCTCATCTACGGTATACAGGCTCTTTTCCATATTGGTCTCCGGCTTCACATCCGTGCAGATCCCGTAACCATGGCTTAAGATGGCACGCACATCATCTTCCGGCACACCGGCTTCCAACAACGGCTGCTCTGTGTGCTGCAGATGCTCCTCCGGATATTTTTCATAATCATAATCGTGAAGCATCCCGACCGCCTGCCAGTGCTCCACATCCTCGCCGAAATATTTTGCCATCGCCCCCATGGCGTAGCACACATTCAGCGCATGGATAATCAGATGGTCCTCCTTGACCATGGTATCGTTCAATTCTCTGGCTCTCTCCAGTGTCAGCATAACTACTGATCCTCCGTTCTGTAATATTCTGATCCTCAGGCTTCCTCTATCTTCAGTGCTCTGAGCATCAGTTTTCTTCGTCCTCCAGACCGGTGATTTCTGCCATGGACATCGCCAGTTCTTCCAGTTCCTCGTCCGTAAGCTCCTCTTCTTCCTCTTCCGCCAGGACCGACGCCGCAAGAAGCTCTGCGGCCTGTTCGGCATCTTCACCTTTCACGATGATCCCCAGGCCTCCGCCCGGACGGAAATCGCTTACGATCATAAATTCCTCTTCCTCCGCACGATCCCGGATTACAGACTTAATTCCGTTTTCAGCAAGGAAGCTGACGATGGCCTCGGCA
Organism: uncultured Lachnospiraceae bacterium; assembly: GCA_946537305.1. GTDB lineage: Bacteria > Bacillota > Clostridia > Lachnospirales > Lachnospiraceae > UBA3305. Next base: position 5,948 of record CAMNFR010000017.1, on the reverse strand, counting down.
TCCTCCATGCTGCTGACAACGGTCAGCGTGACAATTTCCGGCTCTTTTCTTCCGAATAGCATACGGCATCCCCTCCTTCATAAACAAATATTATAGGCCATCAGATGCGGTTTGTAAAGCGATACCACCGGTTCATAACAGCAACGTGCGGTCGTAATTTTTTTTGCTCCTATAACGGAAGGCGCAGGATTCGCCGGTCAAATAAAGAGACCGGATGTATTTCTGCCTGCATAAAAATGCGGAATACGTATTGACCTGCGCCCGGGTACAGGTTGTAAGGTACTGAAAGGAGGTTACCGTGAAGACGTATCGGAGCGGATGGATCGCGCAGCATACAGGCCTGTCGCGGCGAACGATGGAGGACTATGTCCGGCGGGGCTATATTCATCCCCGGACGGACAGCCGGACCAATAACTACCGGGAATATACCTGGGCGGACATTGAACTGGCGTGGAGGATCAAGCAGCTGATCCGGATCGGATATTATAGTATTCCCCGATATTCCCCTCTGTGCCAAAGTATGCTATACTTTTCTATATTATGGCAGCAGGCCTGATTTCATTTTCTACCTGTGCATATAAGGAGGGAATTATGCGATACATACCATTCGGATCCGATAGGCGGGAGGTTTCTGAAATTGTTCTCGGACTTATGCGGATTGGCCCGGGAAAGACCACAGCCAACTCCATGAGCGTCCCGGAAGTGGGGTATCTTCTGGATACCGCGCTGGACACCGGCATCAACATGCTGGATAACGCCGACATTTACGCGAACGGCGCCTGTGAAGAAAAACTTGGGGAAGTGTTCGCCGCGCGTCCCGAGCTGCGGCAAAAATTTTTCCTGCAAACAAAATGCGGGATCGTGAAGGATCCCGATTTTACCTATTTTGATTTTTCAAAGGAGCACATCCTGAAATCCGTGGACGGCAGTCTTGCCCGCATGAAGACCGATCACATCGATTCTCTTCTATTGCATCGCCCCGATGCACTGATGGAGCCCGAAGAGATCGCGGAAGCCTTTGATATCCTGAAGGCCAGCGGAAAAGTTCTGAACTTCGGCCTCAGCAACTGCAGCCCAATGATGATCGAACGGCTGAAGAAATACCTTCCCATGCCGATCGTTGCCGATCAGATTCAGTTGAGTGCTGCATTTACGCCGACGCTTGACGCAGGCTTTAATTTTAATACCGCAACAGATGCCAGTATTATGCGGGACGGCGGCATCATCGAATACTGCTCCTTCAACGATATCACCATTCAGGCCTGGTCGGCCCTGCAGTATGGCTTTTTCGGCGGCGTTTTTCTGGGTTCAGAAAAATATCCTGTCCTGAATAAAGTGATCGACCGCATTGCGGAAGAAAAACAGGTAACCAACACCGCCGTTGCCCTTGCCTGGATCCTGCGGCTCCCGATCTCTGTGCAGGCCATCATCGGGACCACAAAGCCACAGCGCGTAAGAGATGCCGCGGAAGCCGCCTCCTTTACGCTGAGCAGGAAAGAATGGTACGAGATCTATCTGGCAGCCGGCAATATACTGCCGTAAACCAATGACAAGGGGACGTAGCTTCTGTCACATTGCACGCAATGTGACAGAAGCTACGTCCCCTTGTCATCCCCTTTTTACTTCTTGATCTTGACAGATTTCTTGCTGCTCCAGGCGCCATAATAGGTCACGGTGCCATAGGATTTGTAAGCGCGGACCCTTACGTAATACTTCTTTCCCTTCTTCAGCTTTTTCAGCGTAACAGAGGTCTTTTTCTTCTTTGCTGTTACCGTTTTGGTTTTGGTCTTCGAGAATTTGCTGCTGGTTCCGTACTGGATCTGATATCCAGTCGCCTTGCTGTTCTTTTTGTATTTCACAACAGCCTTTTTCTTCGCTTTGTTCTTTAAGGAAGTTATCTTCTGCGCCGTCAGGTACAGGGTCTGTTTTTGCTCCGATTCACCGATCACAGTAGTACCGGAGCTTCCTTTTTGCGCCACGATCTTATAATTATAGAAGGAACCGTTCTTCTTAGCCTTGGTATCAACATAAGAGGTCGAGGATGTAGAAGAAATCTTCTGCCCGTTCCGATAGATCTGATAGGATGTGGCACCCTTCACGGCAGACCACTGGATCTTCACGCCCTTGGAAGTAGACGTAAGTGAAGAAATCACCGGAAGATCCTGCGGAGGAAGCACCTCCGTATAGGTTTTTCCACAATCCTTGCAGACATATTTGCGCTCACCGTAAGCAGTGGCAGTAGGCTTACGTGTAATGACACCTTCTTTTAGATGATGAATCGCACATCCCCATCCCTTTGCCGCCGCTTCCGCGCCACTGTATTGCATGCAGTGGACCGTGGCTGACGCCAGAGATGTTTCATCCGCATAGGTATTGACGGATACGTTGCTTCCGAGGATTGCCAGATCCTTCATGGCAGTGCATCCTACAAAACATTGATTGCCTAAACCTGTCACCGACGAGGGAATGATCAGGCTTTCGAGAGAGGTACAATTCTTAAAGGCCTCGCTGCCGATTCTCTTTAGTGTTCCGTTGATCAGCGAAACTTTTTTCAATGAAGAGCATCCCTCGAAGGCGAAATCTGTAATCGTGTCTACATTCATCGGTATGTTGATCTCTTCCAGACTTTTGCAATCTGCAAAAGTCCCCCAAGATATTCCGCCCATGGTCTTCAGGGTGGACGGAAGAACTACCTTTTTAATGGAAGAACAACCATTAAAAACACCATATCCGAACTCCGTGACCCCCTCCGGTATGGTCAGCGTACCTGCCAGCGAGGTACATCCATCAAATGCATTCGCTTCGATGACGGTCACGTTTTTCGGAATCTCGATACTCTTCAGACTGCTGCAATTGAAGAAAGCATAGGTTTCTATCTTGGTGATTCCGGAAGGAAGCTTAATGCTTCCCAGACTGCTGCAGCCGCTAAAGGCATCATCGCTGATATATTTGAGTGAGGCCGGGAGTGTGACCTGTGTAAGATTAGAGCAGTTCTGAAACGCCATACTGCCCAGTTCGGTCACGCCGGGCTGCACGACCACCTTTTTAACATCCTCCCGGAAATCCTTCAGGGATGTACTTACTATACAGAATTTTTCTCCCGTGACTGTGAGCACACCATCTTCAATCCTGAAGTTATCCCCAGTCAGCGCCTGAACAGGAATACTGCCGGCCGTCATAATCACGGCAGCTGTTAGCACCACCGCAAGCATCATAACAATTTTTTTGAACTTCATGAACATTCCCCTCCCTGCGAAGCATTGCCTGGTTACCTGTTATTCGTAGATATAGGCACCGCCTACAATCATAATTATGTAAAAATATACAGGAAATGTCAACAGGAAACAAATTTTCACAACAAAAAAACCGCGTATATACGCGGTTGAAAAGTGGAGCATAGGGGGATCGAACCCCTGACCTCAAGATTGCGAACCTTGCGCTCTCCCAGCTGAGCTAATGCCCCAAAGCAGAACCTATCATACCTCTTTTAAAAGGAAAACGCAAGCACTTTTTTCAGAATCAGATAGCACATTCCACGGGCAGGGTGAATCCGCCTCCCTGCCATTCCGTCATATAGACCGCACAGTTCCCAAGATGTTTGGACCAAAAGCTTCCGCCGGATTCTGGCGTCAGGTGTTCCAAGGCGCCTTTCAACGCGATGGCATGCGTTGCAACAAGAATCGTCATGTCAGATTTTGCAGGCGCCTTCCGCGCGATATCTTCCAGGAACAGCCCCATTCTCTCGGTAACATGCTGCAGCGGCTCCATGCCCTCCGGCGCGGGATGGTTCACAAAATCCTTGAAGAACCAGGCTGCTTCCGGCGGCAGATGATAATAACTGATCCCTTCATAGGGGCCGTAATCCATCTCCAGAAGCCGGTCATCTTTTAGAATTTCCGCACCTCCTGACACGATCTCTGCTGTCTTGACAGCCCGAATCAGCGGACTGCTGTAGACGGCATCAAAGCGGATGCCCTGCTGCCGGAACCACTCGGCCGCATGCTCTGCCTGTGCAATCCCCTGTTCATTCATCGGTTCATCGCTTCGTCCCTGAAGGACAGCTTTGGTATTCAACCGGGTCTGCCCGTGCCGGATCAGAAAAATCTTGATACTTCCACCGGTATTAGTATCGAACAGATGCCGGATCGCCGTCTCCTGCAGTCCGCTTCCGATCACGATAACCGCGCCGCGCGTCATAGAAGTTTCTTTCACCAGAGTGTCTTTTCTTGTCGCGTTAAGCTGAAACCATTTTCCGTTCTCCTCCAGAAATCCTTTAACACGAAAGATATTTCCGTAACGCTCATGCTGGAATAGTTCCTTTACAAGACTGCGAAAACGTGCTCTGGTCATGGACGGATCCAGGCAGGTGAAGGAAGAAAAACCGGTCTTCGATCCGGCGATTGTTTTCACATAGTCAGCCGGATAGTATCCGCTGTTCATGATCTGCTTATAATCATTCTCCGTCAGTTCATTCCAGTCCTTGCAGATGATCCGGTCTTCAGAGATAGCTTCTCCGTGAATTCTGTCAGCGGCCCGCTGCAGGTGCTGCAGTGTATGCCTGATTTCCTCCTCCGTGGCAAGCTGTGCGCGGCTCAGCAGAATTCGCCCGGCCCAGGCAGCCTGTGAGGCCAGATAGAAATCAGCTTCCTTCGGAAGTTCCTCCTCCAAGCGGGCATCGACAACCGCAATAACGCTCCCCGCCTCGAACCACTGGTCTAACGGTGCATCATGTAGCACATCGAAGAATTCATCCATATCAAAAATGCCCGAAGGCTCGATCAGGATACGGTCATAACCGCTCATCCCCATGGAGATCAGCTTTGTCCGGAAACGTCTGCGATGACTGTCTGCATCACAATCGCCAATAATACTCTCCAGTTCACAGGCATCCGACCGAAGATCCTGCAGCATCGGAACATCGACATTCACGGCCCCGTGATCATAGACCAGAATACCGATGCGAAGCCCCTGTCTAAGAAGATACTCCGCATATCTCTTTATAAAAGTCGTCTTTCCTGCCCCAAGAAAACCTGTGATCAAATCTATTTTTACCATAACCGGTTCCTGCCTTTTTGGGAAAGATTCTGTTCCCCCTATCTATAGTGGAGGGGCAATCACTTTTTTGAGTATAGCATATCCGATCGCATTTTGCATCATCCCATCCATCATTCCCGAGGAAACCCAGTTGATAGTTCGAGGACAACATCCAAGAATCCAGCGAACGGGCAAAGAGCCGTTTCCAAAGATGATTTACAACCCGTTTCCAAGGGTAGATGATGGCTCTCAGCACGGAAATACATAAAAATATTCAACCAGAGAGCTTCACAATACATTTACAACCCAATATCAGGCCGAACCAGGCGCTATCAGTAAGGAATCTGGATTGTAAATCACCCGAAGCCATCTTGATTTGCCCATTTCACGAAAAAGCGATCGTCCTAAGTAAGAATCTTCGGAGATCTCAGGTTGTAAATGTTCCGAAACGCGCAATATTTGCACATTCTCCCAAATACAGCATCATTCTACCGCAGATGTTAGATATACATCTGCCACAAAAAGTGCTTGCGTTTTCCCTCTAAAAGAGGTATGATAGCTTCTGCTTTGGGGCATTAGCTCAGCTGGGAGAGCGCAAGGTTCGCAATCTTGAGGTCAGGGGTTCGATCCCCCTATGCTCCACTCCGAAACCCACGGTTTTCCGTGGGTTTTTCGTTTTTTCTCTGCTACAAATCTGCTACCGGCTGCTACAGCCCACCGAAACGAGGTCAGATCCGAAGAATTTCACCTTGCGATCTGATAATATTCAGTTTGCCGCGGTGCAGTCATTCGCATTCCGCTTCGCTTCATGCTCATGCCGCGCTGTCGCTGCATAGCGGTTTTTCTTCTTCTGGCTCCCTTCAATCGGCATGTCTCTTTCTCCTCCATTATTTATTCTGTGGACTCTTTTCCAA